>NZ_JBHXDQ010000061.1:0-58941 GCF_042725875.1 Streptomyces sp. NPDC127038 | reverse complement strand
CCGCGAGCCACTTCGTGTGCTGGGGGGGGTGGAGGGCCCGTGCCGCGTAGAGGGCGCGGCCGCGGTGGAGGCCGGGGCGGGCGGGGGCGAGGGGTGGTGGGGCGGGGTCAGCCCAGGGCGAACTTCTGCGCGGCGGCTCCGTTGCAGTCCCAGATCTGGAGCCGGGTGCCGTTGGCCGTGGCACCGTCGGGGGAGTCCAGGCAGCGGCCCGACTGCGGGTTGAGCAGTGAGCCGTCGGCCTGCTGCTGCCAGACCTGGCCGCCTGCCGTCCCGCAGTCCCACAGCTGGACCTGGGTGCCGTTGGCGGTGCCGTTGCCGATGATGTCGAGGCAGCGGCCCAGCGTGTGCAGCCGGCCGTCCGAGCTGTGGAACCAGTGCTGGTCGACCGCGTACGACTGGCAGCTCCAGAGCTGGACGGCGGTCGCGTTGGAGCCGTTGTCGTCACCGGCCACATCGGCGCAGGTGCCCCCGGGACCGGCGATCGGTGCGCCCGCGTTGACCGAGAACCGCTGGGCGGCCGACCCGTTGCAGTCCCAGATCCGCAGGCGCGTGCCGTTGGCCGTGGCGCCGTTGGGGGAGTCGAGGCAGCGGCCCGACTGCGGGTTGAACAGCGAACCGTCGGCGCGCTGCACCCACTTCTGGCCGCCGACTCCGTCGCAGTCCCACAGTTCGACGTTGGTGCCGTTGGCCGTGCCGTTGCCGATGATGTCCAGGCAGCGGCCGATGGTGCCGAGCGATCCGTCGGCGCGGTGCGTCCAGAACTGGTCCTCGGCGTACGACTGGCAGTTCCACAGCTGTACGGCGGTGCCGTTCACCCCGGTGTCGTCCGCGGCGACGTCCACGCACTGGCCGCCGGGGCCGCCGATGGTGCCCTGCGGTCCGTTGGGGACGCTGGTCTGGCCCGCGTAGCCGACGGAGACGATGTTCGCCTGGACGGCGTTCTCGGCCGCGTCGGTGGGGTAGCCCGCGACCATGACGCCCTCGAAGAACGTGCCCATGTTCCAGTTGCTGTTGTCACCGCCCGTGCCCAGGATGATCCCGCCCTCCTGCTGCATCGGCCGGTAGCCGCCCCGTGTCGGCAGTCCGCCGTCCCACCAGGTCGTCAGGCCTCCCGACTGGGCGTTGCCTCCCTTCAGCGCGTACGTGGTCTGCCCGTTGTTCTTGAGGACGGCCGTCACGTACGTGCTGCTGTTGCCCTTGTTGGCGGTGTTGGAGCCGTTGTCGCCCTGGAACATGCCGTTCTCCATGTCGGCCTCGATCCAGGGACCCGAGCCGCTGCACGGAGCGAAGTAGCAGGTGGTCGCGATGGACACGGCGTCCATGTGACCGTTGCCGGTGTCGGCGGGGGTGGACTCGGCGTTGCCGTAGTCGAAGCAGCAGGAGGAGCCCACATGGGTGCCGCTGGCGACCATGTAGGCGCCTTCCGGCTGGCCGTTGACCGCGACGCCGGACGCGGCGCCGTGCGAGCGGTAGCCGACTCCGGGCGAGATCCAGATCCCGTACACCTTGTGGCCGCCCGCCGTGACGGACAGTTCACTCGCGTCCGCGCCCCGGTCGGCACCCATCCCGGCCGTGCCCGCGGGCCCGGGGAACAGGTCGTTGTGGCGGGACGTCTGGTCGTACACCTTCGAGATGCTGCACGTGGTGTTGGCGCAGAAGCCGTCCTGCTGCGCCGCGTTCGCGTACCCGCCGGCCGTCAGCAGTCCGATGTCGGCGCTCGCTCCGTCGGAGACGCGGGTGACCTGGTACAGCGGGCCGTTGTACGCCGAGAAGAGTGCGCGGGTCGTGCTGTGGGCGGCGACGCACGGGGTGCCCGCGCCGGCGTAGATGTCGCAGGGCTGGGACGCCGCGGCCTGGGCGACGCCGGGCATGCCGACCAGGAAGGTCACGAGGAGTCCGAGGGCCGCGGCGACGGACAGCAGGGCGCGGCGGAGCCGGGCCGCGGGCCCGGCCGCGGAGGAGGGCGCGAGACAGGGGAGAGCGGATCTTCTTCTGCGCATGTGTGCTCCCAAGGTGGAGGTTGGAGCTACAACTCGCCCTCGGAAGAGCCGAGTTCAGGCTTCCTGGCGACTGAGTCGGAAGTTACAAGCGCTGGTCGATTGCGTCAATATTTGTTGCTTTCCTTTCTGCTCGAACCCTTCCCGCTGTCCGAACGTGTGGCTTTGTGGCCGCCGGTGGTCCCCGTGGACGCCCCCTCGGCCCCGGCCGCGGCGCCCCGGTGCTCCGCAGGGGGCGGGTCGACCCGAATCGGCCGGATCGTCCCGTTCCCCGCCGTGGGGCCGGTGTTCCTCCTGCGCAGCGGCACAAGCCCGGAGTTTGAAAATCCGACGACGACCGAAAAGCGCCTACCGGGGCCCGGGGGAGTTTTTTCGACCGGCCCTGCTGTGCAACATTCGAGCGAGGTCGAGCAACAGCCTCGGAGGGGAAACGCATTGTCGCCCACCACGGGATCCGAACGCCGGTCCCTGCACGTCCTCACACCGTCGAGCGACGAATCCCTTGTCACCGAATGGGCCGGTGGAAAAGGGAAGAACCTGTACACGCTGACCGCGTCCGGATTTCAAGTACCGCGCTGGTCGGTCATCGGCCTGGACGTATTCGCCGAATTCAGCCGCGGTGCCGGACTCGACGCGCACCTGAGACGGCTGCTCGCCGACGACTGGGAGCCGAAGGCGGGCCGGATCGCCGCCGAGATCGCCGAACTGATCGAGGCCGCGCCGCTCGACGACCGTCTCACCGACGCCATCGGACTGGCCTACGGGCTGGCCGGCGGGGGAGCCGTCGCCGTCCGGTCGTCCGGCGCCCAGGAGGACGGGCCGCACCACTCCTTCGCCGGGCAGTTCGACAGCTTCCTCAACGTGCGCGGCCTCGACGAGGTCGTGGCCCACGTCCGCCGCTGCTGGGCCTCCGCGTTCTGCGAACGCTCCCTGCGCTACCGCGCCCGGCGCCGGCTCGCGATCGACACCGGCGGTGTCGCCGTCATCGTGCAGCGCATGGTGGCCGCCGAGCTCAGCGGTGTGCTGTTCACCGCCGACCCGGCGAGCGGACGCACCGACCGGCAGGTCGTCAGCGCCGTCCACGGACTGGGGGAGGGGCTGGTCTCGGGCGCCGTCGACGCCGACACCGTCGTCCTGGACGCCGTCACCGGCGAGCCGCTGACCACGGTGATCGGTGAGAAGCGGGAGCGCTACGACGCCGGACCGGGACCCGGCTGCCGGGTGTCGCCCGTCACCGAAGGGGACCGCGCCGAACTGTCCCTGACCGCCGGCCGGCTGGCCCGGCTGCACGCGGCGGGCACCCGGGTCGCCGCCTGCTACGGCATCCCCCAGGACATCGAGTGGGCCATCGCCGAGGACGGGCTGTGGATCCTCCAGAGCCGTCCGGTCACGGCCCTCGCCCAGCCCCCGGGCCCCGCCCCCGAGCCGGGGCTGGACCTGCGGATCTGGGACAACTCCAACATCATCGAGAGCTTCAGCGGGGTCGTGTCCCCGCTCACGTACAGCTTCGCCGCCGACACCTACGCCAAGGTGTACGACAGCTACGCCCGCGCCCTCGGGGTCCGCGGGAAGGCGCTGCGCGAGGTGCAGGAGTGGACCCCGCACCTGCTCGGCTACGTCCACGGGCGGGTCTACTACAACCTGCTCCACTGGTACCGCATGGTGCGGCTCGCCCCGCTGTACCCGCTCAACCGGCGCGTTCTGGAGAAATCCCTCGGCGTCGCCGAGAGCATTTCCGATGAACTCGCCGACACGCTCCATCCGTTCACTCCGCGGACCGGACCGCGCGGCCAGGTGTCCCGACTGGCGCGTACGGTCATCTTCGCCACGAGATTCCTCACCATCCGAAAATCGGTGAACACGTTTCATCGAGATTTCTATCGTGCGTACGCGGTATTCAACAATGTCGACTACGACGCGCTGCCGGGTGACGAGACCTACCGCCGATTCCGCCGGCTGCAACGGGAACTCATCGAGAAATGGGGTCCGATGCAGACCCTCGACGCGACGATCCTGCTCTCCGTGGGACTGCTGGCCCTGCTCACCCGCAAGTGGCTGCCGGAGGCCCCCGAGTGGTTCACCTGGGCGGCGGCGGCCCCCGGCCGCGCCGTCGAGTCCGTGGAACCGGTGTGGGCGCTGCGCGAGCTGGCCGCCCTGGCGCGCGCCGACACCGAGGTGGCGGCCCTGCTGGAACGCACCCCCGACTCCGGGGCCCGCCAGGCGCTTCAGGACGCCGGTCACGTCCGTTTCCTGCGCGCCGTCGACGCGTACATCGCCGACTACGGCTACCGCAGCCCCGACGAACTCAAGCTGGAGGTCCCCGACCTGCACGAGAGCCCGGAGGGCGTCTTCGCACTGCTGCGCGAGGCACTGCGGGACACCGAGGCCAGGGACACCGGCAGCGACGGTGGCGAGGGAGGCACCGGCGGCAGTGGCGCGGCGGACCGCGGCGGCGACGCCGACGCCTACCTCGACGCGCATCTGAGCCGGCCGCGCCGCCTGGTCTACGAGCGGGTCCGCGGCAAGGCCCGCACCGCGCTCACCGACCGGGAACGGCTCCGGTTCTGCCGCACCCGCGCCTTCGGAGCGGCCAAACGCATGCTGCGCGCCCTGGGCCGCGATCTGGCCCGCGCCGGTGCCCTCGACGCCTGGGACGACGTCTTCTTCCTGCGCCTGGAGGAGATCCGCGGCGCCTACGAGGGCATGATCGCCCACACCGAACTGCGGGACCTGGTCGTCCTGCGGCGCGGGCGACAGACCGCCGACAGCGCACTGCACGCCCCCTCCCGCTTCACCACCCACGGCGCGCCCTACTGGTCCGGCAACCTCGAACGGGCCGGCTGGAGCGGCGGACCGGCCGCCCCCGGTGGCGCCCGCGAACTCACCGGCGTCCCCTGCTGCCCCGGAGTCGCCGAAGGTCCCGCCGTCGTCACCGACACCCCGCGCGACATCGGCGGCGGCGTCCTGCTCACCTACCGCACCGACCCCGGCTGGGTCACCGCCCTGTCCTCGGCCGCCGCCCTGGTCATCGAACGTGGCAGCCCGCTGACCCATGTGGCCGTCGTGGCACGGGAGTTGGGTATCCCGACGGTGGTTCAGGTCAAGGGCGCCACGACCGAGATCCGCACCGGCGCCAGGCTGCGGGTGGACGGCGCCGCCGGGACGGTCACCGTGCTCGCCGACGCGCCCGGCGACGCCCCCGCCGCGGCTCCGGACAGCCCCCGAACGGAGACACACCAGTGATCCTCACCGAGGAGCGGCTCCAGGACCTGCTCGACAAGTCCCTCGCCGGACTCCCGTCCGGCACCGAGTGGGCCGTGACCCTGGAGGGCTCCATAGCGGAGGGGTTCGGCAACCCCTCCTCCGACATCGACTTCCTCCTCGTCGGCCGCGACGGCGACGACCTGCCGACCATGCCGACGCTGCTGTTCGTGGACGGCCGACGGGTCGAGCTCCGCACCCGGTCGGTGCATCAACTCGCCGAGCAGCTGAGGGCGGTGGAACGGGAGGCCGGACGGCCGGGCCGGCTCTCCGAGGACCTCCTGAACCGCTGCCAGCGGGTCCTGCACAGCCACCCGCTGCGCGGCCACGCCCTCGTCGAGGAGGTCAAGGCGCTGCTGCCCGTGGAGCGGTTCCGCCGGATCACCGCGGACTGGTGGGCGCACCGGGCCCGGCAGTCCCTGCGCCACGCGACCGCCCTCCTGTGCCTCGGCGAGAGCGACGAGGCGGCCGACTGGACCGGCGCCGCGCTCGTGCAGAGCGTCAAGTCCTGGGCGGCGGGCCTCGGCGAGACCTATCTCGAACCCAAGTGGCTGTCCATGCAGCTCGACCGGGCGGGGCGGACGGACGTGCGCGACCGCTTCTGGGCGCTGGAATCGGCCGCCGTCCCGCCCGGCGACGCGGCGGCCGCCCGCGCCCGTCTGACCGACTGCCTCGACTTCGCCGAGGAGCTCGGACTGACCGACGTCCCCCGGCGGCCCGAACGCCTCACGGTGGCCCGCGTGCCGCGGGTGACCACCTGGCAGACCGGCGAACGTGTCCACGTGGTCCGCGACGGGCGCGACGTGTTCGCGCTCGGGGAAGACGCCGCGAGCGTGTGGCGCTCCCTCGTCCTGGGCCGGTCCCTGCCCCGTGTCCTGGCCGACGGCGCCGCCACCGGCGTCACGGATCCCGGCCCGCTGCTCGCCGCCTTCCTGCGCTACGGACTGGTCCGGCTCGCCTGGAAGGGCGGCGGAACCGTCACGCCCGCACTGCCCCTCGCCGCCCCGCCCGGCCCGGTCACCCCGCCGCCCTCCGCCGAGCAGCCCCTGCTGTCGGTGCGCGGCGCGGCCGTCACCGGGTCCCGCGCCGTCGATCTGCTGCCCCTGCCCGCCGACCGGTTCGCCGCCTCCGCCATGGCCCTGGTGTGGTCCAACGTGGTCGTCGAGAACGCCGTCGAGGACCTGACCGGAGCGCTGCAACGGGGCCAGCGGCGCGTCGCCGAACTCACGGCGCGCCGCGCCGTGCACGCGGCGCTGCGCGGTCTGTTCAGCGCCCACGGTGTCAACCCGCTGCCGGCCGACACCGATCTCGTACGCCGGATGGACCTGCTGCCCGCCGCCTCCGGGCCGATCGGCGTGGGCGCCCGCGAACTCCTGGGGCGGAGCGTGGAGTCGGCGCGGGACGGCGACGCCCTGCGCGCGGAACTGCGCCGCTTCATCGCCCTGGTGCGCGCGGCCGTGGGCGCCGACTCCTTCCCGCTCTCCTTCGAGTCCGCGTCCACCTGGCGGGCGACGCTGCGACTCGGCCACGACTGGCTGCGTCTGGGCGCCCACCTCGGCGCGGAGCTGCCCATCGAGGAGGCCCGCGATCTGCTGACCGCCAACGGGGCCCAGCCCCATCAGGCCCCGTGACGGCGCCGGGCCCCCGAGCATCCCGTCCGACGTTCCCCACGGAGGATCCACCGATGTCCGAAGACTCCCGGCCGCCGACACCTCACCCCGGCCGACAGGCCTCCGCCCCGAAGCACGGGGACATGACGCCCTCCGACCCGATGACCGTGCTGCTGACCGGGGCGAGCGGCTTCGTGGGCGCCGAGGTCGCCGCCCGGCTCACCGCCGCAGGACACCGCGTACTGGCCGTGCTGCACCGCAACGGCGACCTGGTCCGCAACAACGGCAGAAAACTCACCGCCGCTCCGGGCACGCTCACCCGGATCACCGGCGACATCACCCGCCCCGGCCTCGGCCTCGACGCCGACGGCCGGCGCCTCGCCGCCGGAGCCGACCGGATCGTGCACTGCGCCGCCGTCACCGACTTCGGCCTGGCACCGGGCCGCTACGAGCGCGTCAACGTCCTGGGCACCCGGCACGTCCTGGGCGTCGCCCTGGCGGACCGTACGCCCCTGGTGCACGTCAGCACCGCCTACGTGTGCGGAGAACGCGACGGCATCGCGTACGAGGACGAACTCGACCTCGGCCAGCGCCCCGGCAACGACTACGAGAAGAGCAAGCTGGCCGCCGAGACGCTGGTCCGCAAGGCGGCGGCGGACGGGCTGCCGGTGGCCGTGGTCCGCCCGAGCATCGTCACCGGCGCCGCACGCACCGGCCGGGTCCGCGACCTCAAG
Source organism: Streptomyces sp. NPDC127038 (assembly GCF_042725875.1). Classification (NCBI taxonomy): domain Bacteria; kingdom Bacillati; phylum Actinomycetota; class Actinomycetes; order Kitasatosporales; family Streptomycetaceae; genus Streptomyces; species Streptomyces sp. NPDC127038. The sequence continues at coordinate 51,339 of NZ_JBHXDQ010000061.1, read as the reverse complement.
ACCATCTACCCCGTGCTCCGGGTGCTGACCCGGGGCCTGGTCCGCACGGTGCCCGGCCACCCGGACGCCGTCCTCGACCTGGTCCCCGTCGACCGGGTCGCCGACCTGGTGGCCGAGGCCGCCACCCGGTTCCACGACGCCGAGGGCCGCACCCTGCACGCCGTCGGCCACCAGCTGACCCTGCGGGACATGTCCGACGTCCTCGCCGAGTACCCGTCGCTCCACGTGCCCCGGTTCGTCCCGCCGTCCGCCTTCTCCGCCCAGGGCCTGCCCGGCCGCGAACGCCCGTACTACGACCGTGTCGTGTCCCTGTACGCCCCCTACTTCCGGCGCCGTGTCCGCTTCGCCGCCCCGCACGCCGAGGCCTTCGGCCACCGTCCGCCCACGACGGGCGCCCGTTCCTATCTGCGCCGCCTCCTCGACCACTGCCTCGCGACCGGCTACCTCGGCCCGCCCCCGCGCGAGGAAACGTCCGCCGCCCGACCCGACGGGAGCACCCAGCGATGACCCCCGCCCACCCGGCCGACCCCTCCTACGGCATACCCGTCTCCCCCCTGCTCACCTGCCACCCCGACAAGCAGCGGCTCTACGGCGCCGACACCTACTACCAGGAGAGCCACGGCCAGCTCGCCGAACTCACCGGCGACATCACCGGCTTCGCCCACCGGCACGCGCTGCTGCTGCTCAAGCCCGACGCCGTCGTGGCCCGCAGACTCGACGCGGCCGCCGACTGGCTGGCCCGACAGGGCTTCCGGATCGTCGGCGCGGCCGTCACCCGGCTGACCCGCACCATGATCCGCTCCCTGTGGTACTTCCAGTGGAACCTCGCCACCCCCTACCGCAGACGGCTCGCCGCCCTCTTCCTGGAGGACGCCGACGCCCTGGTCCTGCTCGTCCGCCCCGTGCACGACCTGGACGTGCCCGCCTCCGTCGAACTGACCCGGCTGAAGGGACCCACCGACCCGGACGCCCGCCGCCCGGGTCAGCTGCGCCATCTCCTGGGCCGCTACAGCTACTTGCTGAACCTGGTCCACACCCCTGACGAACCGGCCGACGTCCTGCGGGAGTTGGCCGTCCACTTCGACGACGGTGAGCGCGACCGGCTCTTCGGCTCCGCCCTCGCCGACGAGGACCGCCGTACGCACGCCCGGGAACTGACCGGCCGGCTGTACGCCGCCACCGAACCCAGGGACCTCGACTTCGCCCCCGCCCTCGCGCGCCTGCGCGACACCGTGGCCCGGCACCCGGGCGCCCGCCCCGAGGCCGGGCCGCGCACGCTGCTGGAGACCGCCTGGCGCCACGGGATCGACCTCGACCCCTGGGACACCGTCATCGTCGGCTCGAAGGTGCTGCCCATGCGCGAGCCGGGCCGGGCACCCGTGCTGGACGGAGCCGACGCCGACACCTGGCGCCGCCATCTGGACACCGTCCGCGCCACCGCGAACTGAGGGGGCGCGCCATGCAGTTCACCCGGACACTCCCCAAGGAACTGGTGCACAGGTCCGCCCCCGCGGAGGTCTTCCTGACCGACGCCGAGCGCCGGGGCGAGGACGAGATCCTGCTGGCCGCCCGCTTTCCCCGCCAACACGCCTTCTACGACGACACCTTGGGACCTCGGACCCACCACGACCCGTTCCTGCTCCTGGAGGCGTGCAGGCAGGGCATCTTCGTGGTCGCCCACCGCCACCTCGGCGTCCGGCTCGGGCACAAGTTCCTGCTCAGGGCCGTGGAGTTCGAGGTGCCCGACCCGGCCGCCCTGGCCCGGGGCGACGGGCCCACCGAGGCGGTCATCACCACCCGGATCGAGCAGCGGTTCCGCACCCGGGCCGGAGTGCGGGGCCTCGGGCTCCGCTTCGCCCTCGTCATCGGCGCCCGCGAGGCGCTGCTGGCCCGCATCGACTACTCCTGGATGCCGCCCGACGACTGGACGCGGCTGCGGGCCCGGCAGCGCGACGCGCTCGGCCTGCCCGCCGTGCCCGTCGCCCTGCGCGGACAACGCGTCGATCCCGCGCTCGTCGGCAGACGGGCGGCGGCCAACACGGTCATCTCCCCGCCGCGCGCGACGGACGACGGCGCCCACACGGCACGCCTGTTCGCCGAGACCACGCACCCCACCCTCTACGACCACTGGGTGGACCATGTGCCCGGCATGCTGGAGCTCGAAGGCTTCCGCCAACTCGCCCTGCGGGCCTCGGTGTCCGCCGGAGCCGTGCGCACCTCCAGCCCGCTGCCGGTCGCCCTGGCCGCGCGGTTCCGCCGGTTCGCCGAGATGGACCTGCCGCTGGAGTGCCGGACCACGCCGGCCGTGGCGGGTGCCGACATCGAGTGCACCCTCCGCCAGCCCGGCGCCCTGGCCGCCGAGGCCCGGATCAGACTCGCCGACACCTGCCGCCCGACGCGAGCCGCCCGGGCCGCACCACCGGCCGGGCAGCCGTGACCTTCGGGCTGCCGTGACCTCCCGGCTGCCATGAGCGCAGGGGTGCCGCGACCGTGGAGATGCCTGGACCGTAGAGACGCCGAGACCGCAGGGACGCCGAAACCGCAGGGACGCCGAGACCGCAGGGACGCCGAGACCGCAGGGACGCCGAGACCGCAGAGACGCCATGACCGCACGGGGACGCCATGACCGGAGGGACGCCATGACCACCACCGCCGTCGCAGCCCCGCACCTGCCCGCAAGACTGGGCCGTTTCGTGCTGCGCAGGTGCCCGCCGCAACTCTACGTCTCCTACGGGCTGCTGTGGGTCCTCGCCCTGGAGGGCTCCGCGGTGACCCTCACCGGTGCGGCCTGGCGACCCTCGGGCACCACCGCGGTCCGGGTCGTCAGTGTCGTACTGACACTGCTGTTCCTGCGGATGCTGGACGAGCAGAAGGACCTCGACCACGACCGTGTCCACCACCCCGACCGGCCGCTCGTCACCGGGGAGATCACCGGGGCCGAACTGCGCGGCGCGATGGCGGCGATCACCGCGGTGGTCGCCGGACTGAACGCGGCCCTCTCGGCGACCGCGGCCCTGCTGATCCTCGCGGTCCTCGGCTACGGGCTGCTGCTCGCCCCGCTGGAACGGCTGGCCCCCGCGGTACGCGACCGGCCCCTGCTCGGCCTGGCGGTCGCCGGCCCCGTCCAACTCCTGCTCGGCGGCTACGTCTACGGGTCGCTCGTCGCCGCCGGGACCGTGAGCGCGGACCGGCGCGGTGCGGTGCTGCTCGTCCTGTGCGCCTGTGTCTTCCTGCACCTGGAGTTCGCGCGCAAGACCGCCTGGGGGACATCACCGGGTGCCGGGCTGTACTCGTCCGTTCTCGGCCCGCGAGGGGCGGCCGGTGTGACCGTGGGCCTGGCGGCCGGAGCGGTCGCCTGCGAAACGCTGCTGTTCGCGCCGAGGGGCCCGCTCGCCCTGCTTCCCTGCCTCGCGGTCCTGTTCCCCGTCCACGGAGCCCGGCGGTTCCTGGCCGAGGGACGCGGGGCGTGGCCGATGTCCACGGCGGTCGCCTTCGTCGCCGTCACCCACCTCGCGCTGACCGTCCGGGCGATGCTGCTGCCGTGAGCGACGAACTCTCCCTCTCCTGCGTGGAGTTGCTGACCAGTACCCGGTCCGTGCGGTACGGGCTCGATCTGGACCGGGCCGTGGACCCCACCGTCGTCGAGCGGTGTCTGCGGATCGCCCTTCAGGCGCCCAACGGCAACAACCGGCAGAACTGGCGCTGGATCGTGCTCACCGACCCCCGGGTCCGCGCGGACGTCGCCGAGGTCTACCGCGCCGCGTTCTACGAGCGCAACACCGCCGCGCTCGACCGGCCGGCGGAACCGTCCGACGCCTCCCGCCCGGTCCTCGCGGCCGCCCGTGCCCTGGCCGACCGGATGCACCGGGTTCCCGTCCTCGTCATCCCCTGTCTCGAAGTGCCCGGCGGACGGCTGCCCACGGGCAACCAGGCCGGTCTGTGGGGGTCGTTGCTGCCGGCCGCCTGGAGCTATGCGCTGGCCGCCCGCAGCCAGGGACTCGTCACGGCCTGGACGGCCGTCCACCTGGACCGCGAGCGGGAGGTGGCCGAGCTCCTCGGCCTGCCGCCGACGGTCCGCCAGGGCGCCCTGCTGCCGACCGCGCACCCGCTGCGCACCACGTTCCGTCCGGGCCCGCGGCTGCCCCTGGAGAAGGTCCTGCACCACAACACCTGGCAGGGCACCCGGCAGGCCTGAGGCCGCCGGAGGCCCACCCGGTCAGCCGACCGTGGGGCTGGGCGTCGGGGTGTCGGTGTGGATGTTCAGGTCGGGGCGAGGGGTGAGGACCACCGTCGGGGCGCCCGGCTGCGGCGGAGGCGGCGTGAGCTGGTCCTTGGGAAGGGTGGGCGGCGCGCTCTGCGCGGCGTTGACCTGGTTGAAGTCGATGTCGCCGGTCTTCTCCATCATCGTGATGTGGTCGAGGACCGTGTCGTTGGCGAGGTCCGCGAGCTCCCGTACGAGCGAATTGTTCGTGGTGGCGCGGACCTTGGCGATCACGGAGAAGATGGAGCCGTGCGTGATGCGCAGGATGTTGGCGGCGGTCGTGTCGAACGCCTTGCCGTTCTGCGCGACGGAGGTGGCGATGAACTGCTGCTGCTGCGGGGACGCCTGGTTGGGCAGGGTGATGTTCAGCTGGGCGGCGACCTTGCGGTCCAGCTCGTCCAGGCGGGCGTGACCCACGATCAGGTGCTTGCCCGCCTCCCGCATCGCCGGCGTCGAGCCCTTCTTCAGGGCGATCTCGCCCAGCGGGTACTCCCACAGCCCGGCCGCGCGGACCTTGACGACGAAGTCGCGGTCCGCCTCGGTGAGCGGACCCCACTGGGTCTCGGAGATGACACGGGTCTGGGCGCTGGCCGTGGTCTGGTAGCCCAGCATGGTCGGGTACACCAGCGCGGCCAGGGTCAGGGTCACCGCGCCGCCCACGAAGACCGTTCCTGCCAAGTTGCGTGAGATGGGCATGGTGCCTCCCGACGTATTGATCAGATTTCACAGGGGGTACGGACGGCGCGGCCCCATTGATCATTTTGCTGGGTAAAATCTGCCTTCTCCTCTGTGTTCTGCGTCACAGTCGACGCACAGGTGAGGTGAGAGGGCCCGGCCGTGCCGAGAAGCGTCCGGCGCGACCCGCGAAAATGCCTCCATCAATCGATTGATCGACGGCCTTCGGGCGCATACCCTCCTCGCCATGTCCGACTCGCCACCCGTCCCGCCGGCACCCGCCCCGCCACCGGCCGACGCCAGCCGCGAACGCATCATCGCGGCCGCCACCACGCTCTTCGCCGACCACGGCTACGACGGCACGAGCACCCGGCGGATCGCCGCCGAGGCCGGGCTGAACATGGCCACCGTCGCCTACCACGTCGGCGGCAAGCCCGACCTCTACCGCGAGGTCATGCTCCGCGCCCACCTCGCCGAACAGCGGGTCCTGACCGACGCGCTGGCCACGTTCCGGGACCTCGCGCCCACCGATCCGGTCGCGGCCGTCACCGGCCTCGTCGACCGGTACCTCGACTTCTGCCTCGACCAGCCGCACATCCCGGCCCTGTGGATGCGCCGCTGGCTCTCGGACGCCGCCGAGTTCGCCGACCTGGAGGCCGCCTACGCGCGGCCGCTCATCGACGCGGTCCGCGACACCGTGCGCGCGGTCGTCCCGGCCTCCCCGCGGGCGGGCACCGCCGCGCCCGCCGACGTCGAGATGACCGTCTGGACGGTGCTCTGGAGCACCCACGGCTTCTGCCGCTCCGGCATCCGCGCCGAGGTCCCCCGCTTCCGCGCCCATCTGCGTGCCCTCGTCCTGCGCGACCTCGGGCTCGCCGCCCCGGAACCGCGTGAACGGGAGCACGGATGACCACCGCCGTCGTCCCCCCGGCCTCCGTCGGCGAACTCACCCGCCGCCGACTGTTCGTCTACGGCCTCGGCTCCGTCGGCACCGGCGTCTTCTCCACCGTCCCCGGCCTCCTGCTGCTCTACTTCATGACCGACGCGCTCGGCGTTCCCGCCGGAATCGCCGGACTCGTGGTGGCCCTGCCCAAGGCATGGGACGCCGTGTTCAACCCGCTGGTCGGAGCCGCGAGCGACCGGGAGGCCGTGCGCACCGGCCACCGCACCCGGCTGCTCGTCGCCGGCGGGCTCGCCCTGCCCGCCGCGTTCGCGGCGATGTTCCTGTCCCCGATGACCGGCACGGGCGCCGCGGTGTGGGTGACGGTCACCTTCGTCCTGGCCGCGAGCGCCTTCTCCCTGTTCCAGGTGCCCTACGTCGCCCTGCCCGCCGAGATGTCGGCCGTACCCTCGGTCCGCACCCGGATCATGGTCTGGCGGATCGTCTTCCTGACCCTGGGCATCCTCGTCGCGGGCGGCGCGGCCCCCCTCGTCGTCGGCCTCGCGGGCGGAGGCCGCCAGGGGTACGGAACGATGGGGCTCAGTGTCGGCCTCGTCATCGCGGTGGTCCTGCTGATCCCCGCGTTCGGCACCCGCTGGGTGCGCTCACGGCCCGGGCCCGAACCCCTCGGACTGGTCGCGGCCTTCCGCACCGCACGCGGCAACCGCTCCTTCTTCGCGCTGCTGCTCTCCTTCGTGCTCCAGGCCGCCGCCGTCGCGATCATGCTCGCCGCCGCCCCGTACGTGGCCACCTACCGCCTCGGCGGCTACGGCCTGACCTCGATGCTCTTCGTCTGCCTGGTCGCGCCCAGCGCCGTCGCCGTCCCGCTGTGGGCCAGGGCCGCCGGACGCTGGGGACGCCTGCGCTGCCTCACCGTCGCGACCTGGGGCTACGCGCTCGGCGCGGTGGCCCTGTTCGGAGCGGCCGGCTCGGGCAGTGGCACCACGGCGGTCGCCCTGACGCTCGTGCTCTGCGGGCTCCTCGGCGTCTGCTACGCGGCCCTCCAGGTCCTGCCGCTCGCCCTGCTGCCCGACACGGTCCACGCCGACACGGCACGGACCGGCCAGGTCCAGTCCGGCGCCTTCACCGGACTGTGGACGGCCGGCGAGACCATCGGCCTCGCGGCCGGACCCGGCGCCTACTCGATCGCCCTGGCCGCCACCGGCTTCGTCTCCTCCACCCTGGACCACCCGGTCGCCCAGACCGCGACCGCGCGCACCGGCATCCTCCTCGGCTTCAGCCTCGTACCCGCCCTGCTCATGCTCCTGTCCCTGCCCGCGCTGCGCGCCTACGGCCGCCGCCGCGCCGTGCGAGAAACGGAAACCACCCGATGACGACCCCCGAGCCGACCACCCTTGCGGCCGCCCACCCCGGCCTGCCCGAGACCGGCCGCTCCGGCGCCGACCTCCTCGCCGAACTCGCCGTCCTCACCGCCGCGGACCTGCCCACCCGGGGCGGGAACACCACCGCCTACGTCTACGACAGCGGCCGTCCCGAAGTGCGCGAGGCCGCCGAACGCGCCTATCTGACGATGATGGAGGTCAACGGCCTCGACCCGACCGCGTTCCCCAGCATCGTCACGCTCGAACGCCAGGTCGTCGGCGCCACCGCCACCCGCCTCGGCGGTGACGACACCACCCCGGGCATCTTCACCAGCGGCGGAACCGAGTCGATCATCCTGGCGGTGAAGGCCGCACGGGACGCCCGCCCGGACGTCCTCGCCCCGGAGATCGTCGTCCCCGTCACCGCCCACGCCGCCTTCCACAAGGCTGGCAGCTATCTGCGGGTCACCGTGCGCACCGCACCCGTCGACCCCGCGACCTACCGGGCCGACCCGGCCGCGATGGCCGAACTCTGCAACGAGAACACGGTCCTCGTCGTCGCCTCCGCGCCGTCCTACGCGCACGGCGTCATCGACCCCGTCGCGGAGATAGCCGCCGACGCGGCCGCCCGCGGGATCCCCTGCCACGTCGACGCCTGCGTCGGAGGCTGGCTGCTGCCCTGGCTCGCCGAGGCCGGAGCGCCCGTCCCGGCCTTCGACCTCTCCGTCCCCGGCGTCACCTCCCTCTCCTGCGACCTGCACAAGTTCGGCTACGCCCCCAAGGGCGCCTCCGTCCTGCTGTTCCGTGACGAGGCCCTGCGCCTCGACGCCTACTACGCCTGCGCCACCTGGCCCGGCTACAGCGTCGTCAACTCCACGATCCAGAGCAGCAAGGGAGCAGGACCGCTCGCCGGGGCGTGGGCCACGCTCCAGGCCCTCGGCGCCGACGGCTACCGCGAACTGGGCCGCGCCGCCCTGTCCGCGACCCGCACCCTGATCAGCGGTGTGGAGCGGATCGACGGCCTCACCGTCCTCGGCACCCCCGAGGCCACCCTCGTGGCCATCGGCACCGACCCGGCGGACGAGACCCCGCTCGACCTGTTCGCCCTCGCCGACGAGACCCGCGCCCGCGGCTTCTTCCTCCAGCCCCAGCTCAGCCTCGACGGCCTCCCGGCCAACCTGCACCTGACCCTCACCGGGGTCAGCGAGCGGGGCGTCGAGGAGCTCCTCGCCGTGCTGCGCGAGTGCGTCGAGGTCGTCCGCCCGCTCGGGCCCCCGACGCCGCCCGCGGACATCGTCGACCTGCTCACGCAGGTGGACCTGACCGAGCTGGACAACGCGTCCTTCGCGGCCCTGCTCCCGGCCGCGGGCGTCGACCTGAGCGGCGAGGACGCGGCCCGGATGGCCCCGGTGAACCGTCTGCTGGACGCCCTCCCCGCGGCGACCCGCGAGATCATCGTCACCCGTTTCCTGTCCGCGCTCTACAGCCCCTACCTGGGCGGCTGACGGCGGTTTCCCCGGTGGGGGCGCCCCCACCGGCGCTCACAGCAGACCGCTCCAGTAGGGCCAGAACCGGGTCAGGACGAGCAGGGCGATCACTCCGTACCAGGCGCCGAGCAGCATCCAGTGCGTCTCCCGGACGACCACCAGGACGCGGTGCGGCGCGGGCAGGACGCCCCGTTCCAGGCAGTGGACCGTGACGTACCAGAACAGCGCGATCGTGGAGAGCCAGACGCAGGCGCAGTAGGGGCAGATCTTGTCGAGCTCGTAGAGCGACTGCACGATCAGCCAGTGGACGAACACCACCCCGGCCAGGGCTCCGGTCTCCAGGGCGAGCCAGAGACCGCGGCTCAGCCGGGACCCGGTGAGGACGGCGACGCCCAGGGCGGCCACGACCGCGAAGGCGGCCAGCCCCAGGAGCATGTTGGGGAAGCCGAACACACTGCCCTGCGCGCTGGACATCACGCTGCCGCAGCTGACGACCGGACTGATGTCGCACGGCGGCTGATAGGCGGGATCCCGGAGCAGCCGCCAGCCGTCCACCGCCAGCTGGAACGAGGCGATCCAGCCGGCCGCCCCCGCGAGGAGCATCACCAGACCGGTCCGCCGGCCGGCGCCCGTCCCGCGGCCGAAGTCCCCCGGCCGGTTCTCGCCGGGCGCCGCCGGCCGTCGTACGTGCTGATCGTTCTCCATGATCGTGACGCTAGGCGGGGCCGACCCCGGCGCACCTGGTCCGGCGGTCCCCGGCGGGCGGCCGTCCGGCCCCTTCCACGCACCCTCGTCCGGGGCCGAACGGCCCTCGGCCCGCACGCCGGTCCGCACCGGTGGGGCCTCTGCGGATCAGCGCGTCACGCGTGGCCCCGGAGGTCGCGTCCGGTGACCATCTCCGATTCGATCCTCACGAACACCGGCCTGCTCAACGGCATCCAGGACGCCGGGCCGACCTGCGACAGCCGTTCGTGTTCGGCCGGGTCCCTCACCACGTCGGCCCGTCCGGTGACGACCACGCTCCAGCCCGACCGGCTCTCGACGTCGAACTCGTCCGCCTCGAACGCGACCACGACGCCGTCGATCGCGCGGGCCAGCTCCGAGTCCGACGAGGTGCGCAGCAGCACGGAGTCGTCCGTGTCCAGGCAGAAGTTGACCGGAAGGACGGCGGGCAGCGCCTGCCGCGTGTACACCACGCGGCCGACCGGGGCCTTCGCCAGAAGGCGGAGGCACTCCTGCCGGTCGAGCTGGTGAAATGTGTCTTCCTGGGACATCCGGCCATCGTCCCTCCCGCGCGCCGGGGCCGAATAGGGCCGGTCGGCCCTACTGGTGCAGAGCCGAAGGGCCCACCCCGTGCCGCACGGCACCCGGCCCCGTTCCCGTCGGCCGGGTTCGCTCGTCGGCCGCGGCTCGCGGACCATGAACACGTCCACCGCGTCCTCCGACTCGACCGAGAACCCGTACCGCTCGTACAGCCGCCGTGCCGGACTGCCCTGGAGCACGTCCAGCCGGACCCGCACCCCGTCGCGGTCGCACCGCTCCAGCAGGGTGCGCAGCACGTCCGAGCCGATTCCGCGCCCCTGGAGCCCGGGGGCCAGATAGAAGTGCTCGAACCACCGGGCGTCCTCCGCGGGCCGCAGCGCCACGGACCCGGCGAACGTGCCGCCGACCTCGATCACCCAGGTGTGGGACGGGTCGAACGCGTCCCGCAGCCTCCGGCGCACCCGGTCCGGGTCGTAGCGCCCGAGCCGCTCCAGATCCGGCCGCATCACCACGGCACGCAGCTCGACGACCGCTTCGAGGTCCCGGAGCGACGCCGGACGAAGATCCCAGTCGGCCACGACGATCACCCTATCGCCCGAGTGCCTCGCCGGCGGAGGTGGTGTCCAGGGCGTCGAGGAGCTCGCGTTCCCGAGGGGTGAGCGGGGGTTCGGAGAGCGGGGGCAGCGAGGGCCCGCCGATCGCCGCGAGGACCGTCGAGGGGCGCAGCAGCCGGGCGGGGCCGGCCCGGAGCCCGGTCACGTCCCACAGGGCGGAGGCGGCCACGTAGGAGCCTGTCGCCGCCTTGGTGAGGCGGCGCGTGTAGCGGCCGGCGACGCGGTCGACGGCCCTGCGCCTGCCGCCGCGGACCTCCGGATACATCGAGTCCTGGCTGACCGCGATGCTCCACGCCGTCTCGACGACCGCGGCCGCGGCACGCTGGACCTTCCGGCTCAGGCCCGGTGTGCCCGGGTGCGCCTGGGCCAGGTGCCTGCCGAGGACCTGGGCGCCCAGCGCGGCCACCGCCATGCCCTGTCCGTAGGCGGGGTTGAGCGTGGCGAGCGCGTCGCCGAGGACGACGAGCCCGTCCGGCCAGTCACGGACCCGCTCCAGATGGCGCCGGGAGTTGCTGGTGCTGTGGCTGACGAAGATGTCCGTGAGCGGTTCGGCCCCGGAGATGAGCCGGCCCACGATCGGGTGGGGCAGGTCGAGGGTGTAGAGGAGGAAGCCGTCGGGATCGGCCGGGGGTTCGCCGCCCCTGGTGCCGGCCAGGCTCACCATCCAGCGGCCGTCCTCGATCGGGACGATCAGCGCGCTGCGGCCGGGCCGGCCCAGATAGGGGTCGGCCTGCACCATCGTCAGCGGGAAGTCCTCGGCACCCGGCGGTGTGCGGTAGACGCGGGTGGCGTTCACGAGTCCGGTGTCGACCCGCGTCTCCTCGATCCCGGTGATGCCCAGGTCGGTCAGCCACGTGACGATCCGCGAACCGCGTCCGCTCGCGTCGACGACGAGGTCGGCGTCGAGCACCTCCTGCTGTTCGGGGCTGCCAGTACGGACGCCGTGGACCCGCCCGGCGTCACCGGTCAGTCCGAGCGCCTGGACGGTGCGGATCTCGACGTTGCCGGTGCACTCCACGACCGCCGTGCGCACGGCCCAGTCCAGCAGCGCCCGGCTGGAGGTGATCATGTGGTGGCTGTCGTGGCGCCAGCGGTGGAACCAGCCCTCCGGGGTCAGGGCCAGCATGCCCGAGCTGAGCGAGATCTCGTGGGCGCCGGCGGCGAGCAGACGCTCCCTGACACCGGCCTTCGGTATCAGCTCCTCCATGGCGTCCAGTCCGCCCGGCATCAGCAGGTGCGCGTGCCGCCCCTGGGGGAGTCCCCTGCGGTGCTCCGGCCCGTCGGGCAGTTCGTCGCGGTCGAGGACGACCACCTCGTCGACGGCCGGGGACAGTGCCGCCGCCGCCATGACACCGCCCAGTCCGGCTCCGATGACGACAGCTCTACTCATGGTGCTCCTTGATCTCAGTCATGGGACGCGGTCACCGATCCCCGACGGGCTGCGGCGACGACGGGCGATCGCCCCAGCGCCTGGGCGAGTTCGACCAGTCCCGTGGTGCCGACGGCGCCGGTGGCGTGCAGGCGGTACGTGCTGGGTTCCTTGACGGGGCGGTCCGCGGGCGCGGCCGCCTGCCGTGCGGCGTCGGCGAGCATGGCCGCCTCCGCTATCACGCGGGCCTGGCTGGGGGAGTTGCCCTCGTCCAGCGCCGTCGCCAGGGAGATCCGGCGCACCCGGTCGTCGAACAGCGGGGCCAGGGCGAGGAGCGCGTCGTGGATGGAGACCTCAAGCCACTGGAGCCGCGCGTAGGGGAGTTCCCACCAGGAGGGCGAGGGCTTCGGCGCGGTCGCCGCCCACTGCACCTCCGTCCACAGGGGTGTCAGCAGGCGGTAGTCGTTCAGGCTGCGCCAGTGGGTGATGGCCGGCGGCAGGAGCCGGGGGAGGGCGAAGCCGGCGGAGCAGAACAGCGCGCCGAGCGAGACCACGGGCGGTGCGACGTTCGTGGAGAGGAAGTCCAGGTCGTAGCCGCACCAGCGGGCCACCACAGCGGTGATCTTGGCGAACTCGAAGCCGGCGACGTCCAGCAGCAGGCCGACGAGGATGAGCCGGAGTCCCTTGCGGAGCGGGCCGGTCACCTCGCGTAGCCAGGTGAGGCACACGGCGCTCATCACCACGATGCAGGCGCCGTGACCGACCAGGTACAGCACGATCATCTCGCGCATGTACGGCGTGTTCGCGTAGTAGGTGTCGAGATCGCTGAGCCGCTCTGCGGGCGCGTCCGCCAGCGAGAACAGGACGACGATGGCGACGATCAGCAGGCCGAAGACGACGACGGCGCGACGGGTGCTGCGCCGGACCAGCTCGGGCGGGCCGCCCCTCCACTGGATCAGCAGAATGATCAGGGAGCAGCTGTACGCGGAGATCATGCCGTAGGTGAGCGGCGCGCCGAAGTTGGGAATGCCGGTCAGCCGGTTGACGGCGGCCAGGGTGACGGGCGCGGAGCACGTGAAGCACAGCGCGCCGATCGAGACCGCGGCGCAGGTCGACGCCGTCAGCGGATTGCGCAGGGCCGCGCGCGGCCGGCGGAACAGCAGCGCGGCCGATAACGCCAGCAGCAACGCGGCGAGGTACACGACAAGACTCATGGGCGGGAACTCCGTTCAGCGGCCCACGCGATCGACGATGGCGCCGGCGCCGTCGGCGGGTGACTCATACGGCACCCCTGGCGGTGGAACCGGGGCGCACGGAGGAGTCCGCGCGGGGGCCGGACACGGACAGCGCCTCGGCGATCCGTACGAGGGCGGAGGCGTCCGGTGCCGGGAACCGCGACCCCGCGCCGCCCGGCCTGCCCGCCCCCTGCGGACTCCCCGGCGCGCCCGGCGCACCGGGGACCGGATGTCCGCCGCGCTCCGTGCGCACGGCCGCGGCGATGACCGCCGCCCAGCCGGCGGCCTCGGCCCGCTCCCGGTCGCCGGTCGTGCGCAGGGTGGCCTCATGGACGTGGTCGTACAGCTCCGGGTCGAACAGGGCGTCGAGGTAGCCGAGGGCGTTGTGGATGCTGGTCTGGCGCCACATCAGCAGGGCGGCAGGCGAGGACGGCCGGGGGCGGGGCAGCCGGAGACTGCGGCGGGCCAGGACGCCGTCCAGCTCGCGTTCGAGGGGCGCCAGGCGTACGTACGCGCGCCAGGAGCCGAGCCAGGACGTCAGCCCGGGCCCGGCCCAGGGGATGAGGATGCCCGTGACGGTGAGTACGGCGCTGAGACCCGCCAGTCCCGGCGACACCTGGGTGCCGAGGGCCGACCAGTCGGACCCGCACCAGCGCGCGACGACCGCCGTGAGCTTGGTGACGCTGTACCCGGCGCCGACCACGGTGCCCGCCCCCATGGTCAGCAGCCCGGTGCGGAGCCGGCCGTGGACCGCGCGGGCCCAGCGCAGCGACCACAGCGCCGTGGTCACGACGGCCGTCAGATGGGCGAGCAGATACAGCACGATCATCTCGGCGATGAACGGCGTCAGCGCGTAGTAGGTGTCGAAGTCGGTGCGGCGCTCGACGGGCGCGTCCCCGAGGGCGAACAGCGCGGCGACGAGCACGAGCACCGCGCAGTAGCCGCCCATCAGGACGCGCGCGACCCTGCGGACGTCCGGTCCGCCCTTCCAGAAGACGATCAGGACGAGGGACATCGCGCTGTAGGCGGTGATGGCGGCGTAGGTGAGCGGGGCGGCGAGGTTCGGGATCCCGCTGACCCGGTTGACGGCTCCCACCGTGGGGGGCGCGCCGAGCACGAAGCACAGCCCGGCGAGCGCCATGACCGCGCAGACCGCGCGCAGGATGGGGTCGCGCCAGTGACGTACGAGATCGGGGGCCCGCACGGTCACACCGAGCCACAGCAGCCCGCAGCTGGCGTAGTTGATCAGACCGCTCATCTTCGCGTCCCGCGATAGTTCAGGGCGGCCCCTATACGGCTGGCCAGATCGTCGGAGCCGTCCGCCCCGGAGCCGGGGACGGAGGGGTCCGGCACCTCCGCCAGAGCCCGCAGGCGCCGTCCGAGCAGCATGCCGAAACGATCGGCCTCCTGCTCCGCCCGCAGGCTGAAGTCGGTGCGGGCGGCGGCCTGTTGGGCACCGGCGGAGGCGTTCAGACCGTGCGGCGGAGCCGCGTCTCCCTGGCTCATGTGCCACACCTCGTGACCGAGGATCACGATCTGGTGCCAGACGGCGGTGCGCTCCTCGACGATGATGTCGTCGTGGGTGTCGCGGTCCAGCCAGAGCCCCGTCGCGGTGTGCGGCGGGAACGCCGCCCGGTGCACGAGGACCTCGCGCCCGCGCCACTGGTTGACCGACGCGACGAGCGCGGCGAACAGCTCCTCGGGGTCCGCGGGAGGCCGCGCCCGGATGGGGTCGACGAGCGCGTCGGCGAGCCTGCGCATCTCCCTGTTCCTACGCACCGTTCCCCCCGCGCTCCTCTCCGGTTCCGGGTCGTACGAGGCTGTGGCCGACGCGCCCGAGGAGGATGCCGGGCGGTCGTTCTCACGGTGTCGCGGGCGGTACGTCACCAAGGCGCCTGCAGAGATGATGAGTTGACGTCCACGCGAGACTATCCGGCTCCGCCCGGCTTGTTAAGTTTTCCCTCATCTCCGGCAGCCGGAGACCGCGCGGGCCGCGAGGGGCGCCCGTCGCCCCCCCCGGCCCCGTTCGCGCTGGGACGCCTGGACCGAACCGTGTCAGGGTGGAAGGCGAAGCCCCTGCCGGTACCGGAGCCCGTACCGGTACCGGAGCAGGAGCTCGGCACCGAGCCAGCGCCGGAGCCGATGCCCGGCGTCAGCGATCGCAGGGAAGGCCGGTCATGACCACGTTCCGCACCGCCCGAGCCGTCCGTACCACCCCGGAGGGCCTCCTGTGGGAACCCAGCGCGCGCTGGGTGCGCGGCCGCCGCGGCGAGGTGACCGTCGTGGACAGCAGGCACCCCGTGCTCGTGTGGGAACCGGACGTACCGGTGCCGCTGTACGCCTTCCCGCGCGAGGACGTCCGTGAGGACCTGCTCCGCCCCGCGAGGAACCCCGCCACGGGCACGCACACCGGATCGCGGATCTTCTACGACCTCCAGCTGGACGGCGAGCCGCTGGAGAACGCGGCCTGGACGTTCGCCGCCCCCGACCTGGCCGGACACATCGCCTTCGAGTGGTTCGGACGCGTCGGCCGGGGCCTGGACCACTGGTACGAGGAGGAGGAAGAGATCTTCATCCACCCCCGCGACCCGCACAAACGCGTCGACGCCCTGGCGAGCAGCCGCCATGTCCGGGTCGACATCGACGGCACGCCCGTCGCCGACACAGTCCGCCCCGTCCTCCTCTTCGAAACGGGCCTGCCGACCCGGTACTACATCCCGCGCGAGGACGTCCGCCTGGACCTGTTCGTCCCCACCACCAACCACACCGGCTGCCCGTACAAGGGCACGGCCCGCTACTGGTCGTTGCGGGGCGACGCCCCCGTCCCGCCGAACGTCGTGTGGAGCTACCCGGACCCGCTGCCCGCGGTGGGCCCGATCAAGGACCTCCTGGCCTTCTACAACGAGGCCGTCGACATCACCGTGGACGGCGAACTCCAGGAGCGTCCCGTCACCCCGTTCAGCCAGGCACTGGAGCGCCGGCCACGGCGGTGACGGGACGGCCCCGCCATCAGGTCCGGAGGTGGCCGAGCACGGACCGCAGCGCGCGGTCCACGGCGTCGCGCGCCCCCTCGGAGCGGTCCGTCGTCTCGAAACCGTGACGGCCGCCCGGTACGTCGATCACCTCGACATCGGCGTCGCACTCCTTCGCCGCGGCCAGGAACGCCTCGACCGTCGCCGCGATCTCGGCGCGCTCCAGCTCCACGCGGGTCAGCACGAGGGGCAGGCGCTTCGCGCCCGGTACGGCGGCCGCCGGCCGGAACCGGGAGCCGACCTGGCTCCAGTTCGGCATCGGCGCGAGCACCGGGTAGGTCGCCGCGACACAGCGCAGCCACGGCGGGGGCGCCGCGAGCCAGTCCGCCGACAGGAGCCCGCCGGCGGAGAAGAACCACAGCGCCACGCGGTCCGCGTCGACCCGCGGATCGGCCCGTACGAGCTCGACCGCCTCGGCGACGTCCTCCGCGGCCCGCCCGTAGTCCGCGAGATCGTGCAGGCGGTGGTCCAGGGTGACACCGACCGCCCCGAGGCCCGCCACGGAACGCGCGTAGCCGACGAACCCCGGCCAGTCCCGTGGAGTGGGCCGCGCGTCGGGGTGAACCGGACCGCCGTGGACGAACACCACCGCCGGCCAAGGACCTTCGGACTCCGGGGGAACGGTAGGGCCGTCGCCGGGGAAGTGGAGATCGATCCGCCCGGTCCGTTCACGGCGCCGCTCCGGCACCTCCAGCAGGAACGGGCGCAGATGGCCGGGCGGTTCGCCGCCGGCGCCGGTCACACGGTGGCCCTCCCCGGCCGCGGCCCGGAGCAGGATCCCGGCCACCTCACCCGCGTGGGAGAGCATCGGCCAGTGCCCGGCGTCGAGTTCGAAGAACCTCACCCGCGGCTCGGTGAGCGCCTGGAGCCGGGGATCCCCCAGCCCCACCAGGCCCTCGACCATCGCGATGCTGGAGCCGTTGCCGGTGCACAGGACGCCGGTCGACGGCAGCGCGGAGACGGCTCCCGTCAGGCGCAACGGCTGGGTGAGCGTGCCCGCGGGCTGCGGGACGGCGTTCTCCGCCAGCCGCCTCAGGGCCGCCGCGTCCAACCCGGCCACGCTGCCCCAGCGCTGCCACTCCTCGGCCGTCGGCGCAGGGACCAGCCAGTCGTCCCCACCCGCCGCCTCGTCCGCCGTGGCCTCCGCGTCCGCCTCCGCATCCGCCTCCGCGTCGACGCGGTGCGACAGCCGGTCGCGTACCGCCTGGTCCGGCACCAACGTCAGCGCCCGGTCGCCGTGTCCGGGCATGCCCGCGTCCAAGTGGACGATCCGGGCGATCCGTTCGGGGCGCCGGTCGGCCGCACCGAGCACCGGATGGATGCCGTAGCAGTGCCCGACCAGGACGACCTCCGTCGCGTCCGTGCCGTCGATCACCCGCAATACGTCGCGGACGTGCGCCTCCAGGTCCGTGCCGGGGTCCGCCGGACGGCCCGGACCGCCCATGCCGGTGAGCGTCACCGGATACGCCGACGCCCCCGACTCCCGCAGCCGGGCGGCCACTTCCTCCCAGATCCAGCCGCCGGTGTGAGCACCCGCCACCAGGATGAACGCCGTCATCACTGCCTCCTCGTACGCCGTGGTCCACGGGGCCGCCCGTACCGGCGTCCCGCGCTCGCCGGTACCGTAGGAACTCCCCCTGAGGGAGGTTCAAGTCCGTGTCCCCCGACAGCATGTGGAGCATCGGAGAACTCGCCGAACGCGCGGGCGTCACCGTCAAGACCGTCCGCTTCTACTCCGACCGAGGGCTGCTGCCCGAGGCGGCCCGCAGCACCGGCGGCCACCGCCGCTACGGTCCCGACGCGCTCGACCGGCTCCATCTGATCCGTTCGCTGCGCACCCTCGACCTGCCGGTACCCGACGTGGAGCGGGTCCTCGACCGGGACGACACGCTGGAGGACGTCGTCGCGGGGCGGCTGCGGCAGATCGGCTCGCGGCTCACCGCCCTGCGCTGGCAGGAGGCGGCCCTGCGACTGCTCCAGGACTGCGGTCCCGAGGAACGCGCCGCCCGCCTGCGGCTGATCGGCGCCGTGTCCGTCCCGCCCAGCACCGCGCCGCTGGCGGGCTTCTGGCGACGCTGGCTGCCGCCGCGGCTCCCGGCCAGGCTCGCCTCCGCGATCGTCGAACACTCCGTGCCGCAGCTTCCCGAGAGCCCAACGCCCGCCCAGGTCCTGGCCTTCACCCGGCTGCACGCCTTCGTGACCGCGCCCTGCCCCGGCACGGGCAACGGCCAGCCCGCGGCACACCGGGCCGGCGGGGGCAGCCCGGCCGTGCTCTACGACGGACTCGTCGAGGCGTACGCGCTGGCGGCACCGCACCTGCGCGCCGGGCGGCCGCCACGGGCGGGCGAGGCCCTGGACTGCTTCGTCTCCGCCTACGCCCGCTCACGCGACACGCGGGACACCCCCGGCTTCCGGCGCGGGCTCGGCGGACAGCTGGCCGCCGACCCCAGGATCGACCGCTACTGGGATCTCACCGCCGAGGTCACCGCCTCCCCGGACCCGACCCCGGGCGTCACCCACGACTGGCTCCGCAGCGCCCTGGACGACCAGCTCGCGGGCACGGCCGGCTGACGGACACCGGGCCGGACCCGCGAGCCGGGGGACGCCCGTCGCTCAGAACGACCACCGGGTGTGGGTGTAGACGCCGTTGTCGCGGCCGAAGCCGTACGCCGTCGCGGGGGACACGGCGAACACCGTCGCCCGACCCGCGCGGATCGCGTCCCCGAGCCCGTGGAAGGTGCCCTCGGGCGAGGTGATGTGCGGTCCGTACTTCGCCTCGAACGCCGCGATCGCCACCTCCACCCGCTCCGGATCGGAGACGGGCTCCGCCTTGCCCTCGACGACCAGGTCGAGCCCTTCCGTGAGCGCGTTCCCTCCCGTGGTCAGCGCGCAGTGGCCGTCCCGGGCGAGGTTCCTGGCCTTCTGCTCGCCGGGACCGGTGGAGAAGTACAGCGCCCCGTCGCGCCAGACGGCGATCAGGGGAGTGACGTGCAGCCGTCCGTCGGGCCGGACGGTGGACAGCCAGAAGATCTCGGCGGCCTCCAGCTGCCCGCGCGCCTCGGCCCATTCGGTGGCCGTGACGTCCGTCGATCCCGGACGTGGATTGACTGCGGAGCTGTACCGGGCGTCGAGCTCGGCCGTGGGTTCTTTCGCGGTGTCCTGAGCCGCCATGGCGGATCTCCCTCGCTCTCGCTGTCGACGACATCCGTTCCTGATGTGGACCGGCCGCGGGCGCCGAACTCATCGCGGCGCCGGGCTGATGTCCCGTCGGGGCCCGGTCAGGAGGCGATCAGGGCGCTCAGCCCGTAGTCCAGCTCCATGCCGTCGACGAGCAGCGCCTCGACGGTGCGCGAACTCGGGTCGATGTCGGCCACGATCCCGTCGCCCGCGTAGCGCGGGTAACCGGTCTCGCCGGTCTCCCCGGTCGCCTCGACGACGGCGGACCGCACCGCGGCGTCCCGCGCGGAGACCATGTCCTTGTGCTCGACGAATTCGGGGACCAGCAGGACGGTGAAACGCTCGGATTCGGTAGTCACGCTCCGGTATTCAAGCGCCTCTTCCGGCACCCGTCGCGCAGGCGCACGGGGGGTGCCCGCCCCCGGCGGTCGGCCGAGCGGGCGACGGCGGTGGGATGCCCGGTGCGACGGGGGAAGGCATCGATCATGCCGCCGACCCGGTGGCCGCCCGGACCACGACGGCGTCCGCTCCTCCCGGCGGCCGCTCGCCGCACCCGGCGGCAGGACTGCCCGTACGGCTCGAAGCCCGGGCGGCGGCAGCCGTTTCCGCAGACGGTCAGGTGCCACGCCGGCCGTCGAGAACAGATGGGCCCCTCGTGAAGCACAGGATGACGGAAGCACGAACGCGCAAGTCCGTACCGGCCGGTGGCCGTGCGGGATGGGCCCGGCGGCTGGCGGCCGTCACGGGGGTCGTCGTGCTCTGCGCACTGCCGACCGGGCCGGCGGGCGCGGCGCAGGAGAACCCGCCCTCACCGGACAGACCCCCGCTGTTCGTGTCGGACTACGGCAACAACCGTGTGGTCAGACTGCCCGGGGCCGGCGAGGGCCCGGCGACGGTTCCCCTCGACGGCGTGGTCCGCCCGACCGGCCTCGCCTGGGACGCGGCCCGCGACCTCTTCGTCTCCGACACCGGCAACAACCGGGTCGTGAAGCTGGAGGCGAGGGGCGGGGCGCAGACCACCGTTCCCACCGTGGGTCTCTCGCGTCCGCTGGGCCTCGCCGTCGACACCCGCGGGACCCTGTACATCGCCGACAGTTTCAACGACAGGGTCGTGAAGGTGCCCTCCGACGGCACCGGGCAGACGACCGTCCCCACCACGGGACTGCTCCATCCGTGGGGTCTGGCCCTGGACGCCCGCGGCGATCTGTACGTCTCGGACTTCGTCAACGACCGGGTGGTGAGGATCGCCGCGGACGGTGGCGGCCAGACCACGGTTCCCACGTCCGGTCTGTCCCAGCCGACCGGGCTCGCCGTGAACGCGGGCGGGGACCTGTACATCTCGGACAGCGGCAACAACCGCGTCGTGAAGGTGTCCGCGCGCGACGGCGGCCAGAGCACGGTGCCCACCACCGGTCTGAACGACCCGCTGGGCCTCGCCCTGGACGGCCGCGGCGGACTCTACGTGGCCGACGGCTTCAACGACCGGGTGGTACGGGTCGCGGAGACGGGCGGCGGCCAGGTCACGCTTCCGGCTCCGGGCCTCGACACCCCGACCGGTCTCGCGTTCCCGCCGGCCGAGAAGCAGCACGGGTGACGCGCAGCGGGTGACGGTCGTGGGGCGGAGGCGGGCAGGGCGCCGCGGGGCCGGGCGCTACGGGGCCGGGCGCTGCGGCGCCGGGGCCTTTGGGGGCGGGGCCTGCGGGGTGGCTCGGCCCCGTCCGTCATGATCCGTCCGGTACGGGGATGTCCACGGGCCCGGGCGGCGAGGTGAGGGCGTCCGGGTTGAGCGTCTGGGTGCCGGTGCCGGTGCCGGGCCCGGGCGGCGGGGTGATTGTGCCGGGCTCGGGCGTCAGGGTGCCCGTGCCGGGCTCGGGCGTCGAGGTGTCGGCGCCGGGCTCCGGGATGGCTCTCCGGCGCAGTTCCGGGGTCTTCGCGCCGACCCAGAGGACCGCGCACAGACAGGCGAGCCCGCCGCTGACCAGGGCGGTCGCTCCCGAGGTCCAGCCGGCCACGACACCGCCGCGCAGATTGCCGAGGTTGGGTCCGGCCTGGCCGACGATCTGCTCGGCCGCCGTGACCCGCCCCAGCAGGGCGTCCGGAGTATGGGTCTGGACGATCGTGCTCCGGGAGATCACCGACACGGAGTCACCGGCCCCGGCGAGGGCCAGGAGCCCGAGCCCCGCCCACGGATCGCGCACCAGACCGAAGGCCGCGAGCGCCGCGCCCCACACCCCGGCCCCGCAGAGCATCGCCGGTCCGGGGCGAGCCAGGCGTGTGATCGTCCCGGACAGAGCGGACGCGAAGACGCCGCCGACGGCGAGCGCGGACAGGAACAGACCGAGCGTGCGCGGACTGCCGCCGAACCGTTCCGCGTTGACCAGCGGGAACAGGCTCAGCGGCATGGAGAGCACGGTGGCGGCCAGGTCGGTGATCAGGGCGCCGCGCACGGCACGGTGCCCGGCGAGGAACCGCAGGCCGTCCAGGACCCCGTGCAGCCCGGTCCGGGACGGCTCACCCTCGGGCGCCAGAGCGGGCAGTCCGAAGGCGCCGTAGAAGGCGAGCCCGAACGAGAGCGCGTCGAGGAGGTAGCAGGGTCCGACACCGGCCCAGCCGAGCAGGATCCCGCCGAGCGCCGGACCGGCGAGCATCGTGGCCTGGAAGGAGACCTGCTGGAGCGCCAGCCCGGCCGCCACCTGGTCCTTCGGCAGGAGCCTCGGCACGAACACGCCGGCCGCGGGTCCGGCGACCGCGCCGCAGCAGGACTGCGCGGCGACCAGGCCGAGCACGCCCGCCACCGGGACACGGCCGGTGAAGCCCTGCACCGCGAGCAGCAACGAGACGGCGGCCTGCCCGACCTGGGCCGACAGGAAGATCCGCCGACGGTCGCTGCGGTCCGCCCAGGAACCCGCGAACAGCCCGAACACCACCAGCGGCAGTGCCTGCGCCAGCCCCACGGCGCCGGTCCAGACCGTGCTGCGGGTCATGTCCCAGACCTGGTACATGACGGTCACCATGGTCATGACGCTGCCCAGCACGGACACGGTCCGGCCGATCAGCAGACGCCGGAAGGCCGGGGACGTACGCAGGGGCCGGACGTCGATCAGGGTTCGGGCGAAGCTCATGAGGGACGGAAGGACGCGCGGCGGTGATTCACGTCACGCAGGGTAATGGGCACCCTTCGCCCGGGGCGAATCGTTTTGAGCCCCGGCCGCCGACCAGGTCGGTCCGCGTCAGTCCGTCCGGCGGCGGGCCCGGCGCACCTCGTGGTGCACGGCCCAGACATCGGCGACCGGGCCCAGATGGCCGAGCTTGTCCGGGTTGAGCACCGAACGGATCGCCTGGATGCGGCCGTCGAGCACGTCGAGGGCCAGCGTGTGCAGGATCCTGCCGTCCGGGGCGCGGAAGACGGCGCCGGGCTGGCCGTTGACCTCGTGCGGCTCGAACGTCACGTCGATCCGGGCCATCACCGGGAAGACGGACGCCAGGAGCCGCGCCACGTTCTCCGCGCCGACGACGGCCCGGGCCAGTTGCGGAGCGTTGCCTCCGCCGTCCCCGACCATCTGCACGTCGGCCGCGAGCAGACTCCGCAGCGCGTCCACGTCGCCGTCCTTCAACGCGTCGAAGAACCGCTCCGCCAGTTCCTGCCGTGCCGCGCGGTCCGCCTCGAACCGCGGCCGGCCCGCCTTCATGTGGCGGCGCGCCCGCACCAGCAACTGCCGGCACGCCGCCTCCGAACGACCCACCGCCGTGGCGATCTCGTCGAACCCGAAGGCGAACACCTCCCGCAGCACGAACACCGACCGCTCCAGCGGACTGAGCCGTTCCAGCAGGAGCAGGGCCGCCATCGACACGGAGTCGGCCAGTTCGGCCGAGCGCTCCGGATCCTCGTACGGATCACTCAGCAGCGGCTCGGGCAGCCACGGACCCGCGTACTGTTCCCGCCGTACGCGCGCCGAGCGCAGGACGTCGATCGACACCCGGGTCACCGTGGCCGACAGAAAGGCCTTGGCCGAGTCGGGCACCGTCGGGGAGCGGTCGAAGCGGAGCCAGGTCTCCTGGACCGCGTCCTCGGCCTCGCTGACGCTGCCCAGGATCCGGTAGGCGATCGAGAACAGCAGCGCCCGCAGCTCCTCGAACTCCTCGGCCTTGTTCACGGCGGATTCCCTTCCCATCGCCCCTGCCCCGTCCCGCCCGGTCGCCGTCCCGTTCAGTGGAACCGTCCCGGCTCGTAGTCGCCGGCCGGCTGCCGGGCGATGATGTTCAGCCGGTTCACCGCGTTCATGAAGGCGACCAGTGTCGCCAGAGCCGTGAGCTGTTCCTCGTCGAAGTGCTTGACGGCGTTCGCCCACACCTCGTCACCGACCCCGTGGGCGGCGTCCGCGACCCGGGTGCCCTCCTCCGCCAGCTCCAGCGCCGCGCGTTCGGCCTCCGTGAAGACCGTGGCCTCCCGCCAGACGGCGACCAGGTTCAGCCGTACCGCGGTCTCCCCGGCGGCCGCGGCCTCCTTGGTGTGCATGTCGACGCAGACGGCGCACCCGTTGATCTGGCTCACCCGCAGCGCCACCAGCTCCCGCGTCGCGGCCGGCAGCGCCGAGTCCGTCAGCAGCTTTCCGGCGGACATCAGGTGCTTGAGGACCCTGCCCGCGGTCGGGTCGGCGAAGTAGTTCAGTCGTGCTTCCATCGTGGACTCCTCGTTCGGTATGGCCTGCACCCCCGAGACGAGACAGCCCGCCCATCTGTGACACGACCCGACAACCGAGGTTCACCGAAGCCCGAACACCGCCCTACGCCGCCACCGCGCTCCGTCGTGGACCATGAGCTCGACCGCCGCCACGCGTGCGACGACGGGAAGCCGTCCCCGGATGTCGGCCTCCGCCTCGTCCAGAACGGCGTCCTCGTGCCCGTGGGCGACGGTCAGATGGGGCACGACGTCGTCGAACTCCCCGCCGAACGGAGGATTCCCGGGCCACCGGCCGACGACGGACTCGGTGAGCGCGCGAAACGGGGCGGCGGGCTCCGGCGCGAGATACAGGATCCCGGGAAACCGCGCGCAGTGCTCGAACCTGGCCTCGAAGCGCTGATGACGCCCGATCACCTCCTCGAGGACGGCCAGGACGGCGCCGTCGATGAGGCTCTCGTGGAGGAAGGGGAAGAGCACCGTGACGTGCGGGGGCATGCCCGCACGGACGGCCGGGTCCAGCCGGTCCCGCCACGCCCGGACAGCGGGTTCCGCCTCCGGGATCCGCACCACCAGACCCGACCGTTCCTCACGCTCTTTCCTGGAGCCGTCGCCTGTCATCGCCCTTGTCTATCCGCCGACAGGGCGGTCCGCGAACGAATTTTGAGGGCCGACGCTCGCACCCACCCTCGTCGCCGTTGCCCTGGCCTTGGCTCTCGCCTCAGCGCATGTCGTCGTCAGGGGCGGAGGCCCGCCTGCCTGAGGGTCAGGCGGGACAGGTCCTCGATGACCTGTCGGTCGCCTCGTCGCCAGGCGTCGGCCAGGCCGCCCGGTGGGGTGGGGATCTCGGTGAGGTCGCGCTGGCGTCCGGTCAGCGCGCGCAGGGCGAGCAGGTCGGCGCCGCCGGGGGCGTCGAGGAGGCGGCGGGTCGTGGCGCTGCGCCGGATCCAGCGCAGTCGCGGCGGCAGCCAGAGCAGCAGGACGAAGGCCACGGAGAGGACGATCAGGGCGATCGTGGCCAGCAGGGCCACACGGCCCACCAGGTTCTCCAGCGACTGTCCGGCGTCGGACAGGCCATTGGCGGCGTCGGCGGCGGACCGGAGCGGCTTCCGTAGCTGGCCGCCGACGAACGGGACCTTCGAGGCCGCGTCACCGGCGTCGTGGAGGCCGCCGGCGAGGCTGTCGCCCGCGTTCCGGGCCTCCTTCCCCGGCTCGGCCAGCAGCATGATCGCGTGATGGACCACCAGGGCGAACTTCACCGCGCACGCGATCAGCAGCAGGGCGATCACATCGGCGACGATCTGACGACCGCGACGCGCTGGGGTCTGGGCGTAGAGGCGCATGGGTGTGCTCCTGTTCCGGCTGTGCCGCTGACCGGGCCGGCCCAGCCGCGGGTAACGGGTTCCCGCAGCTGCTGAGTTGAGTCGAGGAGATGGGCTGCGAGCGAGCGGTGGCGCGCTGTGCCGAGGCCGACGGGGGAGGGGAGAGGAGTACGGGGTCGTACGGGCGGGCGCTGACGGGTTCCGGGGCCATGGTGACATTCCGTCAGTACGACTTCCCGTCTTTCGTGAAGTCGTGCATGGCGTGGTGCGCGGGGGAGAACGGGGCTCGTCGTGGCTACGCGCGTTCCGCCGTGTTCACAGGTCGGCGAGCAGGTCGTCCAGCGGGGCCGGTACGCGGTCGGGGGTGAGGGCCTCGACGAGGACGCGGCCGTAGCGGATCTTGCGGCCCTTCTTCGTACCGAGGAAACGTCTCAACTGCCGGTGCGGGGAGCGGCCGTGCTGCGCGGGCTGGCGGACGAAGGTCCGCAGGGCGCGCAGATCCCCCTCCGCCCGGACGAGTTCCTCCACCCGGGGCACCCCCAGCGCGCGGATGAGCTCGTCCTCCAGATCGGCCGAACAGACGAAGAACCGCTGCCGCCGTGCCCCGTTCACGTCGGGGCTGTCGGGGCTGTCGGGGCTGTCGGGGCTGTCGGGGCTGTCGGGGCCGTCCGGGCCCAAGGCGCGGGCGTAGTAGCCCCGTTCCGCCTCGTCGCACAGTCCCGTGAGCCGCAGCCCCAGGCCGCCCGGCCCGAGGAGACGCGCGAAGCGCCCGACGCTCATGGCCCCGTTCATCGCCAGGACGCAGACTCCCTCGGCCTCCAGGTCCCGCCCGCGGCGTTCGGCGAGCGCCTCGACCGCCGCGAGATCGCTCGGCCCCTCGACCAGGACGACCGTCCGCACGGCGAGCCCCGCGGCCCGCTCGCG
Organism: Streptomyces sp. NPDC127038; assembly: GCF_042725875.1. Taxonomy (NCBI): domain Bacteria; kingdom Bacillati; phylum Actinomycetota; class Actinomycetes; order Kitasatosporales; family Streptomycetaceae; genus Streptomyces; species Streptomyces sp. NPDC127038. Next base: position 25,040 of record NZ_JBHXDQ010000061.1, on the reverse strand, counting down.
CGCGAGGTCACCAGGGCCACCCGCCGCCCAGGCGGTGACCGCCTCCCGGAACGCCGCCATCTCGGTCATACGCCGAGTCTGGGCCCTTTCCCGCCCGCCGAGGTAACGGATTTCCGCCGGTGCGCCGGTGGAGAAGTCCTGTTCGCGTGCGTCGGCACACGCCTGAGTATGCTCGCGGGGTTGTCCGTCATGAAGCGGCGGAATGGTGGCGGGTGTGGGGGTTCATTCGATGATGACGTCGCAGCCCGGGGCTACCGGCGTGGCTTCGCCAGAACTGGACCGCGCCGCGGCCTGGGGGACGGACGAGCCGTCGGTGCTGCTGGTGGAGGACGACCCGGGCGACGCGTTGCTCGTGGAGGAGATGGTCGCCGACAGCGCGCTCGGCATGCGCCTGCGCTGGGTACGCTCGATGGCCGAGGCCTGCGACGTGCTCATCTCCGAGGTTCCGGACTGTGTGCTGCTCGACCTGCACCTTCCGGACGCGCAGGGCCTGGAGGCGGTGTCGCGGGTGCGTGAACGCGCCGAACACGTCGCCGTCGTGGTGCTCACCGGCCTCGCCGAGGAGGGGACCGGGCTGGCGGCCGTGGCGGCCGGCGCCCAGGACTACCTGGTCAAGGGCCGGGTCGAGCCGGAGCTGTTCGGACGGGCGGTCCGCTACGCGATCCAGCGCAAGCAGGCCGAACGCGACGCGGTGGCCCTGCAGGCGAGCCAGATGCAGGCCCAGGAGAACGCCCGTCTGGAACGCGGGCTGCTTCCCCGCCCGCTGCTGCGCGGGGACGGCGTGGAGGTCGTGACCCGGTACCGGCCCGGTCGGGCACACGCCCTGCTCGGCGGGGACTTCTACGACATCGTGCAGAGCGCCGACGGCACCGTGCACGCCCTGATCGGCGACGTCTCCGGGCACGGACCGGACGAGGCCGCGCTCGGGGTGGCGCTACGCATAGCCTGGCGGACCCTCGTGCTCAGTGGTGTCACCGGCGCCGACCAGGTGGGCAGGCTGGAGGAGATCCTGCTGGCCGAGCGGGCCAAGGTGGGGGTCTTCGCCACCCTGGTCGTCCTCAGCATCGGCCCCGGAGGACGGCGGGTCCGGATGGTTCGGGCCGGCCATCACGGCGTGCTGCTGTGCGGGACGGGCGGGGTCGAGTGGGTGGAGGTCGAGGGCGGTCCGGCCCTCGGGATCGTGCCCGGCGGGGCGCGCTGGCCCGTGGCGGACCTCGCCTTCCCGGAGGGCACGGCCATGGTGCTGTTCACCGACGGACTCTTCGAGGGCCGCGTCGGCCGCGGCACGGAGCGGCTGGGCGAGGAAGGACTGCTGGCGGTGGCCCGGGAACTGGCCGACCGCGCGCCGGCCGAGTTCGTCGACGGGCTGATCGGCCGGGCCGAGGCGCTGGCCGAGACCCAGGGCGGCCTCGCCGACGACGTCGCCGTGCTCTATCTGCGCTGGGGCTGACGGCTGTGAAAGACATACGCGACAACGATGACTCCGAGGACGGGACAGGGAACATGACCGGCGGGCGGTGGGCCGGACACCGGCTGACGGTGCAGGGCTGGATCAGACTGGTACTGGCGCTCATGGCGCTGCTGGTGGTGGTCGGCGCCGGGGTCGGCGCCGCGCTGCTCCAGCGGACGGCCTCGGTCACCGACCATCTGCTCCTGGACGTCGAACCGGCGCAGACGGAGGCGTACCGGCTCCAGGCTGCCCTGGTGAACCAGGAGACGGGGATCCGCGGATACGCCATCGCGGCCGACCGCCAGTTCCTCGCCCCCTACGCCCAGGGCCGCGAGGACGAGGCGCACGCCGTCGCCCGGATGCGGACCCTCATCGGCGACCGGCCCGAACTCCTCGAAGGCCTGACGACGGTCGAGAAACGGGCGGCCGACTGGCGGCGCACCTACGCCGAACCCCTCGTCGCCGGCATCACCCCGGGCAAGCCGCACCCCATCGACCCGGCGACCGCCGAACGCGGCAAGAAGTCCTTCGACCGCATCCGCGGCGCCTCGGCCGGACAGATCGCCGCGCTGGCGAAGGCGGTCGAGGACGGCCGCGACCAGCTGGCGTCCTCGCGGACGTTCCGGGACCTCGTGCTCAGCGCCATGGTCGTGGTGTTCCTGCTGACCGGAGTGGTGCTGACGGTCCTCGTCCGGGTCCTGGTGACCCGTCCCCTGGACGACCTGCGGATCGCCACCCGCCGGGTGGCCGGAGGCGACTTCGAGCATGCCATCACCGGTGGCGGACCCGTCGATCTCACCGCCGTGGCACGCGACGTCGAGAACATGCGGCAGCGGATCGTCTCCGAACTCGACTCCTCCCGCGAGCAGCGCGAGATCCTGAGACGGCAGACCGCCGACCTGGACGCGCAGGCCGTCGAACTGCGCCGCTCCAACGCCGAACTCGAACAGTTCGCCTACGTCGCCTCCCACGACCTCCAGGAACCGCTGCGCAAGGTCGCCTCGTTCTGCCAGCTGCTGGAGAAGCGCTACGGCGACCAGCTCGACGACCGCGCGCGCCAGTACATCGACTTCGCCGTCGACGGCGCCAAACGCATGCAGATCCTCATCAACGACCTCCTCACCTTCTCCCGGGTGGGCCGGGTCAACGACGCCCGCCTGCCGGTCGATCTGGACCGGACGCTCGACAAGGCACTGGCCAATCTGGACAGTTCGGTCACCGACAGCGGTGCCCGTGTCGACCGGCCCGCGGAGCTTCCCCAGGTCGTCGGCGACCCGACGCTGGTCACCATGCTCTGGCAGAACCTGCTCGGCAACGCCGTCAAGTTCCGTCACCCCGACCGCCCGCCGCACATCGGCGTCACCTGCGAACGCGACCCGGAGGACTCCGGATCCTGGCGGTTCTGCGTCACCGACAACGGCATCGGGATCCCCGCCGAGTTCGAGGACAAGGTCTTCGTCATCTTCCAGCGGCTGCACAGCCGCGACGCCTACGGTGGTACCGGCATCGGCCTCGCACTGTGCAAGAAGATCGTCGAGTACCACGGCGGCCGCATCTGGATCGACACGGCCTACACCGACGGCACGCGCTTCTGCTTCACCATCCCGTCCGCCGAGACGGCGGACACCCTTCACGACAGCACCGAGGACAAGGCCCTGATATGACAACTCCCGCCGGCACCCCCATCGACGTCCTCCTGGTCGAGGACGACCCGGGCGACGAGCTGATGACCCGGGAGGCGTTCGAGGACAACAAGATCGGCAACACCCTGCACGTGGTGCGGGACGGCGAGGAGGCGCTCGACTTCCTCTACCGGCGGGCGGCCCACGCCGACGCGCCGCGGCCCGACCTGATCCTCCTCGACCTCAACCTGCCCAAGTACGACGGCCGGCAGGTCCTGGAGAAGATCAAGTCGGACCCGGCCCTGTCCCACATCCCGGTCGTGGTCCTCACCACCTCGGCGGCGGAGGAGGACATCCTGCGCAGCTACAAGCTCCACGCCAACGCCTATGTCACCAAGCCCGTCGACCTGGACCAGTTCATCGCGGCCGTCCGCCAGATCGACGACTTCTTCGTCCAGGTGGTGCGTCTGCCCCGGCTGAACGACTGATCAGGAACCGGCGGCCCCCGGCTGCCAGGTGGCCCGCACCAGGGCCCTTTCGACGCCCGCCAGATAGACGGAGGCGGCGAGCCAGGCCCGCGCGTAGCGGTCCGGGTCCGCTTCCCCCGTACGGCCGAAGACGTCCCGGGTGCGCCGGTCGGCCTCCGCGGCCAGAGCGGCCGCCAGCCCGGCGGCGGTGTGGAAGCCGCCGCGCCGCAGGGCGGGCCCGTCCCCGCGCGGATCGCCGTCGCGCGCGGGCTCCGCGACGGCCCTGCGGCCACCCGACACGGCGACCTCCACCAGCCGCCGCAGCCGCCACAGCGGGGCCTGTTCCAGCAGGTCCCGCGCTTCGCCGCTGCCGCTGTCCGGCCGGGGCACGGCGTCGGCGGACACCACGTCCGCCGGGGGGAAGTGCGCGCCCTCCAGCCGGTCGTAGCCCAGATCGGCGTGGCCCCGCCACTCCGCGGGCAGTCGCAGCGTCGCCTCCGTTCCCGGCAGCGGGGCGACGGCGAGCGGGCGGAGCGTGGCGGCGCGGTCGGGGTCCAGGCGCCCGACGACCCGCAGCCGCAGTCCCGGCCGGGACGCGAGGCGGCGGAAGTTGGCCGTGTGGGCGAGGCCGGGGTGCTCGGCGGCCGGGGCAAGCCGTAGCAGGACGCCCTCCGCCTCCGGCCGCCCGGAGGGCAGTTCCCGGGCGATCAACTGGTCCCCGGCCGTCCCGACGAGGACCAGGTCGCAGCCGACGAGCTCGCGTACCGCCTGCTCGGCGCGCTCCGGGTCGGCGTCCGGCGCCACGGAGAGCCGCTCGGCCACGAGATCGGCGAGCGGACGGGCGAAGAGCGCGGCGAGCGGCCCCGACGTCCACGGCACACCGGTCAGCGGTGTCGCCCGCACCCCCTTGCCGGAGCCGAGGCGGCCGTCGGCTGACACCGTCGCGCCGGAGACCAGCAGTCCGCCCCGGGACAGCTGGGCGTGGTCGAGGTTCCCGGAGCCGAGCGCCACGGTGGCGGTGGCCGCCCCTTGCGCGCGAGCCGGTCCGCCGGGCTTGACGTCGGCGACCGAGAACCAGCGGCCGTCCTCCGAGACGACATGGGTGACGACACCGCCGTAGCCGGTGGCGGCGATCACCGGCTCGCTGCACACCCCGTGGACGCGCAGGCTGCCGCCCGGCCGGTAGGCGCGGCGGGCGGTGCCGATCAGCGCCGGCTCCGGCTCCGCCGTGCCCAACAGGGCGGTGGTGAGCAGCAGTTCCCGTATCTGCGCGACGAGGTCGGCCAGCCGGTGGCCGTCCTGACGGGCCCGCGCGCCCCGCAGCCCCCGTACGACCCGCAGCGCGGCCGCCTCTGCGCGGTGCAGCCCGGCGAGCCGGGCGGTGTGCGCGGCCCGCAGCAGCTCGGCCTGGGGGACGGCTCCGGCGGCGGGCACCCCGGCGGCGAGCAACGCCGCTGCCGCCGACCACAGTTGGGACGCGGCGGCCCGCTGCGCGGCGGTGAGCGGAACGGGCTTCTCCTGCTCCGCGACCGCTTCCGAGATCGGCCCCGCGCCGTTCTCGCCGGCGGGCGGCACGGCGGTCGGGACCGCGTCCGGAACGGAGTCCGAAGCGCCGGGCGCTGCCGTGGTCGGCGGCGCCGGAACCGCGCCGGTCGCGGAGGAGTTGAGGGCGGCGTCGGTGGTACTGGCTGAGCCGAGGGTCGCGTCGGCACCCACGTCGGGCCCGGAACCCAGGGCCGGGCCGAGGGCCGTGCCGGCGGCCGACGAAGGCACGCTGTCACTCTCGGCGTCCCCTTCGGCCTCCGCGTCGGCCGGCGGGCAGGAGCCCAGGACGGCGGCCCGGTGCAGGCACCGGGGAGCGAGCAGACAACTGCACACCGCCTGGCCCGCGTCCGTCACGGACCCGGAGGCCCCGGGCGTGAGGACGACCTCCGAGTCCTCACCGCACCGCACGCGCAGGACCGTGCCGTCGGCGACGACGGGCAGGGCCGCGTACGACTCGATCGCCGCGTCCAGTTTCTTGCGGAGCCTGGTGGTCAGACCCTCGACGGCGGAGGCGGCCACATCGGGCGCCACCGGGGGCAGTTCGGTGTTCATCGGACATCTCCGCGGAGACGGTCGCCCACCCAGCGGGCGAGGGCGAGAGGACTGAGCGCGGCCACCGGCATACCGGCCGCGACGAGCTGCTGCGCGACGGGCACCGAGTAGCGGGGGTTGCCGGTGTCGTCCAGGGCGGCGCATCCCATCAGGTGCACCCCGGAACTCGCGAGGGCCCGCACTTCGCCGAGGAGTCCGCCCACCGGGTAGCCCTCCTCGAAGTCGCTCACGACCACCACGAGGGTCCGGCTCGGGACGGTGACCAGGGAACGGGCGTGGCGGAGCCCGGCCGCGATGTGGGTGCCGCCGCCGACCCGTACCTCCAGGAGCAGCGACAGCGGGTCGTCGACCCGGTCCGTCAGGTCGATCACGTTCGTCGAGAACGCGAGGAAGTGCGTGGACAGGGTCGGCACGCCACCGAGGACGGCCGCCGTCAGCGCCGACCAGACGACGGAGGCCTCCATCGACCCGGACACGTCGACCACGAGGATCAGACGCCAGTCCGCCTCCTTGCGCGAACGGGTGCTGAACACCGGCCGTTCCGGCACCACGGTCACGCGTCCGTCGGCGTTCCGGCGCGCGTGCGCGAGGTTGGCCCGAAGGGTGCGGGGCAGGTCGAGCCGTCCGCCGGGCCGTGCGGTGGGGCGGGGTGTCGTGAGCCCGGTGAGGGCCGGCCGCATCCGGGTCGCGAGCTCCTTGGCCAGCTCGTCGACCAGACGGCGTACGAGGGGGCGCAGGCCGGCCAGTTGCTTCTCCGGCATCCCGCCCGCGAGGGACAGCACCGAGGTCAGCAGGTCGACCGACGGGCGGACCGAGGCGGGGTCGAGCTCCGCCAGTACGTCGTTGCGGCCCCGGTCGGCGGCGCGGGCAAGCACCTCCTCGCGGACCTCCTCCCCGAACAGCGCCCGGAGTTCCTCGGCCCAGTCACGGGCCGTCGGGAACGAGGCCTCGCGGCCGCCGCCCCGGCCCGGAGCCGCGCCCTCACGGTCGAGGTCGGATGAGCCCTCGCCCCGGCCGGTGCCGTACAGCTCGTCCAGCGCGTGCGCGTACCGGCGGGCGCCCGGCGGGAGGCTCTCGGTCTCCCGGCCGAGCAGCAGCCGCCAGCGGTCTGCGGGCGTGATGCGGGGAGCGGCGGGCGCCTCCTCGGCCTCCGCGACGGCCCTCGTGGAGGCGTGCGGCGTGGCGGAGAGCGCGGACGCGGGCCGCTCCACCCCGGCGGGGTGCGTGCGCGGCCCCGGCGCGGGGTTCGCGTGGAGGCCCTGGTCCGGCGAGGGCGCGGGGTCCGTCGCTACGGGCAGGCCCAGCGCGTCGAGGGCCGCGCGTCCCGCCGCGTCCGCGGCCGTCCACAGGGCGAGGAGCCGCGGCGAGGCGGTGAGCGACAGGTCGAGACGGTCACCGAGCCGCTCGGTCACGGTGTGCAGGAGCCGGTCGCGGCCCGCGGGAGTGAGCGTGTCGAAGCCGCCGCGCAGGGCGGGCAGCCGGTCGAGGAACCCCTGGTCGGTGAGTGTGTCGACCCGGTTCAGGAGCGGGTCGAGCGCCGTCGGCGCCGACTGGAGCAGCGCGGCCGCGCCACCGAGCAGACCCCCGAGCCGCCGGCTCAGCGCCTGGCGTGCCTCCGGTCCGGTGGCCGTGTCGATCCAGCCCGCCGCACGCGCGCCGAGGCCGGCGGCGTCGTCGAGGTCGAGCAGCACCCGGGCGGCCAGGGCGGCACCCTGGACGAGGGGAGATCCCGTGCGGGCGAGCGTGGCGAGCGCGTCGTCCATCCGCAGCCCGAGGCGGTGATCACCGGCCCGCGAGGCCAGCTCGACGAGCGCCGCCGCGTCCTCGGGCCGGTCGCTGCCCGCGAGGCCGGGCAGGGTGCGGACCGCCGACTCCAGCAGTGCGGTGGCCAGTTCGGCCGCATCCCGCCGGGTGTCAGGGCCGGTGCCGGGGAGATGGCCCCGGCACAGTGCCTCCAACAGGTCGAGCGCGGCGAGGAGTTCGGGCAGGGTGGCCGCGGCGGGCAGGAGTGCGGCGGCGTCGGCGAGCCGCTCCGCCACCAGCTCCGGCAGATCGCAGCGGGCGGCCGCGCCCAGGGCCGTGAGGACCTGCGCGCAGGTGGGACCGCCGTCGGCGGACTCCTGGCGGAAGGTCTCGCGCAGGGTGCCCTCGGCGGCGAGGGCCGCGGTCACCCCTCGTATCCCCGCCAGGTCCAGCCGTACGGGGACGGCAGGCGTCCACGCCACCCGCCACCGGGTGGTCAGGGCGGCCCCGTCGCCCGTGCCGGTCACGGCCACGGTCTCCCCGTAGCCGGCGCCGCACACGGCCAGGCGCTGGAGCAGTACCTCGCGGCGGCCGTCGAGAGCGGAGCGGAGCGGGTCCAGCCTTACCTCGCGCGTCGCGGGGTCGTCCGGCCCCGGCAGGCGCAGCGCGGTGGCCTCCGCCTCCACGCTCGGGCCCAGCCCGGAGCGCGGTGTGCCCGGCGCGATCCGGCCCCGGTGGGTGCCGACCATGACCACTTCGAGGGCCCGGGCGAGGGCCCGGCCGCGGCCCAGCGGTTCGCCCTGGCCCATCACGCTGGTCAGCGCCTCGACGACCTCGCTCCGTCCCGGTGCCGCGAGTCCGCGCACCCGCGCGAGGTCGCCCGCCATCCGCAGGGTCTCGGCCGCCTCGCCGGTCCCGGCCGCGTGCCCGGCCGAACGGAGCTCCCGGCACACATCGGTGACCGCCCGCGCGGCCGCGTCCCGTACCCGCTCGGGGTCGCCCCCGGCCAGGAACACGGCCTGCTGCCAGCGCGGGTCCCGGATGCCCGCGGGGTACCCGGAACGGGAGTCCAGCAGATCGAAGGCGTACGGGACGAGGGAGGTGACGACCTGGGGGTTCCCGGCGCCGACGCCGCGGGGACCGGCCGCCGCCACCGTGGCGATCACACCCGCACCCGTACCCCCGCCCGTATCCGGCGCGAGACCGGGAGCCGGGGCCGGGGCCGTCAGTGCCGGGGCGTGGAACGCGCCGACGACGGCCGCGACCCGGCGCCCGTCCGCCGAGGCCCCGGCGATCGTCTCGCGCATATGGGCCTCACGGGCGAGATCCAGCGCCGGTACGCCGCCCGAGGCCTCCGCGTCGCCGCGCAGCGCCCAGCCGACCCCGAGCGCGGCCCGGCGGATCGCCTCGGTGGTGGAACCTGGGGCGAGGACCTCCACGCACCGGTCCCACAGATCGTCACCGTCACGACCGGTCCCCGAAGCGGCCAGCGCGCTCCCGAACGAGACGGACGCGGCCACGGGTGCCTCCTCGGCCACCGCGGTCCGCGTGTCACCCGACGGGACGGCCCCGGCCTCGGCCCACCGCGGATCGGACATCGGCAGATCGCAGCACACCACGTCCGCTCCGCGCTCCCGCGCCCAGCGGACCGCGGCCAGCTCCGGGGAGAAGTCAGCGAACGGGTAGAAGCCGAGCCGGCCGTTCGCACCCGCTCCGGCGAGCGCGACCGGCGCCAGCGTGCCCGGGGCGGCCAGATGGGGCAGCCACGCCTGGAAGTCGGCGGGCAGCTCCACGCACACGACCTGCGCGCCGCAGGCGTCGAGCAGGGCGGGCACCGCCGCCGCGAGCGCCGGACTGTGGTGCCGTACGCCCAGCAGGTACGGCGCCACGGAACCGGCGAGGGCGGTGACGGCCGCCCGTGGATCCTGGGTGTACGTCACCGGAGGTTCTCCCGCAGGTCCCAGAGCCTGCGCCACAGCGCGGAACCGTCCTCGGCGCGGCGGCGCACCGGGCCGTCCCAGTAGCCGAGCAGACGCGCGTGGTCGGCGGGGTCGTCCTTGCGGACCACGCCCAGCAGGTGGCCGGGGACCAGGTCGAGGGAGTCGGCGCCCGGGAGGTAGGCGGCGGCCACGCCGAGGGAGACCGCGACCTGCACCGCCTCGGCGGTGGACATGACCGTGCCGGGCCGTTCCACGTCCCAGCCCTCGGCGGACCGGCCGGCCCTGAGGTCGCGGAAGACGGTGACCAGCACGTCGAGGACCGCGTCGTCGACACCGAAGGCGGCTCCCGCCCGCTCGACGGCCGCGACGGCCTGACGCCGGACGAGGGCGGTCTCGGCGTCGACGTCGGCGATCGGGTGCACGGTCTCGAAGTTGAAGCGGCGCTTGAGCGCGGCGGACATCTCGGAGACACCGCGGTCGCGCAGGTTGGCCGTGGCGATGACGGTGAAGCCGGGGGCGGCAGCGACCTGGGCGTCGTCCGTGCCGGCGAGTTCGGGCACGCTCATCCGCCGGTCGGACAGGATCGACACCAGCGCGTCCTGCACCTCGGGCAGACAGCGGGTGATCTCCTCGACGCGGGCCACCCGGCCGCCCCGCATGGCGGCGAGCACGGGGGAGTCGACCAGAGCGGTCGGTGTCGGCCCCTGGGCGAGCAGCAGGGCGTAGTTCCAGCCGTAGCGCAGGGCGTCCTCGGTGGTGCCCGCGGTGCCCTGGACGGTCAGCGCGCTGGTGCCGCAGACGGCGGCGGACAGCAGCTCGGAGAGCATCGACTTGGCGGTGCCCGGCTCGCCGACCAGCAGCAGACCGCGCTCTCCGGCGAGGGTGACGACACACCGTTCCACCAGGGCGCGTTCGCCGACGAACTTGGGAGCGATCACCAGCCGGTCCGGCAGCGTGTCGTGGTGCGCTTCGAGCGTGAGGGGCTCGCCGCCGCTGCCGCAGACGAAGGTGATCACCGCCCGGGGTGTCAGCCGCCAGCCGGGCGGGCGCGGGCCCGTGTCGTGGGCGGCGAGGAAGGCGAGTTCGGTGGCGTGGCGCTCCTCGGCGGGCAGGGTCTGCCGTGCCGGAGGAGCCGTCGCCGTGTCGGTCGCAGGCATGCGTGTTCCTTGTTCGGTAGGTGCTTGTGTCGTCGTAAGGGGGGAGGGTGCCGGGGCCCGTGTCGGAGGTCTCAGGGGCCCCAGCAGTGCGTCAGCGGCGCCGGCCCTGCCGCAGCGCGAACTCCTCGAAGCGGGGCCCGCCGCCCTCGCGGACCAGCTGCCAGACCCGTCGGTACAGATCCGGGACGGGTTCCGTCGGCACGATCACGGCGAGCAGTGCCTCGTCGCGCCACAGCAGGTCGTCGTACAGGGGCCGCTTCCACTGTTCCAGCGGTACGCGCGGGGCCTTCGGCACCACCCAGCCGCCGGGCAGGAACAGCGAGCGTCCGGCCCGGGTGCGAGTGGCCTCCACCACCAGGTCGGTGGCCGCCAGTTCGGCGCGGGCCGCCTTGAGACGGGCGGGCTTCCACCCCGTCCACCGGGCCGTCATCCGGTCCGTGGGGTCGGGCATGGTGAGCAGCATCAGATAGAGCGCCGCCGCGTCCTCGCCGAGGCCGTACTCCTTGGCCGCTTCCGCGACGAGGTCGGGCACCGAACGGGTCGGGTCCTGCGGCCACCAGGTGCCGTCCTTGCCCCGCTCGCCCGCCCGCGGGTCGCCCGGATCGGCGAGCAGGGCCTCGAAGCGGGCGGAGCGGGCCAGCCGCAGCGCCACTTCCACCTGGTAGGGGCGCTGGCCCTCGACGCGCAGTGCGGGCAGATACGGGTCCTGGCCCGCCTTGTCGAGCAGGGACACCCGCAGGGCGGGGGACGGCTGGTCGTCGTGGGTGGCGAGGACGACGGCACCGTAGCGCTCGAAGCCCGTGCCGACCTCGGTCGGCGCGCCCGCGGTCTTCCGGAACTCGCGGAGGCCGATGTACTGGTTGAGGTCGAGCATCAGGCCGGGGTGGGACAGCCGGTCGCGCACGGCGGCGAGCGCGGCGGGCAGCGCGGCGCGGATCGGGTCACCGACGGGCAGGCGGTGGGCGAGCCAGGCGGCGATGCCGACGAAGCCGATCAGGACCGGTCCCGCGAAGCCGGGTGCCTCCTTGTCGACGCTTCTGACCCGGTCGCCCTCGACCACCCACTCGTGGTCACGGCTGAGCCGGGGCTCCCGGGCCGGGTCGAGGATCCCGGGCAGGGCCTCGCGGGCGTTCCACTGCCCGTACTTGAAGGCGCGTACCGCGTCGCTGAGCAACTCCTCGGGCACGGCGGCCCGTCGGCCCAGCCTGCTGTTCCAGACCTCGGCCGCGGCGGCCCAGTCCGGTCCCTCGGTCCACAGCCGCGCGGGGTCGGCGGGCAGCAGCGCGGCCACGACCTCGGAACGGATCGCCGAACCCAGGTGGCGCAGCTCCTCCTTGGCGATGCCCGCGGGACCGGGCTTGACCCCGATGGCCGCGCAGGTCTCCGCGGTCAGGTAGGAGCGGTCGTGGATGACGTGCGGCATCCCGGCCACGATCAGCCGGGCCATGGTGTCGGTGACGCCGGTCAGGCGCGCGAACTCCTCGGCGGCCTGCGGGAACCAGGGTGCGGGGCCGCGTGCGGAGAGCTCCCTGAGGAAGGAGCCCAGCAGGTCCGCGGGGATGTTCTCGTTCAGCGGGGCGGAGGCCCGGAGCGTGTACGGCTCGGGCGCCTCGAAGCGTCCGGCCGGATCGTGGAACAGGCCGGTGAAGACGCAGCCGTCGTCACCCCGTGAGACGCATGCCAGCACGGCGATGAAGGAGCCCGCGCCCAGGGACAGCACTCCGTTCCACCTGCCCTCACGCCACTCGCCCGACGGGGTGCGCAGCACGTCCGCGCCCAGGTGCAGCTCGACCTCGCGCCAGGACGAGGTCCCGGCGGACGAGGCCAGACCCAGGCCGTCGAACTCGGCGAGCAGAATGTTGAGGACGTTCCGGTGTTCGTCGGAGGTGGTGTGGGCCGCCGCCCGGAAGGCGAGGGCGGGCAGGCCGGCGAGCAGCGCCCGGAGTTCCTGCCGGCCGACGGGGATCCGTCGTCCGTCGAGGTGGAGCGGTGCCGCCGGTGCCTCGGCCACGGCGGGATCGCGGAGAAGGGAAGCCCGCCTCAGCTCCCGCAGCGCACGGAAGACGGTGTCGTCCTCCTTGTCGCGGTTCCACCGGGAGTGGGAGGCGTCGCAGAGGCCGTTCGTCGCCTCGACGAGCACCTCGTCCGGCGGTCCGGCGGGCCCTTCCTCCTGCGGGCCTCCGTCGAGGGCACGGGTCAGCCGGGCGGCCACCGCGTCCAGGACGGCCTGCTGTCCGGCCGCGTGCCGTGCGACACCGGCGATCCCCGCGATCAGCGCGGTGTGGGTGACCGGGAGCAGGGAACGGATCGCCTCCGGCAGTGCCTCCTTGTCCTCGCGACCGGCGGCGGACAGCAGGGCCGCGGCCGTGTCGCGGTCGACGCGGCGCAGCGAGGCGGAGCCCTCGGGGTCGCGGGCCGTCAGGAACTCCCAGTACTGAACCGGAGGCAGCAGCAGGGAGCCCTCGCCGAACGCTCCCGGTGCGCGGTCGGTCTTGGCCACGGAGGTGGTGACACCGTCCGCGTCCACGACGGCGAGGCGCCAGCTCTCGCGGACGACGGCCGAGGCCCGGTCGGCGCCCGGGAAGACCACGAGCGTCGAGGGACGCCCGGCGTCGGCGGGCAGGGTGACGGTGTGTCCGGCCAGGTCCTGGGCGCGCACGGAGCCGTCGGGCAGCTGCACGAGGCGCAGACCGACCACACCGTCCACGGGCGCGGCGGCGGGCCCCTGAGCGGCGACCGGCGAGGGGTAAAGCCGGCCACCGCCGAACGTGCTGCCCTCCGGGGCGTCCCGCAGCGCGTCCGCGAGGAACGCGGGCATGCTCATCCGCCCCCGCTCACCCGTCGCCGGATCGAACTCGTACCAGCCGCGCACTCCGCCGTCCGCGCTCCACACCCAGTGCGAGACGCCGTCGCACAGCAGCTGACGCTCCTCGGGCAGGGTGGTGTCCCCGGCGTGCAGGACGCCACCGCCGGTGGTGCGGCCGCCGCCGGTCAGGGGCAGGGTGATCGGACCGTTCCCCTGGTACCAGTCCATCCGGGTGCCGCGGGTGTTCCTCGCGCCCTCCAGGGACAGCGTCCGGTCGGGCCGGGTGTGCCAGTAGCCGCGCAGGCCTTCGGTGCGGTCGTTCCAGTAGACGAGCAGTTCGCCGTCCACATGATGGAAGCCGGGATCGCCCCAGTGGCTGTTGGACGGGATGCGCAGGTCGTGGGTGAGGAGCGTGCCCTCGGCTCCGATCACCCGCGCCTGGGACGCCCCGGCCACGATGAGACCGGGCCAGGCGTCGGCGACGACCACGTCCTCGACGTCCGTCTTCGGGACCAGCGAGGCGACCGCGTCCTCCCAGGCGGGCCAGCCGAGTTCGTCGAAGAGCCCGGCCCGCAGGGTGCGGGCCAGCAGCGGTGCCAGGTCGGTGCCCGCGGCGGCGCGGACCTCGTCCTCGGCGAGCGCGAGCGCCTCGGCGGGCAGCCACTTCAGCCGGCTGAGCGCCTCGGGCAGCTGCGGCAGACCCACGGCGGTGAACCGTCGTACGACCCCGAGCACCCAGTCCGTGAGCAGCGGACGGCCGCCGGGCGACGCGGCAAGCAGCGCGATCGCCCGCAGCGACTGACCGTCCTCGCCGAACCGGTCCGCGCCCCGCCGGAAGGCACCGTGGAAACGGCTGTCGGCGGCCAGCGACACCAGGTCGCGGCGCCCCTCGCCCAGGGCCCAGTGCGACACCAGCAGCGCGTCGCCCTTGCCCGGAGCCGCCACCGGAATGTCCAGCGACAGCAGCAGGTCGATCAGGTCGAGGTCGTGTCCGGCCTTCAACGCGCCACCGGACGCCGTGAGTTCGGCCCGCAACCGGTCCGCGGCCCGCTCGACCAGCGGATGCAGCTCGGCCATGCGGCTGGGGTCACGCCATGACCTGGCCCGCTGCCAGAAGGACAGGAACCGTTCGAGCCAGCCCGCGGTTCCGTCCTGCGGCCGCTGCTCCTCGGGCAGGGAGTCGTCCCACAGCCCCGCCGCGGCGCCCGAGGTCTCCAGCAGTTCGAGCCACATCGCCGGGAGGTCGCCGTCGCCGGCGGCGGGCATCAGGTCGAGCAGGGCGCCCCGCACACCGGGTTCGCGCGTGGCGAGCGCCACCAGGGCCGTGCGGTGGCCCTTCCACCAGCCGGCCGCCGCACGCAGCGTCGCCGGGAGGGCGAGGAGTTCGCGGACGTACTCCTGCTCGGTGAGTGCGGCGTCGCGGCCCGCGGCCCGGGCCAGCCTGCGCAGGTCGTTCGCCATCTGCACCGACGGCGGCAGCCCGCCCGCCGTGCGGCGCAGGCACAGCCGGGTGAAGCGCCGCAGCGCGTCCTCGGCGGGCACCCGCGCGGCCAGCTCCCGGGCGTAGGAGGACAGCACCTTGACGGGGAGCGCCCCGGCCAGGGCGAACTCCAGGAACACGGCGTCCAGCCGCTCCTCCTGCACCGTCAGACCGTGCTCGGCCTCGGCCCTGCGGGCACGGGTGAACAGCTGGGACGCGTAGGTGGCGTTCTCCTCCGCCAGGAACACGCGTCCGGCCTGCTCGTAGAACGTCGGAAGGAAGTGCGGCACGGAGGCCGCCAAGCGGTCGCCGAGTGCCACGAAGGAGTCCAGCGCGGCCTTCGGGCGGGACTTGACCTGCCGCCCCGCCCGCTCCAGGTCGGGCACGACCCGCAGGGCGTGGTGGCCGTCCTCGGGATGGTGCACCAGCACCCACTCGGGAAAGCCCAGCGACCGGCGGGTACCGATCCCGACCACGACGGGCTCGGCGTCCGGCTCCAGGCCGAGGAATCCGGCGGCCAGGTCCTCGGCCGCCCCCAGCTCGCCCGCGACGAGCCGCACCACCACCCGGTCGTCCAGGCCCGGGTGACGGTACGTCCGCGCCGTCAGCGGCACGCCCGGCTCGCCGGCCCCCTCCGCGTCCGGCGGCAGCACCGCGCCCGCCGCCAGCAGTTCCTCGTACGACACCCGCGTCCCCCCGCTCATGCGTTCTTGCCCTCCTCGATGTCGCGGCCCGCGTACAGAGCCGCGGCCATCCGCATCCCCTCCGACCAGGCGACCGGTCCCACCTCGCCCAGCGGCAGCGCGCGCCCGTCCTGGTCCTGCCAGGTCAGCGCCCCGGTCTCGACCTGGCCGTCCCAGTACGGCTCCCCGATCCACACCGAGGCCTCGACGGTCCGCACGCCGTCCCGCATCCGGGCGGTGGCGTAACCGCCCGACACCCCGTAGCCGAGGGAACTGGCGCGTGCCGCGAGCGCGAACCGGGAGCGGAACGAGCCCCCGGCGAACTCCCTCACCTCGGTGGACCTGGCGCGCACGTCCGCGGGCCGCCGCCATATCGCCCGGTGGATCTGCTCGACGCCCTGTTCCATGCCCAGTTCGGCGGCGAAGTCGCGCAGGTCGTCGAGGTCGGGGAGCAGCACCGGATGCGGCAGGGTGACCGTGCGCGGGGCGATCCGGACGGTCTCGCCGTCCAGGTTCACCAGCCGCAGTTCGCCCGCGTCGGTGGCACCGCGCAGGAAACCCACGTCGTCCGGGTCCTCGCCGACCACGACCAGATCGCGCAGCGCGGACTGCCAGGCCTCGTCGGGCCACACCCGGGCCAGCAGGCCGGTGGGTACGGGCAGCGAGGAGACCATCCACGCGTCGGCCTGCGCCACGCACGCCGCGGCGTGCCGGTCGAGCCACTCGGCGAACCGCCGCAGCCGGTCCACCTCGGGGTGGTCCCTGAGCGCGCGCGGAAGCGATTTCAGCTGCCGTCCCGCCGCCCGGCCCGAGGTGGCACGCACGGCCACCCGTCCTTCCACCAGGGCGACTTCATACCCGTCACCCGCCGCCAGCCACCCCACGAGCCACAGCCTTTCGCGTCAAGAACACATGATGAGAGCACAGTTCACCCAGGTCAGTACGCCCGGGCCGAGTGCGACCATGCAGCGAACGCTATCGGCGGCCACTGACAATCGGCCCCCGGCACCCACAGATCCCGGGCGCCGCACCGGAGTCGGGGCTCGCGGCGGGGGAGCGGGCCGTGCCCGGTGAGCCGGAGCGCGGGCGCGGTGCCGCGGGCGCGGAGCCGTGACCGCCGCCGTGCCGGCACGCCCGGGCGTGCCTTCCCGCGCCGTCGATAGGGTCCGTGGATGACCAACTCATCAGCGGGACTCGACGACGCCGAGGTCGCGGCGGCCGCCGCCCTGGCCGGGGCGGACGTGGTGCGGGCCATGTACGGCGGGCGTCTGACGCGCATCGACAAGGGCGGTGGTGACTTCGCCACCGCGGCCGACGTCGAGGCCGAGAGGACGATCCTCGGCGTTCTTCGCTCCGCGCGGCCCGACGACTCCGTGGTCGGAGAGGAGAGCGGGCGGCTGGGCGCGCCGGACGCGGTGCGGCAGTGGCTGGTCGATCCCCTGTGCGGCACGCTGAACTACGCGGCCGGAGGCATGCTGGTCGCCGTCAACGTGGCGCTGCGCGGTGGCGCCGCGGCGGTGGCCGACCCTTTCGCAGGCGAGGTCTTCGTCACCGACGGCGAGAGGGCCTGGGTCCGGCGGGACGGCTCCGACTCGCCGCTGGTGCCCACGTCTGCCACCCGGCTCGTGGACGTCAATCTGGACCCGCCGTTCCCGGGCGCGCCCGGCTTCCGGGCGGTTGACCTGCTCGCCCGGCCCGACTTCGGGGAACACTTCCGCCCCCGGGTCCTGTCGACCACCCTGGCCCTTGCCTGGGTCGCCGCGGGCAGACGGGCCGCGTACGTCACGGACGGCGGCGACCTGTCCGGGAGTGTGCACTTCGCCGCCGGCATCGCGCTCTGCGAGGCCGCCGGCTGCGTCGTCACAGGGATCGACGGCGCCCCGATCGGGCGGTCCGGCCGCGGACTCGTGGTGGCCGCGGACGGCGAGACCCATCGCCTGCTGATGTCGATGATCGGAAGCGGAGACTGACCCCGGAACCGCGGTCCGGGGCGAGGTGAGGCCGACCCGCCGGAGGCACCCGGCGCGCTGACGTCTCGGTCGACGCAACTCTCAATATCGGACAAAGATCACATATAGGGGTACCTTGCCCCTGTGACCTTAGGGGCATCTGAGAGGAGCTGTCCGGATGGCGGAACGCCGATCGTGCGCGGGATCGCGATCACCGAACGCCCGCGCGCGGGACGGCGCCGTCGCTCCGCTCGCCCTCCGGCGGAAACGCCCGTGACCGCATCCGCCCGCCGCGGCCTCACCGTGGCGAAACACCGGGCGGCGCTGGGAGCCTTGTCCTGCGCCGCCCTCCTGGCCCTCGCCGGATGCAGCGACCGGACGTCCAAGGACCCTTCGCCGTCCGCCTCGGGCACGGACAAGCCGCCGTTGCACGACGATCTGCCGGAGTCGGTGAAGAAGGCCGGCGTCATCAAGGTCGGCTCGGACATGCTCTACCCGCCGATGGAGTTCGTCCGCAACGGCAAGCCGGTCGGCGTCGACCCGGACCTCGCCGAGATGCTGGGCCGGGAACTCGGGGTGAGGTTCCAGTTCGGGAACGGCGCCCTCGACACCCTGCTCACGGGCCTGCGGGCCAAGCACTACGACGTCGTGATGTCCGCGATGAGCGACACGAAGGAGCGTCAGGAGGGCCTCGACCCTTCCACCGGGGAGAAGATCGGCGAGGACATCGACTTCGTCGACTACTTCACCTCCGGGGCGTCGATCCTGGTGAAGAAGGGGAATCCGGAGGGCATCAAGTCGCTGGGCGACCTCTGCGGCAAGAAGGTCTCCGTGCAGAGCGGCAGCACCGCCTACGACCTGCTCCAGTCCCAGAAGTGCGACGACCCGATCGACATCGAGGCCTACGACACCCATGACGAGGCGCAGGCCCGCCTCAAGAGCGGCGCCGTGGTGGCCGACGTCGCCGACTACCCCGCGGTCGCGTACGCGGCGAAGACCTCGGGCGGCGGCAAGGACTTCGAGGTCGTCGGCGACCCGATCGACCCCGGTCCGTACGGGATCGCGGTGCTGAGCTCCAACTCCGCCCTGCGGGACGCCATCCAGGCGGCGCTGGACGCCGCCATCCGGGACGGCTCGTACGGAAAGGTCCTGGACAAGTGGAACGTGAGCGACGGCGCGGTGACCGATGCCCAGATCAACGCCGGCACCTGAACGGCCGGCGACGACGGACCCGGCCGCCCCTCGCCGGACCCTTCGCGGCCGGGTCGCTCGTGGCGGACCCGGCCGCTCCTCGTCGCCTCATCCTCGCCCGGGCGTCCTGTCGAGCGGCGAGATGTCGAGCGCCTTGAAGACGGGCCACTCGTTGCCGGTCCTGTTGATGCCGGACCGGATGGTGACGCCGCCCGTCAGTTGATCGGCGGGCTGGTCCGACACATGGGTCAGCCGCACGTGACCGTCGACGTAGGCCGTGGTGGTGTCCTGTCCGACCTTCACCGTGATGGTGTGGTCGGACTTCGGGTCCAGCGGCTGCGAGGCCACCTTGTAGCCGTTGGCCAGCAGGATCGCCCGGTTGCGGGTGACGACCACGGTCATCGGTTCCTTGCTGTTGGTCCTGACACCCAGCGCGGCCTGGTTGGTGCCGTTGCCGAGCGCGCCGATGGTCGTGGTGACGCTGTAGTCCGTCCAGTCGACGCTGCTGTCCGGCCGGTAGTCGGCCTTGGCGTAGCGGGGGATCTGCGCGGACTTCGGTACCTTGCCCAGGAAGACGCCGAAGCTCGTACGGGTCTGGCGTCCACCCCAGTTCTCCGTCTCGGACAGCGGCGTGTGCGCGTCGGCCGGGACCTGGACCCGCTCTCCGACGGCGGCCAGCATCTCGTCCGGAGTGGTCTTGGCGAAGACCTCGACGCGCTGCACGAGGCCCGTCGACGCGGACCGCCGGCTGGCGGTGAGCGGAACACCGGAATGGTCCGTCATCACCAGCGGGAAGAGCTCCTTGAGCAGATGCCTGGCCTGGGAGTCCGTCGAGTCGGCGTCCTGCTGGCCGGGTCCGTCGGAGAAGGGGACGGCGAACATCGTCGGGGTCGGCATGCCGTGGTTGACGATGTCCTCGACGGAGCCGGCGAGGTCGTGGAGCACGCGGGCGCGGTACTCGGCCTGGGTCTCGCGCCGCCCCTTGTCCGCCAGCCACAGCCGGTTGATCAGCGGCGCGCCGGTGTTGCCCGTGGCGTCGACCTGCCGGACGCTGTGCATGGCACGGGTGTGGCTCTGGAAGTCCCAGCGGCCCGACCCGTGCATCCGCTCGATCTCGCGCCAGGTCAGGTAGTAGGGGCGGTGCTTGTCCATCGACCCGGTGATCAGGAAGATCGTGCCGCGCATCCGGTGCTTGGCGAGGATGCGGTCGGCGTACTTCCACAGACCGTCGGTGCCGTCGTCGAAGGTCAGCAGCACCGAACGCCTGGGCGTCGGGCCGCCGTTCATGTAGTTGGTGAACTGCTGCGCGCTCAGGGTGCGGTAACCGGCCTTCTCCAGCGCGGTCAGCTGGGCGTCGAACGCCCGCGGGGTGAGCGCGTAGGGGCTCGTGCTCTTCTTGTTGACGTCGTGGAAGGTCAGCACCACCGGCGGCGCGTGGTCCGGCAGGCCGAGACCCTGCCTCGTCCAGTCGACCTTGTCCGCGGAGGTGATGGACGCCCGGGTCAACGGCGCCTGCGGAGACATGTACTTCCGGCTCAGATAGCGCTCCAGGCCCGCCGCGCCCGACGCCAGCACCACGGAGAGCGTGAGCGCGCCGAGCAGGACCCGCACGGGCCACTGCGTCCAGCCGCGGCCCCAGCCGAGACCGCGGCCACGGCTGTGGTCGTGGCCCGACTTGTCGGCGTAGTCACTGCGGAAACAGGGCTCGGGACCCCGCCCGTGGTCGTGCACGACGACGTGAGGTTCGCGTTGTTCGCGTTTCAGAGCCATCCGAGCACGTTCCCTCGGGACAGGACGATCAGATAGATGCAGCTGATCACCACGACGGCGACCACATCGGTGATCACCCGGACCCCCTTGCGCCGGAGGAATGCCTTCATCATCGAGTCCTCGACCAGACACCGCGACGGATGGTCGCGAGGGAGTAGGGAAGGAGCCAGGACAGGAGCAGCGCCGACAGCAGACTCATCAGCGGCCGGTAGCGCCAGTGGGGGTCACCCGGGTTGTCGATCTTGAATGCCAGGCCCCAGATGCTGCCCTTGAGCACCACACCGCACAGATACAGCACGCTCACGAAGATCCCGCCCTGGATCGGGGACCAGATCATGTGGCGCACGGCCATCAGGGGGGCGGCCATCACCCACAGCACGTGCCCGTAGTACAGACAGGACGGGCCGATACCGCGCCGCCACATGAAGGTGCCGGTGAAGCAGGTGTTGCGGATGAAGCTCTTCTTCCAGCGGATCTGCTGCTTCATGAACGGCCGGAAGTGCTCGGGGACGTTGGTCCACACCTGGGCCGACTGGACATAGCCGATGCGCCACTTGCGCTCGGGATAGTCCTCGGCCGTGACGAACGGGGAGTCGGCGTACTGCTTCTTCAGCTTCTTGCCGACCCAGAGCTGTCCGAGGACGTACCCGGTGAGCTGGCGGTCGGTGGCGAACCGGAACGGGGCGCCGAGGAAGCGGTCGCCGGCCCAGGCCGGGAAGTAGTTGTACACCGCGTCCCGGCGGAAGACCGCGAGCGGACCGGAGACGCAGGTGACCGATCCGAAGACGGATTCGGCGGCCTTGGCGACCCGGAACTGTCCCTCGTACCAGACGTCCTGCGCCCGGGTGAAGAGCGTCTCGTCCACGTTCAGCGCCCGGCAGTGGCCGCTGACCGCGCCGAGTTCGGGGTGGTCGACCAGGGCCTGGACGCACTTGCGCAGGGCGTCGGGTGCCAGGACGCAGTCGGAGTCCGTGAACGCCAGCACATCGCCGGTCGCGATGCTCGCCCCCCGGACCAGGGCGTGCTTCTTGCCGAGGTTCTTCTCCAGCTTGAGCAGGGTGATGCCGAGCTCCTGCGCCAGACCGTCGAGGATCTCGCGTGTCCCGTCCTCGGAGAGATCGTCGATCACGATGATCTCCAGTTCCGGGTAGTCACTGGCGGCCATGGAGCGGACGCAGCCCTCGATGTAGTCCACCTCGTCCTTGACCGCGAGCAGGAAGGACACCTTCGGCACGGCGGGCAGCGACGGGAAGGAGTCGAGGTCCTTGGGGCGTCTGCGGAGCGTACGGACCGACGGGTCGTCGTAACGGCTGTACGCGATCTGCAGCATGGCGATGGTGCCGACGAGCACCGTGATGCCGTAGCCGATGACCAGCGGCTTCTCCGGTACGAGGGGAAGCTCGCGGGCCAGGACCAGGCCCAGCGGCAGCAGGCAGAACATCGCCAGCACCCGGCGCACCGCGAACCGCACGTCGGTCTGCATGCCGTTCGTCCAGCGGGTCAGCCGGCCGGGCGGCCTGCCCACGACGGCGGACGAGCGGACCCGCGGCAGCGGCACGGTCGCCCTGGGGCGCGGGTCGGGGAGGATCAGCCCGCACGAGGCGATGGCCTCCGTGGAGGCCGCCTCCGCGTGGCCGGCTGTCCTGTCGTCGGAGTCGGCCGGAGCCGCCTGACCCGGCACGCCCACCGGCGCCCGGGGGAGTACCGCCCCGGGTGCCGGGCGGGCCGCGTCCGCGGTGCCCGGCGCAGGGAGGTCGCTCACAGGGTCTCCCGGGCGGTGACGGAGTCCAGCCGGTAGGTCGCGTCCAGGACGTCGTCCCGGTCGCTCAGCCAGCTCAGGTCGGCGTTCGGGTGCACGGTGTGCACCAGCACCAGGTCCCACTCGTGGTCCTCGGGCGCGATCACGCTCTCCTGGATGCCACCGGTCACGCGCGCGGCGCGCACCATCGAGTCGGTGAACCGGACCTGGGCGCCCTCGTGGACCAGTTCGTCGAAGATCTCCAGCGCGGGCGATTCCCGCAGGTCCTCGACGCCCGGCTTGTACGCCATGCCGACGATCAGGATCCGGGCACCGGTGAGCGGCTTGCCGCGCTCACCCAGTGCCTCGCGCACCCGGCGCACCACCTGGCGCGGCCGGCCGGCGATGGCGTTCATGGCGGCCTCGACCAGCGGGGAGGTGCTGCGTTCGGCGCGCAGCTGCCACAGCAGGTAGTGCGGGTCGCAGGGGATGCAGTGCCCGCCGACGCCGGGGCCGGGGTAGAAGGGCATGAAGCCGAACGGCTTGGTCGAGGCGGCCTCGATCACGGGGATCGGGTCCAGGCCGAGGACACGGCAGTTGTCGGCGAACTCGTTGGCGAGCGCGATGTTGACCGCGCGGAAGGTGTTCTCCCACAGCTTGGTCATCTCGGCGGCCTCGGGCGAGGGCAGCACGTACACCGAGGAGGCGGTGCGGGTGAGCACCGAGATGGCCCGGTCGATGGTCTGCCGGCCGGCGCCGCCGACCACACGGGGGGTGGTGTCCTGGGTGTGGTCGGAGTTGCCCGGGTCGATGCGCTCCGGGGAGAAGGCCACGAAGATGTCCTCGCCGACGGTGAAGCCGCGTTCGGTCAGCGGCTCGGTCAGCAGGTCGCGGGTGGTGCCGACATAGGTGGTGGAGGTGAGCATCAGCAACTGGCCGGGGACGGCGTGCTCGACGACGGTGGCCGCGGCGGCGGTCAGCGCCCGCAGATCGGGGGCGAGATGCCGGTCCACCGGTGTCGGTACGCACACCAGCACGGTGCGGGCGCGGGCGAGGGCCGAGGGGTCGTCGGTGAGGGTGAACAGCGGGTCGCCGTTGAACCGAGACAGCCGCTCCAGGTCGCTGGGCAGCAGGTCGACGTCACCGCCGCGGATGGCCTCCAGCCGCTCAGGGCTCGCGTCGAGGCCGATCACCTCGGTGCCCGCGGCCAGCAGACCGAGGGCGGTGGGCAGACCGACGTAACCGAGACCTACGACCGCCACGGCGCCCACGTCCCGGGAGTCCAGGGCGACTTGGCCGCTGAGAGCGTCGAAAGCGACGCCGAGGTGGAGTCCTTGGGGGGCAGGCAGGGTGTTCGTCAGCATGGTGGTCGCTCCAGTGGTTGCTCTCGGGGATGCACACCTACCGGCGCGCACACAGGGCCCGTCGCGAGGGGCTTCGAGCCCGCCTCGCACCATCTCCTTGGGCACTACAACCGTCCCAATTGCCCACATTTTGGTCAAACGCTGGAAAAGCGAAAATATGTGATAACGCAGGCCTTTACGAAGCCATTACCTACCCTCTGACCAGGGATTTCTTCTCGCTTCGATCCGCCGGGAGGGTCTCCGTGCGCGAGGCCCGGTGTGACATGGCAGTCAGTTTGGAGTGGGCGGGAAAGTGACGCACGTCACGCGTGGGTGAGGGGAAACAATTCCGGTGGCTCGGCGGGTGCGCCATGGACTTTGTGCCCTCGGTGCCGAGCCCGCCGCGTGGAACAATGAAGAGGCCACGGGGTTGCTGCTCCGTGAGCGAGGCGCTGTGCGGACGAACGGCAACCGGAGCGCCGGATCGGCGAGTGGACTTCACCACCGCGAACCACCGTGCCCGACGCCCCGGGCCGGCTGTGACTGCGAACAAGCGGGACATATCCATGACTTGTGGCATCCCGGCAGTGTCGAACTGCCGACTCCCCCTGCGGGAAACATCGTTGGGGCATTCCCGTGTCGAGCACCGGACGCTCCGGTCATGACGCGAAGACGACGCATGGCCTGCCTCGCGGCCGGGCTCGTCGCCGGGTGCGCGATCACCCAGACGGCCTGCGGCGGCCCGCACGGCTCCGCCCGTGCGTCCGGGTCGTACGACGCGGAGGTCAGGGCCGACTCGCCCTCGCTCTATCTGCCGCTCGGCGCGGGGGGCCCGCAGAAGCGATCGGTGGGCGTCACCGGGGTCACCCTGCACCACGCGCCCGGCGTCACCACCCTGCCCGACGGTGACCGCGCCACCGTGTTCGACGGCATCTCCCAGTACGTGGAGGTCCCGGACGGCGACCGGCTCTCCGTCACCGCGACCGGTGAACTCACCGTGGAGGCGTGGCTGCGTCCCGATACGCTGACCTTCGCCAGGACCGCCGGCACCGGCTACGTCAACTGGCTCGGCAAGGTCGCGGACAAGGGCGGCGGCAGCGAGTGGCTGGCCCGCATGTACTCGCGCGACAACACCGAGGTCCGCGCCAACCGCATCAGCGGATACGTCTTCAACCGCGACGGCGGACTCGGAGCGGGGTCCTACTTCGAGGACAAGGTCCGGCCCGGCGAATGGATCCACTTCGCCCTGGTCGTCAACACCCGTGAGAAGAGCGCCGCTTACCCCACCGGCTATGTGAAGGTCTACAAGGACGGGGTGCTCCGCGACCAGGACTCCCTCGACGACTACGACATCACCCCGAGCAACACCGACGCCCCGATGCGCATCGGCACCGCCGACACCGAGTCGTTCTTCAAGGGCGCGATCGGCAAGGTGGCGGTGTACGACTCCGAGGTGCCCCGGTCCCGTCTGGCCGACCACTACCGGGCCATGACCGCGAACCCTCGCGAATCCGCCGCGCGCACCTGACGACCCGCCCCCGCGGGACCATGGGGGCGGCAGGCGTACGGGCCCGCCGTGCCGTGTCCCGGCTCGACCCCGGGAC
>NZ_JBHXDQ010000060.1:0-58982 GCF_042725875.1 Streptomyces sp. NPDC127038 | reverse complement strand
GCGACGGGCCGGGATCCAGGGGCACCGCCCCGGATCCCGGCCCGCCGCCCGTGCCAGGGGCCGCGTTCTCACCAGACGAAGGCCTCGCCGTCGCCCCGCTTCTCGATGCAGTACCTGCGGAACGCCTGCGCCTTGGCGACCATGTCCTCGTCGCCGGTGCGCCGCGCGGCCTCCAGATACCAGTCGAACGCCGCGGTGGCGTGCGCACGCCGCTCGAAGTGGAGCGCGGCGAACGGACGGAACGCCGCCCGCATCGTCTCCGGGGTGAAGTGGCGGCCGGAGTCGATGAGTTCCTCCAGCTCCGCCGCGCCCACCTCGGGCCGCTCGGGCAGCAGCACCGGCTGTGTGGCGGGGACGTCGCCCCGGATCGCCAGCGGCTCCTCGGACTCCGCGAAGTCCAGGCACAGCGAGAGCCGGGCCGTCGTGGCGGTGCTGCGCGCGGAGTGCGGGTCGGTCGAGTGGATCTTCCACACCTCGCCGCGGCGTATGTGGTAGACGGTGTCGTTCTCGGAGTGGAGGGACTCCTCGCTGGTGCGCAGCGGGACCTGCACCCGCAGCCCCGGCTTCGCCCACTCCAGGAAGTCCACGTGCGGGGCGATGATCCCCTCGCGCAGCGCGAAGATCCGCACCCACTGGAGACGGTCCAGCGGGAAATGCGCGGCCACCAGGGACATGATGGTCGGCAGCCGCTTTCCCAGTTCCGTCAGGGAAAGGCTGCCCTCGTGCGGGCGGAAAGCGACATCGGAATCCGCGCCGCTGCCGTTGGCCAGTACATGGGACGACCAGGAACCGAAGGTGAACGTGTCGTATTCACCGCCGTATTCGTGCTCGTCCACGATGGACAGTTCCGGGCCCAGGTCGTACGAATCGATGGGCAGTACCGCGAGCCGTTCCGACTTCAGCAAGGAAATCTCCTCCAGCACATGATGGTCCGAGGCGCCCGGAAAACGCTGGGCGTTCCACCCGATCGTCACCATAATTCTTCCGAGTTGCGCAAGGCAACGAAGCACCGGAGCACCGGAGTCGAGCGATGGGGACGGCCCCGGCCTTTCTCCGCCGAACGCTCCGGCCAGGGCCCGGACCCGCCGTGCCGTCCCGTCGGCAGGACAGCCGGCTCCTGCCCGGGCCGCCCGCCCTGTCATCTCTTGCCCGGCGTTTCCCCCGCCATCTACCGTGGCAGCGCGGTGACTTCAGGCACCCGGGAATTCCCGTTCGACACAGGAAGGAAAGGCTGGAAATGAAATCTTCGCCGAAGGTGATCGACCAGCAGGACGGACAGGACGGGACACCGGAAGGAGAGGCCGCGTCCCTCGGTGCCCCGGAATCGCTCGTCGGGGAGGTCTCCGCACTGTGGGCGGCGCACTTCGGCGACCGCGAAGTCGGCCCGCAGGACGACTTCTTCGTCCTGGGCGGCAATTCGCTCACCGGAATCAAAATCATCGAGCAGGTGGCGAAGGACTACGGCGTCCAGCTGTCCGTCCGCGACTTCTACCTGGCGCAGACCCCCACCCGGGTCGCCGAACTGATCGAGCGGGCGAGGACCAGGACGTGAGGCTGACGCCGGGTCCCGCGTACGACGTCGACCTCGACCGCGTCGACCTGTTCGACCTGGACCTGTACACCTCGGGCGATCCGCACCCGGTCTGGGACGTGATGCGGGACAAGGCGCCGCTGCACCACCAAGTGCTGCCCGACGGGCGGGAGTTCTGGTCGGTGACCCGGCACGAGGACGTCTGCCGCGTGCTCGGCGACCACCGCGAGTTCACCTCCGAACGCGGCACGACCCCCACCCACGTCGGCATCGACGACCCCGCCGCGGGCAGACTGCTCACCTCCACCGACCCGCCCCGGCACACCGAGGTCCGCCGCCCGCTCGGCGCCCCGCTCACCGCCCGCGCCGTGAAGTCCTGGGAGGACTCCATCCGCGGGACGATCCGGCGCTTCCTGGAGCCGGCCCTGGACGGCGAGACCTTCGACCTCGCCGAACGCGCCCTGCTCCTGCCGGCCATGGTCACCGGCCCGCTCCTGGGCATCCCGGCCAAGGACTGGGAGGAACTCGTCCAGCTCACCGCGATGGTGACCGCCCCCTCCGACCCGCACTTCATGGTCGGCCACGAGGCCGCCACCCTGGCCATCTCCCACCACGAACTGGTCAACTACGTCACCGAGTGGGTCAAACGGCGCCGCGCGGCGGGCGGCGAGGACGACACCCTGCTCGCCCACCTCATGGGCGTCAGCGCCGGCGGCGCCCCGCTCAGCGACGAGGAGATCGCCCTCGACGGCTACAGCATCCTGCTCGGCGCCAACGTCACCACACCGCACACCGTCTCCGGCACCGTGCAGGCCCTCGTCGAACGGCCCGAACAGTTCGACAAGGCACAGGCCGACCCCACCCTCATCCCGAACCTGGTCGAGGAAGGGCTGCGCTGGACCTCGGCCGCCTGCAACTTCATGCGCTACGCCGTGGACGACATCCCCATCGCCGGCGGCACCATCCCGGCCCGCGCCGCGGTCGTCGCCTGGATCGGCTCGGCCAACCGGGACGCCTCCCTGTTCCCCGACCCGCACACCTTCGACCTCACCCGCGCCAACGCCAAACGGCACGTCGCCTTCGGGTTCGGCCCGCACTTCTGCATCGGCGCCCCGCTGGCCCGGCTGACCCTGCGGATCTTCTTCGAGGAACTGCTCCAGCACTGCGGGCCGATCGAACTCGCCGGTGAACCACAGCACCTGCGGTCCTACTTCATCGCCGGGATGACCCACCTGCCCATCGTCACGCAGAAACGAAAGACACCATGACAACCGGCCCCGCACCCGCCCCGTCGCCGTGGTTCGTCCGGCCGCCCACCACCGACCACCCGGCCCGGCTCTTCTGCTTCCCCTTCTCCGGATCGGGCGCCTCCGCCTTCAGCGCCTGGCCGGCCGCACTGGAGGACATCGAGGTCTGCCCGGTGCAGTTCCCCGGCCGAGAGAACCGGCTCGGCCACCCCCACTACGGCACCTACGAGAACCTCGCCGCCGACCTGATCGAACCCCTCACCCCGCTGCTCGACCGGCCGTTCGCGTTCTTCGCGCACTGCGCGGGCGCCCTGCCCGCCTACGAGACCGTCCTCAGGCTCGCCGAGGCCGGGCTGCCCACACCGGACTGCCTGTTCGTCTCCGGCCAGCCCGCCCCGCACGACGCCGCACGCGACCGGATGCTCACCCTGACCGAGGACCAACTGCGCGACGAGGTCGAGGCGTTCGTCCGCGGCCGGGGCATCGAACCGCGCCCCGACATGATCGACCTGGGCCTCATGGTCCTGCTCCGCGACCACGCGGCCGCCAAGAAGTACCGGCGCGAGACACCGGTCCCGGTCGACTGCCCCGTCGTCGTCGTGCACTGGCAGGACGACCAGGACGTGACCCTGGCCGATCTGGACGGCTGGCGCCGGTACGCCGACTCCGTCGAGTTCCGGGTGGTCGGCGGCGGCCACTACGACTTCATGAACGCCCCCGACGAACTGTCGAAGCTGCTGACCCGCTGGCTCTGAGCCCGCGACACCGCCCGCGTGAACCCCGTAGCCCCGCCCGCGTGAACCCCGTAGCCCCGCGGCTGTGAACCCCGTAGCCCGGCGGCCCTGAGCCCCGTGACGCCGCTCGTGCCCGCCGTACACCGAAGGAACCGGAAGGAACACTCATGAGTGGCGCAGCCACCGATGTTGCCGTGATCGGGATGTCGTGCCGCTTCCCCGGGGTGCACGGCGTGGCCGAGTTCTGGGACCTGCTGCGCGAGGGCCGGTCGACCATCGGCACGTTCCCCGGGCAGCGGGCCGCCGACGCCCGGTCGGCGTACCCGTCCCACCCGGACGCCGCCACCCTGGGCTCCGGCTCCTTCCTGGAGACCGTCGACGGCTTCGACGCCGCCTTCTTCGACACCGCCCCCGGCGAGGCCGCGGCCATGGACCCCGTGCAGCGCCTGGGCCTGGAACTCGCCTGGGAGGCCGTCGAGGACGCCGGCCTGCCCGCGAGCGCCCTGGCCGGCCGCGAGGTCGACGTCGTCGTCGGCGCCGCACCCTCCGGCTACGACCTGCTGCGCAGGAGCACCGGCAGCGACCGCGACGACCACTGGGCGGCACTCGGCTCCAGCGGCGCGCTGATCGCGAACCGGATCTCGCACCTGTTCGACGTCCGCGGCCTGAGCCTGTGCGCCGACTCGGGCCAGTCCTCCTCCCTGGTGTCACTGGCCCTGACGTGCGACCGCATCCGCGCCGGCGCCGTGGACACGGCGATCGCCGGCGGCGTCCACCTGATCGTCGACCCCGAGGCCGGAGCGGGCCTGGCGAACCTGGGCGCGCTCTCGCCCGACGGCCGCTGCTACCCCTTCGACGCCCGGGCCAACGGCTTCATCCGCGGCGAGGGCGGCGCGTTCGTCGTCCTCAAGCGCCTCGACCTCGCCGTCGCCGACGGCGACCACGTCTACGCGGTGGTCCGCGGCTGGGGCGTCAACAGCGCCGGCGCCTCCTCCCGGATGCCCGACCCCAGCCCCGCCGGGCAGGCGACGGCCGTACGCTCCGCCCTGGACCGCGCGGGCATCGGCTTCGACGACATCGACTACGTCGAGGCCCACGGCACCGGCACCCGGCTCGGCGACCCCGCCGAACTGGCGGGCCTGCGGGAGGTGCTGCGCACCAGCGGCCGCGGCCGCCCGCTGACCGTCGGCTCGGTGAAGGCCAACGTCGGCCACCTGGAACCGGCCGCGGGCATCACCGGCTTCGTGAAGGCCGCGCTCTGCCTCGACCGCGCCCACCTGGTCCCCACCCCCGGCTTCACCACCCCCGCCGTCCCCGGCTTCCACGACGACTTCGACGTCCCGCGCGCCGCGCGGCCCTGGCCCGCCGTCCCCGGCCGGCCGCGCCGAGCGGGAGTCACCTCGATCGGCATGGGCGGCACCAACGCCCACGTCGTCCTCGAACAGGCCCCCGCCCCGCACGACGAACCCCCCACCACGCGCCAGGACACGACCCCGGCCACCGCCGCCGGGGCGACCGTGCCCTGGATCCTGTCCGCCCGCTCCGAACAGGCCCTGCGCGAGCAGGCCGAGCGCCTGCACGACCTCGTCACCGCCGACCCCTCCCTGCCGCTCCCCGGGATCGGCCACGCGCTCGCCACCACCCGCACGCCGTTCGAGCACCGCGCCGTCGTCCTGGCCGACGACCGCGACCAGGCACTGGCCGGCCTCAGCACGCTCGCGGCCGGCGGCTCCGCGGCCCGCGCCGTGCGCGGCACCGCCACCCGGCCCGCAGGACCCGTCGTCTTCGTCTTCCCCGGCCAGGGATCGCAGTGGCCGGGCATGGGCCGGCGCCTGTACGCCGAGTCCCCGGTCTTCGCCCGCTCCGTCGACGCCTGCGCGAAAGCCCTCGACCCCTGGCTCGACTGGTCCCTGCTGGACCTGGTGACCGGAGCGGACACGGCACCGTCGCTGGAGCGCGGCGACGCCGTCGTCCAGCCCGCGCTGTTCGCGATGATGGTCTCCCTCGCCGCACTGTGGCGCTCGCTCGGCGTGGTCCCCGACGTGGTGGTAGGACACTCCCAGGGAGAGATCGCCGCGGCCTGCGCGGCCGGCGCGCTCGGCCTGGACGACGCGGCCCGGATCGTCGCCCTGCGCAGCCGGGCACTGACCGAACTGGCCGGCCTCGGCGGACTGAACGCCGTCGCCGCCCCCCTGGCCCGGGTCGAGGAACGCCTCGCACACTGGCCGGGACGGCTGTCCGTGGCCGCCGTCAACGGACCGGCCTCCGTGGTGATCGCCGGAGACCTCCAGGCCCTGGAGGAGTTCGCCGCCCGGGCCGCCGAGGACGGCGTCCGGGTCCGCCGCGTCAGGATCGAGTACGCCTCCCACTCCCACCACGTCGAACGCATCCGCGAGCAGGTCCTCGCGGCCGCCGCCGGCATCACCCCCCGGGAGACGGCCGTGGAGTTCCACTCCACCGTCACCGCCGCCCCGCTGGACACCCGCACACTCGACGCCGACTACTGGTACGCCAACCTGCGCTCGACCGTCCGCTTCGGCGAGGTCATCGGGAACCTGATGCGCGAACGCGGCGGCGTGTACGTGGAGATCAGCCCGCACCCCGTGCTCCAGGTGGCGATGGAGGAGGCCGCCGAGGCGCTGGCCGCCCCACCCGCGGTGGTGGGCACCCTCAGCCGCCACGACGGCAGCGCCGGCAAGGTCCTGGCGTCACTGGCCGAACTCCACGTACGCGGTGTCCCGGTGGACTGGACGGCGGCCCTCACCCCCGCCCCCACCCGCCGGACCGGCCTGCCGACCTACCCCTTCCAGCGCCGGCGCCACTGGCTGACCGCCCCCGCCGGCCCGGACACACCCACCGCACCGGAAAACGGCACGGACACACGTACCGCCGGCCCCGACTCGCCGTCGGCCGCCCGCGCCCTGGTGTGCGCCGAGACCGCCGCCCTGCTGACCGCCAAGGGCCTGACACTGACACCCGCCGAGCTCCAGACCCGGGCGGGCGAGACCTTCAAGGCCCTGGGCTTCGACTCCTCGACGGCGGTGGAGCTGCGCAACCGGCTCAACACGGCGGCCGGAGTACGGCTCCCGGCCACCGTCGCCTTCAGCTACCCCACGCCGCAGGCCCTCGCCGACCGCCTCTTCGCCCTCCTGGAGCCACCCGCCCCCGCCCCCGCCCCCGCGGAGCCGGTGGAGCCGGTGGAGAAGCCGGTCCTGGACGAGAGCAGTGACGACGATCTCTACGCCCTGATCGACCGCGGATACCTGTAGCGGCCACGCCCAGCCGCACCCGTTCTTCCAATCAACCGTTGAGGGAGGCCCCTGGTGGAGGAAGTCGACAAGCTCCGCTCCTACTTGCGACGTGCCGTCGGCGACGCGCAGGAACTGCGCGAGCGGGTGCGCGAGCTGGAGGAGTCGGCGCGCGAGCCCATCGCCGTCGTCGGGGTGGGGTGTCGCTTCCCGGGCGGGGTGACCTCACCCGAAGACCTGTGGCACCTCGTGTCCGGCGAGGTGGACGCCATGGGCGACTTCCCCGCCGACCGCGGCTGGGACCTGGAGGCGCTCTACGACCCCGACCCCGCCGCACACGGCAGGACCTACACCCGCACCGGCGGCTTCCTGCCCGAACTCCCCGACTTCGACGCGGAGTTCTTCGGCATCAGCCCGCGCGAGGCACTGGCCACGGACCCGCAGCAGCGGCTGATGCTGGAGACGACGTGGGAGGCCCTGGAACGGGCGGGCATCGACCCGGCCGCTCTGCGGGGCTCGGCGACCGGCGTGTTCACCGGCCTGTACGGCGTCGACTACGGCCCCCGGGTCGGCGGCGCCGCGGCCGGCGAGGTGGAGGGCTTCCGGCTCACCGGCACCTACCTCAGCGTGGCCTCCGGCCGCGTCGCCTACGTCCTTGGCCTGGAGGGCCCGGCCGTCTCCACCGACACCGCCTGCTCCGCCTCCCTGGTCGCCGTCCACCAGGCCGTACGGTCCCTGCGGTCGGGGGAGTGCACGCTCGCGCTGGCCGGCGGCGTCTCGGCGCTGCCGTCCCCGGGGATGTTCGTGGAACTCGCCCGGCAGCGGGGCCTGTCGGAGGACGGCCGCTGCAAGGCCTTCGCGGACGCGGCGGACGGCACCGGCTTCTCCGAGGGCGCCGGCGTCCTGGTCCTGGAACGCCTCTCCGACGCCCGCCGCAACGGACGCCGGATCTGGGGCGTGATCCGCGGCTCGGCCATCAACCAGGACGGCGCCTCCAACGGCCTGACCGCGCCGAACACCCTGGCACAGCAGCGGGTCATCCGGGCCGCCCTGGCCGACGCCGGACTCTCGGCCGCCGACGTCGACGCGGTCGAGGCCCACGGCACCGGCACCCGGCTCGGCGACCCCATGGAGGCCGAGGCCCTGCTCGCCACCTACGGCCAGGACCACGACACCCAGGACCCCTTGTGGCTCGGCTCGCTGAAGTCGAACATCGGCCACACCCAGGCCGCAGCCGGCGTCGGCGGCGTCATCAAGATGCTCATGGCGATGCGCCACGGCGTGCTGCCCCGCACCCTGCACGTCGACCGCCCCTCCACCCACGTCGACTGGTCGGCCGGAGCCGTGGAACTGCTGACCGAGGCCCGCGACTGGACCACCGCCGACGGCCGGCCCCGCCGCGCGGGCGTCTCCTCCTTCGGCATCAGCGGCACCAACGCCCACCTGATCCTCGAACAGGCCCCCGCCGCCGCAGCCGCGGAGCCGGACCGCTCCTCGGCCCCGGACACCGCGCGGCCCGCCACCGGACCGGCCGTTCCCTGGGTGCTCTCGGCCCGCTCGGAACAGGCCCTGCGCGAGCAGGCGGCACGCCTGCGCGAGCACGTCGCCGCCGACGCCGGACTGACGGCCGCGGACGTGGGACACGCGCTGGCACGCACCCGGTCCCTGTTCGAACACCGCCAGGTCGTCATCGGCGCCGGCCGGGACGAACTCCTCACCCGCCTCGCCGACGTCGCCGCGGGACAGGAGACCGCCTCCGGCGCGGTCTCCGGCCTCGCCGCACCGGCCGGCAGGACCGTCTTCGTCTTCCCCGGCCAGGGCGCCCAGTGGATCGCGATGGGCCGCGAACTCATGGACACCTCGCCCGTCTTCGCCGCCGAACTGCACGCCTGCGCCAAGGCGCTCGAACCATGGGTGTCCTGGTCGCTGATCGACACCGTGTGCGGCGGACCCGCGTCGGCCGACCTGGAGGACATCGACGTCGTCCAGCCGGTGCTGTTCGCGGTGATGGTGGCGCTCGCACAGGTGTGGCGCTCGCTCGGGGTCACCCCCGACGTGGTCATCGGCCACTCCCAGGGCGAGATCGCCGCCGCCTACGTCGCCGGCGCCCTGACCCTCGAGGACGCCGCCAGGATCGTGGCCCTGCGCTCCCGCCTGCTGGCCACGGTCACCGGGCAGGGCAGCATGGCCGGCATCCTGCTGCCCGAGGACCGCGTACAGCGGCTGATCGCCGGCCAGGAGTCCCGCATCGCCATCGCCGCCGTGAACGGACCCAACTCCACCACCGTCTCCGGCGAGAGCGCCGCCGTCCGGGAACTGGTCACCGCCTGCCAGGCCGAAGGCGCCCGCGCCCGGCTCATCAAGTCCAGCGTCCCCGGCCACTCACCGCTGATGGACCGCTTCGACGGCCGCCTCCAGCAGGAACTCGGCCCCGTCACCCCCCGGCCCACCCCGGTGACGATCTACTCCACCGTCACCGGCCACCCGATCGACCCCCTCGACCTGGACACCGGCTACTGGTACCGCAACCTGCGCCGCCCGGTGCAGTTCGCCGCCGCCATGGGACGCCTGGTCGAGGCGGAGCCCGACAGCACCGTCGTCGAACTCAGCCCCCACCCGCTGCTCGTGATGACCGTCCAGGAGATGTTCGACGCCACCCCCGGCGCCACCGGACACGTCGTGGGTTCCCTGCGCCGCGACGAGGGCGGCCTCGACCGCCTCTACCGGTCCGCCGCCGAGGCCTTCGTCGCCGGCACCGCCGTCACCTGGGACGCGGCCTTCCCGGACACGGACGGACCGTACGCCGAACTGCCCACGTACGCCTTCCAGCGCCGGCGCTACTGGCTGGACACCCCCGCCGAGACCACCGCCGCGAGCACGTCGGACCACCCGCTGCTCGACACCGTGATCGACCTGCCCGGCGACGGCGACGGCGGCCGCGGGGGAGTGGTGGGCGGCGGACGCCTGTCACCCGAGCGCCACCCCTGGCTCGCCGACCACGTCGTCCACGGCACCGTCCTGGTGCCCTGGGCGGCCCTGGCCGACCTCGCGGCCTGGGCGGCCCACCGCACCGGCCACGACACCGTCGGCGAACTCACCCTGGAAACCCCGCTGGTCCTCTCCCGCACCACCGAACGCGAGATCCGCGTCCTGGCCGACGGCACGGGCGCGATCAGCATCCACTCCCGCGCCGACGGCGACGGCCCCTGGACCCGCAACGCCACCGGAACCGTCGCACCCGGCACCGCACCGGCCCCCGCCCCTGACGCCCTCACCGCATGGCCGCCCCCGGGCGCCACCCCGGTGCCCCTCGACGACCAGCACACCGCCCTCTCGGCCCTCGGCCTCACCCACGGCCCCCTGCTGCGCGGCACCCGGGCACTGTGGCGCAAGGGCGACACCCTGTTCGCCGAGGCCGAACTGCCCGCACCCGACGGCGGCGACCACAGCCGCTACGCCATCCACCCGGCCCTGCTGACCGCCGCACTCCTGCCGGCCGCCCTGACCGGACCCACCGGCACCCCCCGGACCCAGGGCCTGCTGCCCCACCACTGCACCGGACTGCGCCTGGGCTCCGCCCGCCCGGCCGCCCTGCGCGTACGCCTGGCCCCCGCCGGGGAGGACACCGTGTCCGTCACCCTCGCGGACGACAGCGGGACACCGCTCGGCGCCATCGCCTCGCTGAGCCTGCGCCCCGCGGACGCCGGCCAACTCGCCGCACTGGGCTTCGACCACCACGACGCCCTCTACCAGGTGCAATGGGCCCCCGTGCCCGTTCCCCCCGGACCGCCGGCCGGCCACTGCACCCAGCTGACAGCCGACGGACCGGCCCGCACCGGCCTCGCCGAACTCGCCGCGTCCGCCGCGCAGGCACCCCCCGTCGTCATCGCCCGCCTCGACGAGACCGGCACCCCTGGCACCGGCACACCCGCCACCGCCGAACACCACCTGCACCGGGTACTGCGCTGGACACAGGACTGGCTCGCCGACGAACGGTTCGCCGCCTCCCGCCTGGTCCTGGTGACCCGCGACGCCTTCCACGACGACCAGGTCGCCCACGCCGACCCCGCCGCCACCGCGGTCTGGGGCTTCGTACGCACCGCACAGTCCGAGAACCCGCAGCGCTTCACCCTGATCGACACCGACGGCCGCCCCGAGTCCCTGGCCCTCCTCCCGGCGGCCGCCGCGACCGGCGAAGCCCAGCTCAAGATCCGGGCCGGCCACGTCAGCACCCCCCGCCTGGCCCACGCGAACCCCGCACCGTCCCGCGACAGGACACCGCAGCCGGCCGGCCTCGGCTCCGGCACCGTCCTGATCACCGGCGGCACCAGCGGCCTCGGCGCGATCCTGGCCCGCCACCTCGCCGAACACCACGGAGTACGCCGCCTGCTGCTGACCAGCAGGCGCGGCCCCGACGCCCCCGCCGCCACCGCACTGCGCGCGGAGCTGGCCGCGGCCGGCGCCCACACCGACATCGTGGCCTGCGACGTCACCAGCCGCGACGCCGTCGCCGACCTGATCGCCGCCGTCCCCGCCGAGCACCCGCTGACCGCGGTCGTCCACTGCGCCGGCGTCCTGGACGACGGCATCGTCCAGGCCCTGACCGAGGACCGTCTCGACGCGGTCCTGGCACCCAAGGTCCGCGGCGCCTGGCACCTGCACGAACTGACCGAACACCTCCCGCTGTCCGCGTTCGTGCTGTTCTCCTCCGTCTCCAGCGTCCTGGGCACCCCCGGACAGGCCAACTACGCCGCCGCCAACGCCTTCCTCAACGGCCTCGCCGAGACCCGCCGCGGCCACGGCCTCGCCGCCTCCGCCCTGTGCTGGGGCTTCTGGGCCGAACGCAGCGACATGAGCGCCGGCCTCGGCGAGGCCGACGTCGACCGCATGCGCCGCCAGGGCGTCAGACCGCTCTCCTCGCACGAAGGGCTCGCCCTCTTCGACGCCGCCCTCGGGTCCGACGAACCGGTCCTCGTGCCCGCCCTGCTCAACCTGGCGGCCACCGGCACCGCCCAGGCCGGCCAGATGGCCTCCCCGCTGCTGCGCACCCTCGCCCGCACCGCCGGACCCGAGGGCCCCGACGCCCCCGGGACCGCGGACGTACCCCTGGAACAGCGGCTGAGGTCACTGCCGGCGGACGAGGCACAGTCACTGCTGCTGGACACCGTACGGGCCCAGACCGCACTGGTCCTCGCCCACGCCGACAGCGGACGGGTCGGCCCCACCGCGACGTTCAAGACCCTCGGGATCGACTCCCTCACCGCCCTGGAACTGCGCAACAAACTGGCGGCGGCCACCGGCCTGAAACTGCCCGCCACCCTCGTCTTCGACCACCCGACCCCCACCGCCGTCGCCCGCTTCCTGGGCACGCGCATCACCCCGGACCCCGCCGCCGCACCGCCGGCACCCGCCGATCACCTGGTCAAGGAGATCGAGGAACTCGGCGCCCGGATCGAGGACACGCTGCGCACGCTCGCGGAGCGGGACCGGACCACCATTTCCACGCTGCTCGGCACCTTGCAGGGCCGGGTCCGCCCGACGGCGGGCGACGACGGCCCGCCCGCCGCCATCGTCGGCCAGATCGGCGCGGCCTCGGCGGGAGAGCTTCTCGCGCTGCTCGACAAAGAGCTCGGCTAGGGGAAAGAAAGCGATGACAAACGACAACAACGCCGAGGTGCTCGACTACCTCAAGCGCACCTCGATCGAACTGATCGAGACCCGCAGACGCCTTCAGGAACTGACCGACACCGCCGCCGAACCCATCGCCGTCGTGGGCGCCGCCTGCCGCTACCCGGGCGGAGTCACCTCCCCCGAGGACCTGTGGGAACTCGTACGCCAGGGCGCGGACGTCGTCGGCGACTTCCCCGGCGACCGCAACTGGAACCTCGACACCTTCTACGACCCCGACCCCGACCACCCCGGCACCTGCTACACCCGCAAGGGCGGATTCCTCTACGACGCCGGTGACTTCGACGCCGAATTCTTCGGGATCAACCCGCGCGAGGCCCTGTCCGCCGACCCGCAGCAGCGTCTCCTGCTGGAAACCTCCTGGGAGTGCGTGGAACGGGCCGGCATCGACCCCGAGTCCCTGCACGGCAGCGACACCGGAGTGTTCGCCGGACTCGCCTACTTCGGCTACGGCAACCACTTCACCACCCCCGAGGCCATCGCGGGCTACGCCCAGACCGGCTCCCTGCTGAGCGTGGCCTCCGGGCGCATCGCGTACGCGCTGGGCCTCGAGGGACCGGCCCTGTCCACCGACACCGCCTGCTCCTCCTCCCTGGTCGCCGTC
This sequence comes from Streptomyces sp. NPDC127038, assembly GCF_042725875.1. Classification (NCBI taxonomy): domain Bacteria; kingdom Bacillati; phylum Actinomycetota; class Actinomycetes; order Kitasatosporales; family Streptomycetaceae; genus Streptomyces; species Streptomyces sp. NPDC127038. The sequence goes on along the minus strand of NZ_JBHXDQ010000060.1, from coordinate 45,930 downwards.
CACCAGGCGGTGCAGTCGCTGCGGCAGGGCGAATGCACGCTGGCCCTGGCCGGCGGCGTCACCGTCGTCGGGATGCCCCAGGTGTTCCGGGAGATGTCCAAGCAGCGCGGCCTGTCCGTCGACGGCCGGTGCAAGGCTTTCGCGGACGCCGCGGACGGCACCGGCTTCGCCGAGGGCGTCGGCATGCTCGTCCTGGAACGGCTCTCCGACGCCCGCCGCAACAACCGCCGGATCTGGGGCGTGATCCGCGGCTCGGCCATCAACCAGGACGGCGCCTCCAACGGCCTGACCGCCCCCAGCGGCCCCGCACAGCAGCGTGTGATCCGCGCCGCCCTGGCCAACGCCCGCCTGGGCACCGGCGACGTCGACGCGGTCGAGGCCCACGGCACCGGCACCACCCTCGGCGACCCCATCGAAGCCGGCGCCCTGCTCGCCACCTACGGCCAGGACCGCGACACCCAGGACCCGTTGTGGCTGGGCTCGCTGAAGTCGAACATCGGCCACACCCAGGCCGCAGCCGGCGTCGGCGGCGTCATCAAGATGCTCATGGCGATGCGCCACGGTGTGCTGCCCCGCACCCTGCACGTCGACCGCCCCTCCACCCACGTCGACTGGTCGGCCGGATCCGTGGAACTGCTGACCGAGGCCCGCGACTGGACCACCGCCGACGGCCGGCCCCGCCGCGCGGGCGTCTCCGCGTTCGGGGTCAGCGGCACCAACGCCCACGTGATCCTGGAACAGGCGCCCCCCGAGGACGACGAGGACGACGAGGACCACCCGCCCCACTGCCAGGGCACCCCGGTGCCCTGGGTGCTGTCGGCCCGCTCACGGCAGGCACTGCGCGCCCAGGCACGCAGCCTGCACGACGCCGTCGCCGCCCAGAGGGACCCCGACCTCCTGGCCACCGGCTGGTCACTGCTCTCCGGCCGCACCCGCTTCGAGCACCGCGCCGTCGTCCTCGGCCACGACCGCGACGAACTGCTCGACGCCCTCCAGGCACTGAGCCAGGACAAGGACAGCACCACCGTCGTACGCGGCACGGCCGGCGAAACCGGCGACCTCGTCTACCTGTTCCCCGGCCAGGGCTCACCCTGGGCGGGCGCCGCACGCCGGCTGTACGACACCTACCCCGTCTTCGCGCGGAGCCTCGACGAGATCTGCGCCCGCTTCGACACCCACCTGCCCCACCCCCTCAAGCCCCTCCTGCTCGCCGACGAACCCGCCGGCACCGACCGCACCGACATCGCCCAGCCCGCCCTGTTCACCCTCCAGGTCAGCCTCTACCGGCTCCTCACCCAGTACGCCCCGAGACCGGCCCGGCTCATCGGCCACTCCGTCGGCGAGATCGCCGCCGCCCACGTCTCCGGCGTCCTGGACCTGGACACCGCGACCCGCCTGGTCGCCGCCCGCGGACGCCTCATGCAGACGGTCACCGAACCCGGCGCCATGCTCGCCGTCCGCACCTCGCACCAGCACATCGCCCCCCTCCTCGACGGCTACGACCGGATCGCCGTCGCCGCCGTCAACGGCCCCGAGTCCGTGGTCGTCTCCGGCCTGCGCGACCAGATCCACGCCCTGCGCGAGAAGCTCACCGCCGACGGGATCTCGGCCAAGCTCCTCCCGGTCGGCCACGCCTTCCACTCCCCGCTGATGGACCCGATCCTCGACGCGTTCGCGGCCGAGCTCGGCGACCTGCCCGACGGCGAGATGACCATCCCCCTCGTCTCCACCCGCCTGGGCCGCCCGGCCACGCTCCAGGAGCTGACCTCCGCCCGCTACTGGGCCGACCACGTCCGCGACCCCGTGCGCTACTGGGACGCGGTGGACAGCGCCCGCGCCACCGGCGCGGGCGTCTTCGTGGAGGTGGGACCCGGCGCGACCCTCACCGGCATCACCAGGGAAGCCCTCGCCGGCGAGGGCGCGCACGACATCCTCGTCGTCCCGGCGTCACGGCGCGACCGACCCGCCCCGCAGGCTCTGCTCGGCGCACTGGCCCACCTGCACGTGCACGGCGTCCCGGTGGACCTCGCCGCCCTGACCGGCCCCCGCCGCACCGTCGACCTGCCCACCTACGCCTTCCAACGGCAGCGCTACTGGCTGGACTTCCTCGCCGGGACCGGCACCGCCGACCTCACCTCCGCGGGCCTCACCGCCCCCGCGCACCCGCTGCTCGGCGCCGTGGTCGACCACCCCGGCACCGGCGAGCTCGTCCTCACCGACCTGTGGTCCCTGCGCACCCACGGCTGGCTGGCCGACCACAGCGTGTTCGACACCGTCGTCGTCCCCGCGACCGCCTGCCTGGACCTGGCCCTGTCGGCCGGCGCCCACGCCGGCTGCGACACCGTCGAGGAACTCACCCTGGCCGTCCCCCTGATCCTGCCCGACACCGGCGACCTGCGGATACGCCTCGTCGTCGGCGCGGCCGACGACAGCGGACGCCGCTCGCTCGACCTGTACGCACAGCCGGGCGAGGACACCCCCGACCAGGGCGGCTGGATTCGCCACGCGAGCGGGACCCTGGCCCCCGCCACCCCACCGGCGGCCACCCCCGCCACCGGCCCGCTCGCCGTCTGGCCGCCCGCCGGAGCACAGCGGCTCGACATCAGCGGCCTCTACGACCGGTTCGCGGACGCCGGATTCGACTACGGCCCGCTCTTCCGCGGCCTGCGCGAGGTCTGGCGGCACGGCGAGGACCTCTTCGCCCTGGCCACCCTCCCCGACACCACCGACCCCACCGCCGGCGGCGCCTTCGCCCTCCACCCGGCCCTCCTCGACACCGTCCTGCACGCGTCCGTGGCCGGCGGCATCATCGAGGTCACCGGCGAACAGGGCCGCATGCCCTTCGCCTGGTCCGGCGTGCACCTGACCGGAACGTGCACCCCCACCGTCCGGGTCCGCCTCTCCCCGGCAGGCCAGGACGCCGTCTGTCTGGAGATCGCCGACGAACACGGCCGCCCGGTCGCCACCGCCGCCACACTCGCCTTCCGCCCCGCGAGCGCCGCACAGGTCCGCACCGCCCCCGGCCGGCAGCAGCCGCTGTACGAACTGCGCTGGCGCCCGGTCACCGACGCCGGGCACGAGACCCGCCCGGGGGAGTGGGCCGTCCTCGGCCGCCCCGACGGCCTGGCCGCCCGGATCACCGCCGCGAACGGCGGACAGGCGATCCGCCACGGCTCGCTGGACGAGGTCCTCGCGGGCCGGCCACCACGCCACCTCGTCCTGGCCCTGGACGACCTCCTGAACCCCGGCCCCGACCTCCTCACCACCGTCGCCGACGCCGGCAAACAGGTCCTGGAACAGGTCCAGCGCTTCCTCGCCGAGGACACCCTGGCCGCCACCACCCTGGTGGTCCTCACCCGCCAGGCCGTCGACACCGGAGGCGGCGAACACCTCGACAGCCTGCCCGGCGCCTCCGTCTGGGGCCTGATCCGCTCCGCCGCCACCGAACACCCCGGCCGATTCCGGCTGCTGGACCTCGACGACACCGACACCTCCCTCACCCGCCTGCCCGCCGCACTCGCCTGCGACGAGAACCAACTCGCCCTGCGCGACGACACATTGCTCATCCCGCGCCTGGCCGAGGCCCGCCCCGCCGAGCACCGCCTGCAACCGGCGCCCGCCGGCGCCCACCGCCTGGGCATCCAGGACAGGGGCACGCTGGAGAACCTCACCTGGATCCCCTGCCCCGAGGTCCAGGCACCCCTGACATCAGGTCAGGTCCGTATCGCCGTCCAGGCCGCCGGACTCAACTTCCGCGACGTCACCATCGCCCTGGGCCTGGTGGACCGCACCGCCATCGACGCCGGACTCGGCAGCGAAGGCTCCGGCACCGTCCTCGAAGTCGCCGACGACGTCACCGAGTTCACCCCCGGCGACCGCGTGACCGGCATCTTCAGCGGCGCCTTCGGACGCACCGCCGTGGCCGACCACCGCCTGCTCGTCCCCGTCCCCGACGGCTGGACCCACGCCGAGGCCGCGTCCGTGCCCTGCACCTTCCTCACCGCCTACCACGGCCTCGTCCGCGTGGCCGGCCTCACCAAGGGCCGAAGCGTCCTCATCCACGCCGCGGCCGGCGGCGTCGGCATGGCCGCCGTCCAGCTCGCCCGCCACCTCGGCGCCGAGGTCTACGCCACCGCGAGCCCCGCCAAATGGCCCGCCCTCAAGGCCCTCGGACTCGACGAGTCCCACCTGGCGTCCTCCCGCGACCTTCGGTTCGCCGAGAAGTTCCTGCACACCTCCGGCGGCCGCGGCGTCGACGTCGTCCTCAACTCCCTCGCCCACACCTTCGTCGACGCCTCCCTGACCCTGCTCCCCGGCGGCGGCCACTTCGTCGAGATGGGCAAGACCGACATCCGCGACCCCGAACAGATCGCGGCCGCCCACCCCGGAGTCCACTACCGGCCCTTCGACCTCTACGAGACCGGACCCGACGCGATCCAGGACATGTTCCGCACCGTCATGGACCTGTTCGCCGACGGCCGCATCGAACTCCCCCCGCTCCGCCTGCGCGACATCCACGACGCGCCCGCGGTCTTCCGCGAGATGAGCCAGGGCCGCCACACCGGCAAACTCGTCCTCGACATCGGCGACGGCCTCGGCGGCGGCACCGTCCTGATCACCGGCGGCACCGGGGGAGTGGGCTCCCTCGTCGCCCGCCACCTCGTCACCCGGCACGGCGTACGCAGCCTCCTCCTCGCCAGCCGCAGCGGCCCCGCCGCCGACGGCGTCGCCGACCTCGTCGCCGAACTCCAAGACGCCGGAGCGCACGTCCAGGTCGCCGCCGTCGACGTCGGGGACCGCGCCGCGGTGGCGGACCTGCTCACGACCCTGCCCGGCCGCCACCCGCTGACCGCCGTCGTGCACGCCGCCGGCGCCCTCGCCGACGGCACCGTCGAATCCCTGACCGCCCACAGCGTCGACCACGTCCTCGCCGCCAAGGCCGGCGGCGCGATCAACCTCCACGAACTGACCCAGGACCACCACCTGTCGGCGTTCCTCCAGTTCTCCGCCCTCGCCGGCACCCTCGGCACCGCGGGACAGGCCAACTACGCCGCCGCCAACGCCTTCCTGGACGGCCTCGCCGCCCACCGCAGGACCCGCGGCCTGCCCGGCACCTCCCTGGCCTGGGGCTGGTGGGAACAGAGCAGCGGCATGACCGGCGAACTCGACGCCGCCGACCTCTCCCGGCTGCGCCGCACCGGCATCGCCGCCATGCCGACCCCCGACGCCCTGGCCCTCCTCGACACGGCCCGCACCAACGGCGCGGCGGCCCTCGTCCCGGCCCACCTGGACCTCACCGCCCTGCGCGAGCAGGACACCGCCCAGGTGCCGCCCCTGCTGCGCGACCTCGCCGAAACCGGCCGCCCCCGCCGCACCAGGGCCGCCACCGCCCAGGACACCGGCCCGGCCGCACTGCCCGCCCGCCTGAGCGGCCTGCCCGCCGACCAGGCACGGACAGCCGTCCTGGAATGGGTCCGCGACCAGGTCGCCGTCGTCTTCGGCCACACCTCCGGCGCGAAGGTCGACCCCGACGAGGCGTTCACCCGGCTCGGATCCGACTCCCTGATCGCCGTCGAACTCTGCAACCGCCTGAACGCCTCCACCGGTCTTCGACTGCCGTCCACCATCGTGTTCAGTTACCCGACACCACGCGAACTGAGCGACCACATCAGCGACCTGCTGCGCCCCGAAGCCACCGGCGAACCGGACCGGGCGGACGAGGACGCGGCGATCCGCGAACTGCTGCGGACCGTCTCCATCGACAGCCTGCGCGACGCGGGCGTCCTCGACCAGGTCCTGGCCTGCGCCACCACCCCCGCGACCCACACCCCCGCCCCGGCGGCCGACGAGGCGGCCGGCGCGGAGGAACTGTCGGACCTGGATCTCGAAGCACTGGTCGACCTGGCCCTGGAAGAGAAGTAGTTGACCTTGTCCTCCACCTACGAGCGGGGGATTCCAGCGGTCGCCCGCTGGGTTTCCTGCTTCACCGACGACCGCCCCGTCCGGGAGGATTCCCGTTGAGGTCTTACACCGTCTCCACAGGCAGACGCCGCCAGCCCGGCGGCCAAGATGTTGCGTGCCGCGTTCACGTCGCGGTCGTGCACGGACCCACAGGTGGCGCATGTCCACGTGCGGACGTTCAGCGACAGCTTTCCGCGGACCGTGCCGCAGCCACCGCACAGCCTGCTCGACGGGAACCAGCGGTCGATCACCACGAGTTCGCGTCCGTACCAGGCGCACTTGTACTCCAGCATGGAGCGGAGTTCCGTCCACGAAGCATCCGCAATGGCGCGCGCGAGACGGCCGTTCTTCAGCAGGTTGCGGACGGCGAGGTCCTCGATCACGACCGTTTGGTTCTCACGGACGAGACGAGTCGACAGCTTGTGCAGGAAGTCCCGGCGTCGGTCGGCGATCCGGGCGTGGACGCGGGCGACTCCTGCCCGGGCCTTGGCCCGATTGTTCGAGTCCTTGGCCTTCCGCGACAGCTCCCGCTGCGCACGTGCCAGCCGGGCGCGGTCACGGCGCTCGTGCCTGGGGTTGGCGATTTTCTCCCCAGTGGACAGGGTCACCAGGTCGGAGATCCCTGCGTCGATGCCGACAGCCGTCGTCGTGGCGGGTGCCGGGGCGATGGCGTCCTGGCACAGCAGGGAGACGAACCAGCGGCCCGCGCTGTCACGGGACACGGTCACCGTCGTCGGCTCCGCTCCTGGAGGCAGGGGACGCGACCAGTGGATGTCCAGAGGTCCGGCCGTCTTGGCCAGCGTCAGTGTCCCCTCGCGCCATGTGAAAGCGCTGCGGGTGTACGAGGCCGAAACCCGGGACCTCTTCCGCGACTTGTAGCGCGGGTATCCCGTCCGCTTAGCAAAGAAATTGTTGAACGCCGTCTGCAGATGTCTCAGGGCCTGCTGCAGCGGGACAGAGGACACCTCGGCCAGGAAGGCCAGCTCCTCGGTCCGCTTCCACCGCGTCAGAGCAGCAGAGGACTGTGCGAAGGAGATCCGGCGCTGCTCGCTGTTCCAGGCTCGGGTGCGCTCCTCCAACGCCCGGTTGTACACCAGGCGGACGCAACCGAACGTCCGCGACAACTCAGCCGCCTGCTCGGCCGTGGGGTAGAAGCGGTATTTGAAAGCCCGCCTGACCTGCTGGGTCACCCCTCACACGCTATCAACTCTCCTGCCTGTGAGGGGTTTCAGTCGACGGCTGGCCGTCGAAACGCCCTGGCTCCGATGTGCGCTTCCCTGTCCTGCTCCGCTGGAGCTTTGTCTTCCCGGCCGAGAGGCCGGAGTATCCCCGAAGGGACGATCTGATGACCAATTCCGCGGAACGCACGGCGGACGGCGCGGACCGGGTCCAGCGGGCGCTGCGCACACTCCTGGAGGAACGCGACCGCCTCCGGCAGGAGAACGACGCCCTCAAGACCGGCCGCGGCGAGCCGATCGCCGTCGTGGCCATGGCCTGCCGCTACCCGGGAGGCGTGACGACCCCCGAGGAACTGTGGGACGTGGTCCGCGAGGGCCGCGACGTCATCGCCGACTTCCCCGACGACCGCGGCTGGCGCGACGTCTACGACCCCGACCCCGACGCCACCGGCCACGCCTACACCCGCCAGGGCGGCTTCCTGGCCGACGTCGCCGGCTGGGACGCCGACTTCTTCGGCACCAGCCCCCGCGAGGCCCTCGCCGTCGACCCGCACCACCGCCTGCTCCTGGAGACCTCCTGGGAGGCCTTCGAACGCGCCGGGATCGTCCCCGCAGAGGTCCGCGGCTCCGAGGTCGGCGTCTTCTCCGGGGTCAGCTCCTCCGAGTACGGCTGGCGCTTCCTGGAAGGCGGCCAGAAGGAGCTGGAGGGCTACCTGCTCTACGGCAGCGCCCTGAGCGTCGCCTCCGGCCGCGTCGCCTACGAACTGGGCCTGACCGGACCCGCCGTGTCGGTGGACACCGCCTGCTCCTCGTCCCTGGTCGCCCTCCACCTGGCGGTGCAGTCCCTGCGCTCGGGGGAGTGCTCCCTGGCCCTGGCCGGCGGGGCACTGGTGATGGCCACGCCCGCGATGTTCGTGGAGTTCTCCCGGCAGGCCGCCCTCTCGCCCGACGGCCGCTGCAAGGCCTTCGCCGACGGCGCCGACGGCACCGGCTGGGCCGAGGGCGTGGGCGTGCTCCTCCTGGAGCGCCTCTCCGACGCCCGGCGCAACAACCACCCGGTGCTCGCCGTCGTCCGCGGCACCGCGGTCAACCAGGACGGAGCCAGCAACGGGCTCACCGCCCCCAACGGCCGCGCCCAGGAGAAGGTGATCCGCAAGGCCCTGGCCGGCGCGGGCGTCACCCCCGCCGAGGTCGACCTGGTCGAGGCCCACGGCACCGGCACCGTCCTCGGCGATCCCATCGAGGCCGGCGCACTGCTGGCCACCTACGGCCAGGACCGCAACGCGGACCGGCCGCTGTGGCTGGGCTCCCTGAAGTCGAACCTCGGACACGCCCAGGCCGCCGCCGGCGTCGGCGGGGTCATCAAGACCGTGATGGCCATGCGCCACGGCCACCTGCCCAAGACCCTGCACGTGAAGGAGCCCTCGCACCACGTCGACTGGACCGCGGGCGCGGTCCGGGTCCTGGCCGAGGGCCGCCCCTGGCCCCGTACCGGCGGCCCCCGGCGGGCCGGGGTGTCCTCGTTCGGCGTCAGCGGCACCAACGCACACGTCGTCCTGGAAGAAGCCCCGCAGGACGGGACACAGGAACCGGCGGGCCGGCGGGCGGACGAGGACGCCCCGGACGCGGGTGTCGTCGGCGGCCTGGTGCCGTGGACGGTGTCGGGCAGGACCGCCAAGGCCCTGCGCCAACAGGCCGCCAAACTCCGCGACTTCGCCGCCGCCGACACCGGCCTCGACCTCGCCGCGACCGGCTGGTCACTGCTGGCGCACCGCTCCCGCTTCGAGCACCGCGCGGTGGTCCTCGGCCGCACCAAGGACGAACTCCTGGGCGCGCTCACGGCGTTGAGCGAGGGCATCGAGTCCTCCGCGGTGGTCGACGCCACCGCCGGTGAACTCGGCGGCGTCGCCCTCATGTTCCCCGGACAGGGCTCCCAGTGGGTCGGCATGGGCCGCGAACTCTATGCGGCCTTCCCCGCCTTCGCGCGGAGCATCGACGCGTGCGCGGACGCCCTGGCCGAATGGACCGACTGGTCCCTGCTCGACGTGATCCGCGGAGCCGACGGCGCACCGACCCTGGACCGGGTCGACGTGGTCCAGCCGGCCCTCTTCTCCGTGATGGTGTCCATGGCCGCCCTGTGGCGGTCCTGGGGCGTGAAACCGTCCGCGGTGATCGGCCACAGCCAGGGCGAGATCGCCGCCGCCCACGTGTGCGGCGCCCTGTCCCTGCGCGACGCCACCAAGATCGTGGCACTGCGCAGCAAGGCCCTGGTGGAGCTGATCGGACACGGCGGGATGGCGTTCGTCGCCGAGTCCGAAGCGGTGGTGCAGCGCCACCTGGAGCCGTGGAGCGAACGGATCAGCGTCGCCGTCGTCAACGGACCCCGCTCGGTGGTCGTGTCCGGGGAACCCGACGCGCTCGACGAATTCATCGAGAAGATGAAGGCCGACGGCGCCCAGGCCCAGCGCATCAAAGTCGACTACGCCTCGCATTCCCATCAAGTGACCCGCGTACGGGACACGGTGATCGACGCGCTGTCCGACGTGGAACCGAAATCCTCGGAACTTCCTTTCTATTCGACCCTGTACGGCGAAATCATCGACACCGCGCGGCTGGACGCCGACTATTGGTACGAGAACCTGCGCGAGAAGGTCCGCTTCGAATCCTCGGTGCGGCAGCTGGCCGCGGACGGGTTCCGGGTGTTCGTCGAGATGAGCCCGCACCCCGTGCTGACCGTCCCCGTGCAGGAGATGACCGAGGACCTGGACGACGCGCTGGTGCTGTCCTCGTCGCGGCGCGGCCGGGGCGAGGTCGAGGCCGTCCTCTCCTCGCTGGCCGCACTCCACGTCCGGGGCGGGAGCGTCGACTGGGACGCCCTGTTCACCACACGCCGGCGCGTCGACCTGCCGACCTACGCCTTCCAGCGGCAGCGGTACTGGCTCAGCTCGGCGCCCACCGCGGCCGTGGCGGCCGACACCTCCGTCCAGGAACCGCCGCCGCCGGCCGACGACCAGGCCGTTCCGCTGCCGCAGCGGATCGTGGCCCTGGTCCCCGACGACGCCCAGGCCCTCGTCCTGGACCACGTCCTGGAACGGGTCGCCGTCGTGCTGGGGCACCCCTCCGGCCAGTCCATCGACCCCGACGGCGAGTTCACGAAGATCGGCTTCGACTCGATGCTGTCGGCCGACCTCAGCAAACGCCTGACCGCCTCGACCGGCCTGAAGCTGCGCCCGAACGTGGTGCTGCGCCACCCCTCACCGCGGCTCATCGCCCGGCACATCGTGTCCTCCCTGGCCAAGCCCGCGACACGCTGAACCGCCGGGCGACCCGGCCGGCCGCTCCCTTTCCGAAAATGTCCCGCCGGCGGGACACCGCAAGCCGGAAAGCGGCTTGTCCCGCCCCCGTACCGACTTGTCTTGACCTGCCGATTCACCTTCCGTGAAGGTGAGGTGATCCGCCGATTCCTCCGATTCCCGGACCTGTTCCCGGACCTGTTCTCCAAGGGGTTGATCCGTGTGCGTGCATTCGCTGCTTCGTCCGCGCATAAAGGACTGTGGCTGGCGGAGGAAATGTCTGCCGACACGCTGAACCATGCACTGACCATGTGGGACGTGGACGGTGAACTCGACGCGGCCGTCATGGAATCCGCGTTCCTGCACGTGCTGGCCGAGGCCGAGGTCCTGCGCGTCACCTTCGCCGACACCGGCGACGGGCTGCGCCTGACCCCGCGCGAACTGGGGGACTGGCGGCCCTTCCACCTCGACCTGTCCGCCGCCGCCGACCCCGAGCAGGCGGCGCGCGAGGCGCTGGCCGACCTGATCCGCAAGCCCTTCGACCTCGGGGCCGACCTGCTGTTCCGGATGGGCGTGATCACCCTCGCACCGGACCGCTCCCTGGTGGTGATCGCCTACCACCACCTCGTCTCGGACGGCTTCGGCACCGGCGGCCTGCTCTCCCAGCGGCTCGCCGAGGTCTACACCGCGCTGGTACGGGGCCAGGAGGTCCCCGCGCCGCCGCACCCGTGGGACGCCGAGTCGTTCACCGCTGAGGCCGCCGACTACCTCGCCTCCCCGCGGTTCACCGAGGACACCGGCTTCTGGCGCGACTACCTCGCCGACGCCCCCGCCCCCGCCCGGATCCCGCGCGTCGCCCTCGGCGACACCGAGCGCGCCGCACTCGCCGCACCGCTGAGCAGCGCCGACCGCTGGGGCGAACTGACCGAACCCATCGGCATGGTCAGCCGCACCCTGACCGTCCCGCGCGCCGAGGCCGACACCTGGACCGAGGCGGCCAAGGCCATGGGCGTGTGGACGTCCACGATGCTGACCGCCGCCGCGGCCGTGTACGTCCGCCACCGCTGCGACCGCCCCGAGTTCCTGCTCTCCCTCGCCGTCGGCAACCGGTCCGGCGTCGCGAGCAGGACACCCGGCCTCGCGGTGAACGTCGTCCCCGTGCGGGTGAAGGTCCCGCTGGACGCCACCTTCACCGACCTGGCCGACGCGATCGTCGACGAGACGTACGAGATCTCCGGCCACACCGCCTGCCACTACTCCGACATCCAGCGCGCGAGCGGAGCCGCCCTGAGCGACCGCGGCAGCTTCGGCGCCGTGATGAACGTCGTCGAGTTCGTCGAGCAGCTCCGCTTCGGCGACCTGCCGGCGCGCTACCTCGGCGGCACCACCGGCTCCTTCGGCGAACTGTCGATCGGCGTCTACACCGACGGCAGCGCCGACAGCGACCTGTTCATCCGCCTCGACGCCCCCGCAAGCCTCTACGACCGTGCCGAACTCCGCTTCATCGGCGAGGAGTTGACCGCCCACATCCGGGCCGTGGTGGCCGACGGCGAACTGCCGGCCGGCGCCGCGGACACGCTCACCGGCGCCGGGCGGGAGCGGGTGCTGACGGCACCGAACGGCACCGACACCCCGCTCACCTCCCTGACGGTTCCTCAACTCTTCGCCCGGCAGGTGCAGTCGACGCCCGACGCCGTCGCGCTCCAGTCCGGCGGCCTCACCCTGACCTACCGGGACCTGGACGAGCGCTCCGGCCGCCTGGCCGAGGTCCTGCGCGGCCGGGGCGTCGGCCCCGACACGGTCGTGGCGGTGGCACTGGAGCGGTCACCGGACCTGGCCGTCGCCCTGCTGGCCACGGCGAAGGCGGGCGGGGCCCACCTGCCCCTCGACCCGGCGCTGCCCGCGGCACAGGTCGAACGCGCGGCCGGCGACGCCGCCGCGCACGTGCTGCTCACCGACGCGGCGACCGCCCGGACGCTCTCCACGGGCCTCCGCACCCCGGCCCTCGTCCTCACCGACCACACCGCGACCACCGGCGACGACACCACTGAAACGGCCCCGACAGGCGCCGACGGCACCGCGACCGGGGCCGTAACCGGTGCTGGCGCGACTGCCGCAGCCGGCACTGCGACCGGGGCCGTAACGGGGGCTGGCGCGACCGCCATAGACGGCACCGCGACCGCGGCCGTAACCGGTGCTGGCGCGACCGCCGCAGACGGCACCGCGACCGCGGCCGTAACCGGGGCTGGCGCGACCGCCGCCGACAGCACCGAGTCCGCCGCGAGCACCGACGGCACCGCCTCCGCTGAGGTCCCCGCGACCCGCGCCTCCGCCGAGGCCGCCGCGACCCCCGCCCCCGCGGCCCCCGGCGACCTCACCCCGGGCGCCCCGCACACGTATCCGCACCCGGACAACCTCCTGGCCCTGGCGCCCGCCTCACCGGCGGCCGGTGCCGTGGCCGCGGTCGGCGTCACGCACCGCGACCTGGCCCGGCTCGCCCTGGACCGCACCTGGCGCGACGCCGCCCGCGGCGCCGTGCTGTGGCACACCCCGGCCGCCTCCGACACACTCGCCCTCGAACTGTGGGCGCCCCTGCTCAACGGCGGCCGTGTGGTCGTCGCCCCGCCCGGCGAACTCGACGCCGACGCACTGACCCGGGCCCGTACCGCACACGACCTCACCGCCGTGTGGCTGCCCGCCGCCCTGTTCACCGCGATCGCCGCCCGGCGCCCCGCCGCCCTGGCCGGACTGCGCCAGGTCCTCACCGGCGGCGACCGCGTGCCCGCGGTCGCGCTGCGCCGCGTCCGCGAGGCCTGCCCCGAGCTGACGGTCGTGACCGGCCACGGACCCGCGGAGGCCGGCCTGTTCGCCGTGGCCGGCCACCTGGCCGCGCACGCGCCGCAGCACCGCGCGGGCACCCTCGGCCGCCCGGCGGACAACACCCGCCTCTACGTCCTGGGCCCGGGCCTGGCCCCCGTCCCCGCCAGCGTCACCGGCGAGCTGTACGTGGCCGGGCCCGGCCTGGCACGCGGATACCTGCGGCGGCCCGCACCGACGGCCGAACGCTTCGTGCCCTGTCCCTTCGGCCCGCCCGGCACCCGCATGTACCGCACCGGCGACCGGGTGCGCTGGGGCGCCGACGGGTGGATCGAGCACGTGGCCGACGCCGGCACCCAGGCCGACGTACGCGGTGCCGCCGTCGATCCGGCCGAGGTCGAGGAGGTGCTGTGCGAGCATCCCGCCCTCGCCGGCGCGGTCGTCGCCGTCAGGCCCGACGACACCGGGCAGCAGCGCCCGGTGGCCTACGTCGTCCCCGTGGAGGGCCGGGCGGTCCCGGTCGACGAACTGCGCCGGTTCGCCGCGGGACGGCTCCCGGAGTCCGTGGTCCCGGCCCTGTTCACGGTCCTGGAGCGGCTGCCGGTGACGGCGGCCGGCCGGGTCGACCGGGCGGCCCTGCCCGAGCCCGTCACCGAGCCGGACACCTACCGCGCCCCGCGCAACGACACCGAACGGATCCTCGCCCAGGCGTTCGCCGAGGTCCTCGAAGTGGACCGGGTCGGCATCGACGAGGACTTCTTCGACCTCGGCGGCAACTCGCTGCGCGCGATCCGCCTGGTCGGCCTGATCCGGGCGGAGCTGAAGCAGGAGGTGTCCATCCGCCGTCTGTTCGCCGCGCGGACCGTCATCGGCCTGTCGGACATGTGGAAGGACCTCGGCCGGTCCAGCAGGCCGAGCCTGCGCAGGCGCACGAAGGAGGGCGCGGTCCTCTGACGCCGGGGTTTCCGGTGCGGGGGTTTCCGGCGCCGGGCTCGGCCCGGCCCGCTCAGCACGGTTCGGCACGGCGGAAGGCGAAGGAAAAGAATCATGGACTCTCTGACACAGGCCCTGCTGGCCGGGGCCGGCCCGGAGGAACTCGGGCGGCACGAACTCCCCTCGACCTACGAGGCGGCGCACCTGCTCGCCGCGGACCTCGGCATGTTCGACGGCGTGGCGGACAAGGACGTCCGCAAGTCGCTGCACGTCGGCCAGGTCCCCATGCCGGATATCGCGCCGGACGAGGTGGTCGTCGCCGTCATGGCGAGCTCCATCAACTACAACACCGTCTGGTCGGCGACCTTCGAACCGGTCCCCACCTTCGAGTTCCTCAAGCGCGGTGCCCGCCAGGGCGGTTGGGCCGCCCGCCACGACCTGCCCCACCACCAGGTCGGCTCGGACGCCTCCGGTGTCGTCGTCCGCGCCGGCGCCGGCGTACGGCACTGGAAGCCGGGCGACCACGTCGTCGTCAGCTGCGTCCAGGTCGACGAACAGGAACCGGCGACCCACGCCGACGCCATGCTCGGCCAGGGGCAGAAGATCTGGGGCTACGAGACCAACTTCGGCTCCCTCGCCCACTACGCGGTGGTCCGCGCCAGCCAACTCCTGCCCAAACCCGCCCACTTGACCTGGGAGGAGTCGGCCGGGGTGCTGCTGACCGCGGCGACCTCCTACCGGATGCTCGTCGGCGACAACGGCGCACGGATCAAACAGGGCGACATCGTCCTGATCTGGGGAGCCACCGGCGGCCTCGGCGCGTTCGCGGTCCAGATGGTCAAGAACGCCGGCGGGATCCCCATCGGCGTCGTCGGCTCCGAGCGCAAGGCCGAGGCACTGCGCCGCCTGGGCTGCGACGTGATCATCAACCGCAACGACATCGGCATGGGCGGCGACGACGCGCCCACCTCCGAACGCACCATCGAACTCGGCAAACGCCTGGGACGGGAGATCCGCCGGCAGGTCGGCGAGGACCCCCACGTCGTCTTCGACTACGTCGGCCGGGCCACCTTCGGGATCTCGGTGTTCGTCGTCCGCAAGGGCGGCACCGTCGTCACCTGCGGCTCCAGCACCGGCTACGACCACCACTTCGACAACCGCTACCTGTGGATGAACCTCAAACGGGTCATCGGCAGCCACGCCGCCAACCTCCAGGAACAGGCCGAGTGCAACCGGCTGTTCCGGCTCGGCCACCTCTCGCCCGTCCTGTCCGAGGTCTTCCCCCTCGAGGACGTCGGCGAGGCCGCACGACGGGTCCAGAACAACCAGCACATCGGAAAGGTCGGCGTGCTCTGCCTCGCCCCCGAGGAAGGCCTCGGCGTCACCGACCCCGCCCTGCGCGAGAAGCTCGGCGCCGCCCGCCTCAACCCACTGCGCCACCACGGCGCACCCGCCCCGGCGAAGGTGTCCTGACATGGGGATCGGCATACTCTCCACCGGCTCCTACCTGCCCAAGCACGAGGTCGGCAACGAGGAGATCGCCGAACGCGTCGGCGTCAGCGCGGAATGGATCGAACGCAAGACGCAGATCAGGTCCCGGCGCTACGCCGCCGACCACGAGGCCACCTCCGACCTCGCCGTCAAGGCCGCCGAACGCGCCCTGGAACAGGCCGGACTGACAGCCGATCAGATCGACCACATCATCGTCTCGACGTCCACCGGCGACTTCCCGCAGCCCCCCACCTCCTACCTCGTCCAGCACGGCCTCGGCGCCTACAAGGCGGCCTGCCTCGACATCAACGTCGTCTGCAGCGGCTTCGTCTACGCCCTGGCGCTGGCCCACAGCCTGGTGACCGTGAACCCCGCCGCCCGCGTCCTGGTGATCGGCGCGGACGTCTACTCGCGGATCCTGGACTTCACCGACCACAGGACCGCGATCCTGTTCGCCGACGGCGCCGGCGCCGCAGTCGTCGGCGCGGTCCCCGAACCGTACGGGATCATCGCCACCGACCTGTCCAGCCGCGGCGACGCCCACCACCTGATCCGCGTCGAGGCCGGCGGCAGCCGCAGGCCCGCCTCCGCGGCCACCGTCGCCGAGGGCGGCCACTACTTCAAGATGGACGGCCGCGGCGTACGGGACTTCGTCGCCGAGCACGTCCCGCCCGCACTCCTGGCCCTCACCCGCAGGGCCGGCGTCGACATCGGCGCGGTCGACCACTTCGTACCGCACCAGGCCAACGGCGTGATGCTCGGCGAGGTCGTCGAGCGCACCGGCCTGGGCGCCGCCCACACCCACCGCACGCTCATCAGATACGGCAACGTCGGCAGCGCCTCCGTACCGGTCGCCCTCGACGAGGCCAACCGCACCGGCGCGCTCCGGCAGGGCGACCTGGTCCTGCTCGCCGGATTCGGCGGCGGCATGTCGATCGGAGCGACACTTCTGAACTGGGGGACCCCCGCATGACCACGTCCGCACACAACGCCACGACCGGCATCGAACGGGTCGGCGTCGCCGGCAGCGGCATCATGGGCACCGGCATCGCCGAACTGTGCGCCAAGCGCGGTCTCGACGTGAAGGTCGCGGTGTTCTCCGAGGCCTCCCTGACCACCGCGCCGCGGCGGCTCGCCGCCTCCCTGGAGCGGGGCGTGGCCAAGGGCCGGCTGACCGAGCGGGAACGCGACGCGGCCCTGGACCGGGTGTCCTTCACCCGCGACCTCGCCGACCTCGCGGACCGCCAGCTGGTCGTCGAGGCCGTCAAGGAGGACGAGCAGCTCAAACGGGACCTGTTCGCCACCCTCGACAAGACCGTCGAGGACCCGGACGCGATCCTGGCCACCAACACCTCCTCCCTGCCCGTCGCACGCCTCGCCTCCGCCACCCGGCGCCCCGGCCAGGTCCTCGGCATCCACTTCTTCAACCCCGTGCCCGCCCTGCCCCTCGTCGAGCTCGTCCCCTCCGTCCTGACGGACGCCGCGGTCACCGAACGGGCCCTGCTCTTCGTCCGCGACACCCTGGGCAAGCAGCCGATCACCTCCCCCGACCGGGCCGGCTTCCTCGTCAACGCCCTGCTCTTCCCCTACCTGCTGTCCGCGATCCGCATGGTCGAGTCGGGCCTCGCGACGGCCGAGACCGTCGACCAGGGCATGGAACAGGGCTGCGCCCACCCGATGGGCCCCCTGCGCCTGGCCGACCTCATCGGCCTGGACACCACCGTCTCCATCGCCCAGGCCATGTACGAGGAGTACAAGGAGCCCCTGTACGCACCCCCGTCCCTCCTGCTCCGCATGGTCGAGTCCGGCCTCCTGGGCAAGAAGACCGGCCGGGGCTTCCACACGTACGCCTGAACCCGTTCTCCAGCCTTCCGGGCGCTGCCGGACGCTAGGCTGCGCGGGGAGTTCTTCAGGGGGCGGGGGTGCCATGGCGAAGGTGACGATCAGCCTGGACAGCGATCTGGCGATCGAGGTCATGCTGCTGGCCGGTACCAGAAGTCCGCAGGACGCCGTCGAGCTGATCGTCCGGGACTATCTGGCACGCGGCCACCGCACCGAGGCCCGCACCGGCGAGACCACCGACCAGGACCGCCTCTCCGACCGCAGGTCGGCACCGGAAGAGGGCCGCTGAGCCCCCCGAAACGATTTCAGGCGGCCCGCTCACCCTCACGATCCTGGTCTCGACCGGTGCACCCGGCGGAGCGGCGAGGCCGGTAGGGTGTCGCTCTTCGGGCGGCTCGGCTCCCGGAGTCCCAGAAGCGACCACCCATGAACCTCCGCCCCATGACCGCACGTTCCGACACCTCGATCCACCAGATGTGGCGGCTTCCCCCTGCCGATGCCGTACGAGGACACCGAGCCCTGTGGTGGAGCGCCGGACCCGCCGGGGAGCTCGCGGTCCTGCTCGTCCACCGGCGACACCTCCAACACACCCGCCACGCCAAGGGGTGGATCGGATGGAGGCTCCAAGTCCCTTTCACCGGTGAGCTGGTCACCGTCAGGGGCCACGATGAGCAGCGCATCGTGGTGAAGGACATCCGGATGCAGCCGAGTCACCTGGCCCTGCTTCCGGACGCCCGGTTCCTGCTGGCGAGCGGTCGAACCTCCCCCAACGGGCCCGAAGGGCTCTGGGAACCCAACACCGTCCTGTTCTCCCCGTCCGGAGCACCCGAAGCCGAGTTCTGCATCGGTGACGACATCGCCGCCCTGGTCACCGACGCCCACGGAGGCATCTGGACCGCCTACGGCGACGAAGGCATCTACGGCAGCCATCCCGAGTCGGCGGCAGGCCTCGCCGGCTGGAGCAGCCAGGGCCAAGCGACCTGGGCGCCCGGCGGACGGCTGCCCGACCACCCCCTGCAAGGCTGCACCGCCGCGACCGGCAACGGCGAGGTCTGGCTGGTCTGGTACCCCGCCGGCCGCACCTACCTGACCCGGATCGACCCCTCCACCGGCGACGTCGTCAGTTACCCCAGCCCCGTCCCCAGACCGGACGGATTCGCGGTCCGCGGCAACCGGGCGGTACTGACCCGCCGAAACCACAACAAGCGCTCCGTCGAGCTCGTACGTGCCGAACTCGACGGCACTATCTGGGCTGTGACCAGCCGCCGCCGGCTCCGCGTGCCCGGCCGCGTCGTCATGCACTGCGGCCAAGGCCGCGACGGGTCCCTCTGGCTCCGCACGGGCAACACCTGGCTGCGCATCGAAGCATGAACACCCCCACCGAAAGCACACGGTCGCGTCGCTCAGTCCATAGGTGGCCGCGGTGACTGTCGCCGCGGAGGTGACGGAGACCGAGGATGTTCGTGCATATCCGGCGCGAGAGCCGGTCCGCGGGCCGGCGAAATACGACTGAAGTTGCTTCAGCGGCCAATCCCCATGTCGCATCAGGATAATCAAGGCCACCGTGACAGCGTTTTTGCCGTGCGGGTGACTCCTGAGAGCGCCCGGTCAGACGGAGAACAGGTCGTCGAAACTGGCGATGTCGGTGTCCAGATCGGTCTGCGCAGGTCGACCTGACGCGGCCTCCTGGAGGGCCATGAGCTGATCGAGGGAGTAGGTGACGCTGCCGACGACCTGGAGCTGCCGTACCTGCGGCTCGTCCTCGGCAGGCAACTTGTCCAGCCGCGGTGCCGGGACGGTGAGCGGCTCGTCGTCCAGCGGGGCCGGCAGTCCGAGGAGCTTCTCCACCCAATCGGCATCGCCGACCGCCCCGGGATCCAGGTCCCAGGCGTAGGCCCACAGCGACTGGGCCAGCTCCTCCAGATCGTGCATGTTGAGGCCGTGCAGTGCTTCGCCGATGACGCGGGTCGCATCGTCGAGGATGGCCAGGACGGTGGGGTGCAGGACGTACTTCCCCAGCTTGACCGCGGCCTCCAGCGTTTCGTCGCCGCGTGCCAGGTCGGTGACGAGGGTGGCGGTCCAGCCCTCGGGAGAGGCGTGCGGGAGCATCAACCGTCCCAGGACGTCGAAGGCGTCGGCCGCCCGCCGCTCCCCGGGATGCGGTACATCGGCCCGGCCCGGCACGCCGAACGCGCCGAGGTCGGCTTCTGCCCAGCTGTGCGCTCGTACGTGCAGGGCGAGAGCGAGAGAGGTACAGACGAATCCCTCCTGCGCCGCCGCTCCCAGCGGTGGGCGGTCCGGCATATCGGGCAGCATCGCCTTCGTTCGCTCGGCCAGGGTGTTGAGGGCCTGCGTCCGCCGCATCGGGTCCGCAGGCTCCCGCCGCAGCTCCCGGGCCGCGTAACGAGCGGCCCTCAGCACCCCACGTGCCAGCCGGTCGAACTCCGCGGGCGATGAGGTGGACCATCGGCGCGGTCCCGGACGGTCGTCGGCGTTCACGCTGTTCCCCCTTCCCGGCCGGTCCGACGGTATGGGCGAGAAGGGCCGGTACGCCCAGGATGCACTGTCAGGGGCTGCGGTTCCAGACCCTCCTGATGAACGCGTCAGTGCCTGGGCCGCCGCCCCGGTCACCCGCGCGGACACCGCGAGGGGCCCGGGCCGGCCCCGGGCCCCTCCTCCTTCGTGCGCCGGCGTCCGCCGGGCGCCGGTCAGGACACGGTGGTGCTGGTGAGCAGGTCCTCGGTGACGGCGGCGGCGACCCGGTCGAGCTGGTCGAAGAGGTAGAAGTGGCCGCCGGGGAACACCTTCACCGTGAAGTCGCCGGTGGTGTGCTCCCGCCAGGTGTGGGCGTCCTCGACCGTCGCGATCGGGTCGCTGTCCCCGATCAGGGCGGTCACCGGGACCGTCAGCGGCACGCCCGCCACGGCGCGGTAGGTGCCCAGGATGCGGTAGTCGGCCCGCAGCGCCGGCAGCACCAGCTCCAGGATGTCGGGGTCGTCGAGCATCGACTGGTCGGTGCCGCCCAGGCGCCGCACCTCGGCCAGCATGTCGGCGTCGTCGTACAGGTCGTAGGCGCTGTCGCGCAGGTCCGGGCCGCCCCGGCCGGAGAAGAACACCCGCTGCGGGGCGGGCAGTTGACGCCGGGCGAGCAGCCGGGCCGTCTCGAACGCCACCAGCGAGCCCATGCTGTGCCCGAACAGGGCGTACGGCCGCCCGTCCGCGGCCAGTTCACCGGCCAGCTCCTCGGTCACCGCCTCCGCGAGCGGGGCCAGATCGGTGAACGGCTCCTCGCGGTAACGGTCCTGGCGCCCCGGGTACTGCACGCACAGCACGTCGATGTCCGGGTGCAGCGCGCGCGCCAGGTCCTTGAACGCCGTCGCGGAGCCACCCGCGTGCGGGAAGCACACGAGCCGCGGCCCGTTTGCCGCGGTCGTGGTGAAGCGTCGCAACCACGTGCTGTTCACGGTGAGTCGTCCCTTCGTCGGGGTGGTCACGGCCGGTCCCGCCCGCTGACGGGGTCCGGCCGGTGGTCGTTTCGGGCAGGGGGCCGCTCAGCCCGCGAGGGCCGGGCCGAACCAGGTCTCCAGGGCGGCCTGAAGGCCGCCGGTGTCGGGCGCGGCGCCGTCCTCGGCCGCCCAGGCGACATGGCCGTCGGGGCGGATCAGCAGCGCGGCGGGCGCGGGGATCTCGCCGAGGGCCGGGACGATCCAGGTGTCGTCCTCGCTGCGCGCCTCGACGACGTCGACGCGGCCGGCCCAGCCCGCGGCGGCCGCCGCCGTCTGCGCGCCGCCGGTCAGGTCGAGCAGCACCGGCCGGGCGGAGTGCAGCAGTTCGTGGACCCGGGTGACGCCGTCGGGGCCCTTGAGGTCGGCGTCCGGGACCCGGCGCCCGGTCAGCGGGTGGTCGCCGTCCACGGGGTAGCGGATGTCCAGCGCCGTCAGCAGGTGCCGCAGGTACTGGTTGACCTCGTCGAACACCATCAGGGAGCCGAACACCTCGCGCAGCGCGTCCGTCTGCGGTCCCGGACGCACCAGGGCCGACTGCGCGCGGGTGTTGTGCAGCACCCGCTCCCCGACCGGGTGCCGCTCGGCGTGGTAGGTGTCCAGCAGGCTCTCCGGCGCCCGGCCGCCCACCACCGAGCCGAGTTTCCAGCCGAGGTTGACCGCGTCCTGCACGCCCATGTTCAGGCCCTGCCCGCCGGCCGGGAAGTGGATGTGCGCCGCGTCCCCGGCGAGCAGCACCCGCCCCTTGCGGTACCGGTCGGCCTGTCGTGCCGCGTCGTTGAACCGGGAGACCCACCGCGGGTTGCGCATGCCGAAGTCGGTGCCCGCGACCCGTACCAGGGACTCCTGCAGCCGCTCGAACGTCACGCTCTCCTCGCGGTCCGCGACCCGGTCGAACTCCGAGGTGATCACCCGGTGCCAGCCCGGCTCGAACGCGATCGCCGAGTAGTCGCCGGCGGGCGTGCGCCGCACCCAGACGTAGTCCTCGGGCAGGTCGGGGAGCTCGACGTCACCGATCAGCGCCGTCATCGTCGCCTCGGTGCCGGGGAAGCCGATGCCCGCCAGCCGGCGCACCGTGCTGCGTCCGCCGTCGCAGCCCACCAGATAGCGGGCGCGCAGCGTCGCGGACGCCTCCCGCGCCCCGGTGACCTCGACGCTCACCCCGGTCTCGTCCTGGTCGATCCCGTTCACCTCGCAGCCGCGGCGCACCCGCACGCCGAGTTCGGCGGCCCATTCCTCCAGGAGCCGCTCGATGGCGGACTGGAGGATCATCAGCGGGTAGGGGTGGCGTGACTCCGACTCGTCGAAGTCGAGGTAGAGGCCGGAGAAGTGGCCCACCGGCTGGAGCTGTCCCTCGTCCAGGAAGCGCTCCAGGACGCCGCGCTGGTCCAGCACCTCCAGGGTGCGCGAGTGGATCCCGCCGGCCCGTGACTCGCCCGAGCGCTCGGCGAGCCGCTCGACCACGATCACGTCGGCGCCCGCCAGCCGCAGTTCGCAGGCGAGCATCAGGCCCGTGGGCCCGGCGCCCGCGATCACCACATCCGTGTCCGTGCCGGTGTGTCCCACGTGTGCCCCCTCGTTTCCGCTGCGCCTGTCACGGCATTGGCCGCTCTCCACGCTCACGCACGCGGGGGAGCGGTTCAAGACAACTGGGCACCGGTGGGCGTCCGTTGGCGGTCGGGCTTGCCGTCGTCCCGCCGGCCGTCCACGTGGGGTGTCCCGCCGGCGGGACACCAGGTGGCGGGACCGGCCCGGGACGCGAGGACGCCCTGGCTCCGCCGAAGAGGTCTTCGGCGGAGCCAGGGCGTGAAGCGGGAGGAGCGGTGCCGGGCGTACCGGCGCCTGGCCGGACCGGGCCGGCGCCGGGCTGGACCGGTGTTTGGTCGGACCGGGCCGGTACCTGGCCGGATCGGCCGGTGCGGGTCTGGACCGGCCCGGTGCTGGGTGGGTGTCAGGCGGCGTCGAGGGCGGCGGTGATCTTGCCGGCGGTCGCGGTGAGGGTGGGGCCGGGGCCGCCCTTGGAGCTGCGCGCGGACGCCTCGACGGCGACCAGGACGGTGCTGCGGAAGTTGTCGGCCTCCTCGGGGGCCTGCTTCTTCAGCAGCTGCACGGCGGCGGTCAGGGCGGGCAGGACGCGGTCGGCGATCTCGGCCGCGGACTTGCCGCTCAGGTCACCGACCGGGGAGGACTTCTCCGCCAGCACATGGCCGACCAGGCCGGTGCCGGTGGTCAGCGCGATGCTGCCCTGGGTGGCCACCTTGTGCGGGGAGTCGGCGCCGGCGGCCGCGGCCATCAGCGTCACGGCGCCGTAGGCGGCGGTCCGCAGGGTGAGCTTGTCCTGGTCGCTGAGGGTGACAGACATGGTGGGGGGCTCCTTCGTGTCGTACGCCGTGCCCGGCGTCGCTCCGTGTACGTGGCTCCACTATGGCATGTACATGGCGCCATTGTGGGCCATTGATGGCGCCATGACGCGCCATGCTGCGGCCCCCTCCGGCAGCGCACGGACCGCCGACCCGCCGGCGCCCTCGGGGGATGAGTGGGGGCACCGGCAGGCCCTTCGGCGCTCCCAGAAGGCTCATGACCGTCCGCATCGGAGCTCACGGGCCCGAGCCTCGCACCCCGCACTCGACGCGTCCTCGAGCGCCGCTGGAGCGCCCGGCGCGTCTGTGGCGGCCGTCGTCCGGCGCTCCAACCGGCTTCAAGTCGCCTGCCGGAAGCTGGCGTCCGGCTCATCGGACGGATGGCTGATCACGACGGCCGGAAGGGACCCCCATGACCGCCCTGGACGACACACCGGTCGGGCAGCGACGCGGCACGGTCGCCGAACTCGAGGCCGTACGCGCACAGATGCGCCGAGGCCCCAGCGACAAGGCCACCGAGGCGCAGCACGCCAAGGGCAAGCTCACCGCCCGCGAACGCCTCCAACTCCTCTTCGACGACGGCCGGTTCACCGAGGTCGAAGGACTGCGCAGACACCGGGCCAGCGGCTTCGGCCTGGAGGGCAGGCGCCCCTGGACCGACGGTGTCGTCACCGCCTGGGGCCGCGTCTTCGGCCGCACCGTCTTCGCCTACGCCCACGACTTCCGTATCTTCGGCGGCTCCCTCGGCGAGGCGCACGCCGAGAAGATCCACAAGATCATGGACATGGCCGCCACCGCGGGCGCCCCGATCGTGGGCCTGTGCGACGGCGCCGGAGCCCGCATACAGGAAGGCGTCACCGCGCTCGCCGGCTACGGCGGCATCTTCCAGCGCAACGTCCGCAACTCCGGCGTCATCCCGCAGATCAGCGTGATGATGGGCCCCTGCGCCGGCGGCGCGGCCTACTCCCCGGCCCTGACCGACTTCGTGTTCATGGTGCGCGGCACCTCGCAGATGTTCATCACCGGCCCCGACGTCGTCCAGGCCGTCACCGGCGAGGAGATCAGCCACGACGAACTCGGCGGCGCCGACGCCCACACCACCGTGTCCGGGGTCGCCCACTTCGCCTACGACGACGAGGAGAGCTGCCTCGCCGACGTCCGCTACCTGCTGTCCTTCCTGCCCGCCAACAACCGCGAACAGCCACCCTCCGAGCCCGCCGCCGACCGGCCCGACCGGCTCACCCCGGCCCTGCTCGACCTGGTGCCCGCCGACGAGAAACGCGCCTACGACATGCGCGCGGTCATCGAGGAGTTCGTCGACACCGGCGACTTCTTCGAGGTGCACGAGGCCTGGGCGCCCAACGTCGTGTGCGCGCTGGCGAGGCTGGACGGCCACGCGGTCGGCATCGTCGCCAACCAGCCCGCCGCCCTCGCCGGGGTCCTCGACATCAAGGGCAGCGAGAAGGCGGCCCGCTTCGTGCAGCTGTGCGACGCCTTCAACATCCCGCTCGTCACCCTCGTCGACGTGCCCGGCTTCCTGCCCGGCGTCGGCCAGGAACACGGCGGCATCATCCGACACGGCGCGAAACTCCTCTACGCCTACTGCAACGCCACCGTCCCCCGCATCCAGCTGATCCTGCGCAAGGCCTACGGCGGCGCCTACATCGTCATGGACTCCCGCTCCATCGGCTCGGACGTGTCCCTGGCCTGGCCCGGCAACGAGATCGCGGTCATGGGCGCCGAGGGCGCGGCGGGCGTCGTCTTCCGGCGCGAGATCGCCGCCGCGGACGACCCCGCGGCCGCCCGCGCCCAGCACATCAAGGAGTACCGGGAACAGCTCATGCACCCCTACTACGCCGCCGAACGCGGCCTGGTCGACGACGTCATCGACCCCGCCGAGACCCGGACCCGACTCATCGACGCCCTCGACGTGCTGCGCACCAAGTACGTGGCCCAGCCCTCCCGCAAACACGGCAACCAGCCGCAGTGACCCCTTCCCCCCGGCTTCCCCTCAGCGGGCGAACTTCTCGACGGCCGCCGGGGTGACGGGGGTGAAAAAGTTGACGAGGTTGCCGTCGGGGTCGCGGAACAGCAGCGACCGGTTGCCCCAGGGCATCGTCGTGGGCCCGGCGACGAAGTCGGTGACGAAACCGGACAGGTCCCGGTGGACGCGGTCCACGTCGTCGACGAGGAACTCGGTGATCACGCTGCGGTTGTCCGCCGGGCGGGCGGAGCCCGGGGCGAACAGCGGGACGGTGCGGGTGCCGGCGATCGCCAGGGTGGCGCCCGCGGTCCTGAGTTCGGCGAAGTCCTCGGTCGCCCACGTCGCCCGGGCCCCCGTGGCCCGCTCGTAGAACGCGACGAGGCGTGCCACGTCGCCGGTGATGATGCGGATCGAGACGAAGTCCATGGGGATCACTCCTTGGCCGTTCTGGAAGCGTGCACTGCGCAGGCTAGGACGAATAGGGGACAGAACCGGTCCGGTATTCGCGTTAGGTTGGTGCCCATGCCCCGACCCGCCGCCCGCGTGCTGACACTCCTGGAGCTGTTGCAGTCGGGCGGCACCCGGACGGTGGCCGAACTGGCCGACCGGCTCGGCGTCCAGGGACGCACCGTGCGGCGGTACGTGGAGCAGCTGGCCGACCTGGACGTGCCGGTGGAGTCGGTGCGCGGCCGCTACGGCGGCTACCGCCTCGCCCCCGGGTACCGCCTGCCGCCGCTCATGCTCGGCGACGACGAGGCACTGGCCGTCCTCCTCGGTCTGGTCGCCGGCCGCCGGACGGGGCTGACGACGGCGCAGCTCACGGCGAGCGAGACGGCGTCGGCGAAGATCCGGCGGGTGCTGCCCCGGCACCTCGCCCGCCGGCTCGACACCCTCATGGAGGCGCTCGCCTTCACGGACCGGCCCGCCGCGTCCGCCACCCCGGACGCAGGCGTCCTGCTCACCCTGGCCGACGCGGTGCGCCACCGCCGGCCGGTCTCGGTCCGCTACACCGACCGCGAGGGGCGGCGCAGCGAACGCACCCTGCACGCGTACGGGATCGTCGCTCACGCGGGCCGGTGGTACGTCACGGGCCAGGACGCCGGCATCGGCGAGGACCGGACCCTGCGCCTCGACCGCATCACGGACGCGCGGACCCTGCCCGGCACCTTCGAAGCACCCGAGGGCCCCGGCCCGGCCCAGCGTCTCCTGTCGGGATTCGCCACGGCCGAGTACCGCCACGAGGTGACCCTGCGAATCCAGGGGACGACCGAGCAGATCCGCGCCCACTTTCCCGCCAGCGTGGCGAACTTGGAAGAGATCGAGCCTGCGGAGACCGGGCCCGTGTCGGCCGAAGGCGGAGTGGCCGAGCCCACGGCGACCGGTGACCGGGCGGGCGAGGACGGAGTGGCCGATCCCGTGGCGGGGGCGGGTGAGCGCTGGATGCGTGTCGAGCTGCGGGCGGAGCGGCTCGACTGGCTGCCCGCGGTACTGGCCGCACTCGACCGGCCGTTCGTCATCGAGCGCCCCGACGAACTGCGCGACCTCGTCGTCGCGTTCGCCGACCGCCTCGCCTCCCACGCCCGCCGCGCCTGACCGGAGGGACCCGGCTCCCACGCCTGACCGGAGGAACCTCGTCTCCCGCGGTCCTCCCACCGGCCCTTGTGCCCATCCTCGACCGGGAACCGAGCGTGAGGGGTCATAGATGGACGGTGCAGCCGGTCGTCCCGGTGGACCGAGATCCCGAACAGGAGATGGTCGGCATGAGCATCAGCGCGAGCGAACACCCCGGGAACGGCACCGGCGAACTCGACGATCTCTTCCACGTCTTCGACACGACGCTGCGCGACGGCGCGCAGCGCGAGGGCATCAACCTCACCGTGGCGGACAAGCTCGCCATCGCCCGGCACCTGGACGACTTCGGGGTGGGCTTCATCGAGGGCGGCTGGCCCGGCGCCAACCCCCGCGACACCGAGTTCTTCGCCCGCGCCCGAGACGAACTCGACCTGCGGCACGCCCGGCTCGTCGCCTTCGGCGCCACCCGCAGGCCCGGCGCCCGGGCGAGCGAGGACCTCCAGGTCAAGGCACTCCTGGACTCGGGTGCCCCGGTGATCACGCTGGTCGCCAAGGCACACGACCGGCATGTCGAACTGGCGCTGCGCACCACGCTGGAGGAGAACCTGGAGATGGTCCGCGACACCGTCTCGCACCTGGTCGCCCAGGGCCGGCGGGTGTTCGTGGACTGCGAGCACTTCTTCGACGGCTACCGCGCCAACCCGGAGTACGCGAAGTCCGTGGTGCGGGCCGCGCACGAGGCCGGCGCCGACGTGGTCGTGCTGTGCGACACCAACGGGGGCATGCTCCCCGCGCAGGTCCAGGCCGTGGTCGCCACCGTCCTCGCGGACACCGGCGCCCGGCTCGGCATCCACGCCCAGGACGACACCGGCTGCGCGGTCGCCAACACCCTCGCCGCCGTCGACGCCGGCGCCACGCACGTGCAGTGCACCGCCAACGGCTACGGCGAACGCGTCGGCAACGCCGACCTGTTCCCCGTCGTCGCCGCGCTGGAGCTGAAGTACGCGAGGAAGGTCCTGCCTCCGGGAAGACTCCGCGAGACCACCCGCATCTCCCACGCCATCGCCGAGGTCGTCAACCTCACCCCCTCCACCCACCAGCCCTACGTCGGTGTCTCCGCCTTCGCCCACAAGGCCGGCCTGCACGCCTCCGCCATCAAGGTCGACCCCGACCTCTACCAGCACATCGACCCCGAACTCGTCGGCAACCGGCTGCGGATGCTCGTCTCCGACATGGCGGGCCGCGCCTCCATCGAGCTCAAGGGCAAGGAGCTCGGCATCGACCTGGGCGGCGACCGCGAGCTCGTCGGCCGGGTCGTGGAGCGCGTCAAGGAACGCGAACTCAAGGGCTACACCTACGAGGCCGCCGACGCCTCCTTCGAACTCCTGCTGCGCGCCGAGGTCGAGGGCAGGCCGCTGCGCTACTTCCGGGTCGAGTCCTGGCGGGCCATCCTGGAGGAACGCCCCGACGGCAGCCACGCCAACGAGGTCACGGTGAAACTGTGGGCCAAGGGCGAGCGCATCGTCGCCGCCGCCGAGGGCAACGGCCCCGTCAACGCCCTGGACCGCGCCCTGCGCGTCGGCCTGGAACAGATCTACCCCCAGCTCGCCCGCCTCGGAGTGGTCGACTACAAGGGCCGCATCCTGGAGGCCCGGCACGGCACCCAGTCCACGACCCGCGTCCTGATCTCCACGACGGACGGCACGGGGGAGTGGTCCACGGTCGGCGTCGCCGACAACGTCATCGCCGCCTCCTGGCAGGCCCTGGAGGACGCCTACACCTACGGCCTGCTGCGCGCCGGCGTCGAACCCATCGACTGACCCGCCCGCCCTCCCGGACGCCCCGCTTCAGTCCGAGTCCGGGTCCGAGTCGGAGTCCGAGTCGGGATCGGGGTCCTGGTCCGAGTCCGGGTCGGGTCGGGGGGTGTCGTTCGATGTCGAGGTGGTGTGCAGGACCGCGCGGGCCTGTTCGGCGGCTCGGGTGATGCTCTCGCTGATGAAGTCCAGGAAGCGGGCGACGTTCTCCAGGCGGACGGCGGCGGGGGTGTCACGGCCGAGGACGGCGACGCCCTGGCGGGCGGTCTTGACGAGTTCGTCGTTGGCCCGGGCGCTGGCGATCGTGGCCTGGTAGAAGAGCTCGCCGTCGACGACGTAGCGGTCGCGGCGGCCCTCGTCGCGTTCCCGGCGCACCAGGCTCTGGCTCTCCAGGAACGTGATGGCCTTGGAGATGGACGCCGGGCTGACCTGGAGGCGCTGGGCGAGCTCGGACGCGGTGAGGCTGCCCGTGTCGGAGGTGAACAGACAGGTCAGCACCCGCGCCGGGATCTTGGGCAGGCCCGAGCCCATGAGGACGGTGGTGAACGTCTCCTCGTACTCCGTCACGGCCTCGGCGTCACGGCCGTGCGGCTGGGGAGCGGCGGCCGGCCCCCGGGAGGGCGCGGTCCTGCGCCGGTGGGCGCGGCGTTCGGTCGCGCGGTGGGCCAGGTTGGCGCGGTAGGCGGTCGGGCCGCCGTTGCGCATCACCTCACGCGTGATCGTCGAGGTCGGACGGCCCAGGCCGCGGGCGATCTCGGCGTAGGGGAGGCTGTCGGCCAGCCCCAGCGCGATCTGCTGGCGTTCCTGCTGGGTGAGTCTGCCTCCCGGCATCGCGTCTCCTCGGTGATCCTCGCAGCGGTCCCTGACCGTCCCACTATAGCGTTCACTCCACCCCCATTGCAATGATCGAATCCGGGAACGTTGCGTTCCCGTCCGGCCTGTTGCAACACTTTCAACGCTCCTACCTGGGTAAATGCTCATCCGTCGCAACGACTATGTTGCCCAACATTGGAAAGCAACGTAGCGTTTCCAATGTCAGAAACGACGGACAGCAGGTGGCGACAGGGCCACGGCGCAGACGTCCGGCCCCCCCCGCCCCGACCAGGAGGACCCCATGAAGAAGAACAACGCCTTCCCGACCGGCACGACCTGGACCGGCACGGTCTCCGTGGACGACACGGCCCTGGCCGTCACCGACACCGGAGGCCCCGGCATCCCCGTCCTCTACCTCAACGGCCAGTTCGCCACCCAGGGATACTGGCGGCGCGTCATCTCCGAACTCGGCCCGCAGTGGCGCCACATCACCTACGACGAGCGGGC
This sequence comes from Streptomyces sp. NPDC127038, assembly GCF_042725875.1. NCBI lineage: Bacteria > Bacillati > Actinomycetota > Actinomycetes > Kitasatosporales > Streptomycetaceae > Streptomyces > Streptomyces sp. NPDC127038. The sequence goes on along the minus strand of NZ_JBHXDQ010000060.1, from coordinate 15,862 downwards.
CCGCGGCAAATCGAAGCGCTCGGCGGACTACTCCTTCGAGGCGGCCGTCCGGGACGTCGACGCCGTCCTCGCCGCCCGCGGAGTGGACCGGGCGCTCCTGGTGGGCTGGTCCTACGGGGCGTTCGTCGGAGCCCACTGGAGCGCCCGCAACCCCGGACGCGCCCTGGGCGCCGTCCTGGTCGAAGGCGCCCAGCCCTACGACTGGCTGGACGAGGCCATGGAACAGCGCATCCGCAAGCTGTTCCGGCGCATGGGCTGGTTCCTGCCGCTGCTGCGCCCCACGGGCCTGACCCCCCGCATGAACGCCCGGCAGATGGCCGACACCAACATCGAACTCGGCAAGCTCGCCCGCGAACGCGAACTGGGCCCCGTACTGGACAGCATCACCGTCCCGGTGCGCTACGTGGTCGCCTCCGGCGCCTCCCTGGGAAGCAAGGGCGACGAACAGGAACTGATCCGCGCCGCCCTCGACGCGGTGGCCGCCCGCAACCCGAACATCGAGGTCTCCGCGAAGGTCGCCAGCAACCACGACGCGATCCTCAAGAAGGACTACGCGGCCGTCGCCGAGGCCGTACGCGAGGTCGCCGCCCTCGACGGCGGCGCGCACTGACAGCCCCCGTCCCCGGGGCGCGTTCCGCGAACCGAGCGGCACAGCCCGACAAGCAGTCCCGAGCCGGCAGTCCACAGCGAACAGTCCGAAGCGAACAGTCCGAAGCGAACAGTCCGAAGCGAACAGTCAAAGGGGTGGGGTCATGGAAACAGCACAGAGCGGGCGGCGGACGGCCGCCCCCGGCACCTGCACCGCCTTCGCCCGCTTCGTCCTGTGCGGCGGGGGAGTGGGGGTCGCCTCCAGCCTCGCCGTGGCGGCCCTCGCCGTCCTGATCCCCTGGGGCCTGGCCAACGCCCTGATCACCGCCGCCTCCACTCTCCTGGCCACCGAACTGCACGCCCGCTTCACCTTCGGCGCCGGCCGGCACGCGACCTGGCGCCAGCACACCCAGTCGGCCGGGTCCGCCGCGGCCACCTACGCGGTGACCTGCGCGGCGATGCTCGTCCTGCACCAACTCGCGGCGGCACCCGGCGCGATGCTCGAACAGGGCGTCTACCTGTCCGCCTCCGCCCTCGCCGGCGTCGCCCGGTTCGCGGCGCTGCGCCTGGTCGTCTTCGCCCGCACCACCACCCGCCCCGCACAGACAGCCACGCCCACGACCACGGCTACGGCCACGACCACAGCCGTGCCTACGGCCCGCGCCGCCGCACCGGCCTCGGCGGCGGAGCTCTGCCGGGCGGCCTGACCCTGACACGGCCGCAGATTTCGTACGATTGCGGGTGTTTCCGCAGGTCCGGAGGCTGCGGCGGCACACCTGCTATGATTGATCTTGAGCTGAACGGCAGAAGTCGGGCCGATGAGCGATGCGTTGGTGGTCCAAGGAAAGACGCCCCGCTTCCTGCGGGGAAATGCAGGTGCAAGGCCTGCCCGGCGCTCTTGTGAAGGCCCCGTCCCGAGTCACTCGGGACGGGGCCTTTTTCGATCCCCGCAACGACCGCAACCGGAACCGGACCGGCCGCCGGCAGGCGCCCGCGGCCGCAGCCGGCGAAAGCGGATCCCCCGGTGTGGAACCAACAAGGGCACAGGCACACTCTGCGTGTTGTAGTACAGACCGGAAGGATGCCTCGGACATGATCACGCTCACCAAGGAAGACGGCCCCGCGGACCTGGATGGAGTGACCCATCTGTCCATCGGCGTGTCCTGGGACCCCACGGCCGGCAGCAGCGGCGGGATGCTGGGCAAACTGCGCCGCAAGTCGGGCACCGACCTCGACCTGATCGCCATCGCCATGCAGGGCCGCGACCCGGTGCGTCTCGCCGGTCTCGACTCCCTCGACCCCATGGGCAACGGCTCGTTGGTCCACAGCGGTGACAACCAGACCGGGCACGGCAGCGGCGACGACGAGACGGTCACCGTCGAGTTCGGCGGGATCCCGCCCCACATCACCTCGATCGTGTTCGTCGCCGCCGCGTACAAGAAGGGCAGCGCCTTCGAGAAGGCGCGCAACATCAGCTTCAAGGTGTACGACGCGACCGGCGGGGACTCGCAGCAGGTCGCCGACATCTGGCCCAGCCTGCTCACCCAGGACAACGGCTGCGCGGTGGCCAAGGCGATCCGTACCGGCACCGGCTGGAAGCTCGAAGTGATCAACACGACCGGGAAGATCAAGCAGGGCGACGAGCACGCCCTGATGCGCTTCGCGGTCAGCAAGTAACCCCACGGGCAAGGCGACGCCCGCCCGCCCGGCATCCCCGAACACCCCGCCGTCCCCGCCCCCTGCCGTCCCACCAGGCCACGGCAGGGAACGGGCGTCCGGCCCCATCGCCCGCGTTAAGCAAGCCACTCGTGACATGCAGGGCCTCGTCAGAGCAGGCATCCACGTTCGCCCTGTCTCCATCTGCGCTGCCTCGAAGGCGTCGCCGAGGGCTAGGCTCACCTTCCGTGGCCATTGATGACGTGCTCAGCCGGGCCGTGGGCGTGTTCCTCACGCGCGAGCCTCATGGCTTTCCGCATGAGGATCCGGACGGCCTCGAAAGGGAATTCGGGGCTGCCGCTGCGGAGCTTCGGCCGCGCCTGGACGCCCTGGTCGCGGAGATGATGGCGCTGCCGTTCCAGGGCGACGACCTGGCGACGGGCACGCGGGCAGCCGAGGCAATCATGAACGAGCGGCATCCGGAGCTGGATCCGGATGCCGTAACCGCGCTCGGCCGCTACTACGGCTACTGCTGGTTCTGACGCCATCAGGCAGGGCGGGGAACCAACGAGGCCCCAGTGCCGACGGGTTGGGACGCCGAACACCTCCCCCAACGGCACAGCTGCGGGAGGGTGCGCGACAGTCCCGGCAGTTCACTGGATCAGGTCGGTGTGCGGATGCCCGGGGGAGGCCGGGCAGACGTAGATCTGCATGTTGTCGGTGCTGCCGACCTCGACCTTGGTCGGCTGCGAGGGTCTCTGACCACAGCAATGCCCGCCGGCCTTGGCGGCGGCCTGGTCCTCGTGAGGCGCCCAGCTGTGTCCCTCGCCGCCGTCCCATTCGTAGGAGGCGATCGTCAGCAGCGGGACCATCCGGGCGTCGCACACAGCGCAGTACCGGGGGTAGGGGTCGGTGCGGCCCCACGGAGGCCAGCCGCCGACCTTCCAGCCGGGCGCGTCAGCCAGATGCACGTCGTAGAAGTCCCGCGGATACTCCGCGTAGGAGCTGTCCACGCCGGTGCCCTGCCATCTGCTCCAGTCCTCCACCAGCAGCCGCGTCTGCGGGCTCAGATCGAGGCTGTCGGGGTACTCGGTGATCGCTTCCGGTGCCAGCACGCACGGTTGCGGCAGATAGCCCCAGTGGTTCACCTCGTACGGTTCGGGCGGTGCGGCGAGGATGTCGACGACCGCGGCGGCGGACCGCCAGAACAGTGCGGTCGACGGCTTGTGATGCGGTTCGTGGTCGTAGGGGCACCACAGAACCTGGAGCAGATCGGCCCCTTCGGGCGGCCGCAGCAGGGGTATGTCGCGCAGATACAGCTGGGCCACGGGCAGCATGGGGACCGGGCAGTCCGCGGGCGGCGGACCGGCGGCGAATCGCTCCGCGAGCCTCGCGGCGTTCCGTTCCTTGACCGCCGCCTCCTCGGGCGTTGTCCCGGGACCATCGTGATCGCCGTGCCACCGGACCCGCATGCGCCTCAAGAGCCGTACGTCGTCCGGTGACTCACGGAACCCGCTGTCCACGTGCAGGTGCGAGGCTTCGCAGTGCGGCCACGGCTCCTCGGCCGGCCACAGCAACGGCCCCCCGACCGAGCTCTCCCCGGCCGAAGGCGACCCGGGACGAGGATGCAGCCGTATCGCGGGACGCGCCAACGGCGCCAGCTCGGGAAAGACCGCGCTCACGTCCACGGGCCGCGGCAAAGTGGTACGTACGAAAACCATGCCGGTGATCCTGTCACCAGCCACTGACAACCCCTGGCCCCCTCAACCGGCCTCGGTGGCAACGCTGTTCAGCTGGTCACGTCCGCCGCGCGCAGCCCCGGCCGCAGCGACAGCGAGCCCGGCCATGGGGCAACCGGCGTCGTGGACGGCCGAAGAGGGCGTCAGTCCGCGCGAAGGCCGACCGCCAGCGTCAGTTCGAGGACCCGGTGGGGCGACGCGAGGTCCGGGAACAGCTCCCGCAACTGCGACATCCGGTACCGGACCGTCTGGGGATGGACGAACAGCTCCGCCGCCACCTCGTCCCGTCTGCCCTGGTGCAGCAGCCACGCCCGCAGCGTCTCCTCCAGTCGCCGGGAGGTCGCGGCGGGCAGGGCCCGCAACGGCGCGAGGGCCCGGGCCCGCAGGTCCGCGAACGCGTCCGCGTCGGCGCTCAGCACCAGCTCGGGCAGGTGGTCCTCGGTGTCGCGGATGTCGGGGGAGAGGGAGCGCGCGCGTACGGCCCGCGCGTACGAGGCGGACGCGCGCGTCCACGGCCGGGCCGGGCCGACCACGGCGGCGCGGCCGGTCAGCTGCCGCAGCAGATGGGAGCGGTCGGCGTCGGGGACGAGCAGCACACCGGTGGCGTCCGGCAGATCGTCCAGGACGAGGGTGCCCGGGTCGAGCGCGCGGTAGGCGGGCCGCGCCTGGGCGGCGGGCAGCAGGACCGCGGTCAGCGAGCCAGGAGGCTGCCACCCGGCCCGCTGGACGGAGGCCAGCAGCACGTCCGGGCTCGCGCCGGCGAGGAGGTCGCGGGCCAGGTGTTCCAGGTGCCGCTCGTGATCCCTGCCCCGGGCGGCCAGTTCGTCGGCGTGGCCCGCGGCGCTCGCGGCGGAGAGCTCGTCGATGTAGGCGAAGGTCAGCTCGGCGAACTTGGCGACCTCGGCGGCGGGCAGACCCGCGGGCACGGCACCCGCCGCCAGACAGCGCCAGGCCACGCGGGCACCGACACGGTAGGCGCTGAGCAGGGCGTCCATCGAACGGCCGTCGCGCACCTCGCCGCGGCCCAGCTCGTAGGCCGCGTCACCGCCGTCACCGCCCGCGGCGTTTCCGCTCGCGAGGTCCAGATAGTGCCCCAGGGCGGTGCGGACGGCCCGGCGGATGGTGCCGCCCATGCTGCCCGAAAGGGCGTTGGCGTAGGAAGGGACCTCGTCGATGATCGCCTGGACGACCTCGTCGGCGGTGGTCTTCAGTGCGGCCCGCAGCACGGCGACCGTCGTCTCGTCCAGGGCCAGCTCGCTGGCCCTCCGCGTCACATGGCTCACGTTCTATTCCCTGCGAACAATTCCGTCGATCAGATTCACGTCCTGCGGTCAGGACTTTACGCCCTGGGACACAGCAAGCTGGGACCATGACGAGTACAGCCCTCCGCAGCAGGGCGTGGAAGATGCTCGAGATGGTCACGACGCCGCTGCTGCCGTCGGACTACCTCGACCTGGTCAGCCCGCTGCGCGCGGGCGCCGACCTGCGGGGGCGCATCGAGGCCGTGCACCCCGAGACGGCCGACGCCGCGACCATCGTGATCAGACCGGGCCGGGGCTGGCGCGGCCACACGGCCGGTCAGTACGTACGGATCGGGGTCGACGTCGACGGGGTGCGCCTGTGGCGCGCCTACTCCATCACCTCGCCGACGGACCGCCGGGACGGCCGCGTCACGATCACCGTGAAGGCGATCCCGGACGGCAAGGTCAGCAACCACCTGGTCCGCAGCGCGCGACCGGGCACACTGATCCAGCTCGACCAGCCGACCGGCGACTTCGTGCTGCCGCGGGCCAGGCCCGCCAAGGTGCTCTACCTGACGGCCGGCAGCGGCATCACGCCCGTGATGGGCATGCTGCGCGACACCGAGTTCGACGACGTCGTCATGGTCCACTGCGCGCCGCGGCCGCAGGACGTGATCTTCCGCGGCGAACTGCACGACCTGGTCGCGGACAAGAAGCTGCGGCTCACCGAGGTGCACACCGACACGGACGGCATGCTCGACATCGCCCGTCTCGGCGAACTCGTGCCCGACTGGGCCGAGCGCGAGACCTGGGCCTGCGGGCCCGCGGGCCTGCTCGACGCCGCCGAGGAGCACTGGACCGCCCACGGCGCGCAGGAGCGCCTGCACACCGAACGCTTCCGCCCCGGCATCGTCGTCGCGGGCGACGGCGGCCAGGTCACGTTCAGCGCGACCGGCAGGACCGTCGACGCGGACGGCGCCACGCCGCTGCTGGACGTCGGCGAGGAGGCCGGCGTGCTCATGCCCTCCGGGTGCCGCATGGGCATCTGCTTCGGCTGCGTCTCCCCGCTCAAGGCGGGCGCCGTCCGCGACCTGCGCACGGGCGAGATCACCGAGGCCGAGCCGGGCGTCCTCATCCAGACCTGCGTGTCCGCCGCCGCGGGCCCCTGCGACATCGAACGGTAGGAGCACCTTGACCGCCATCGACCCCACCGCCCACCTGACCGCGGAGCAGATCGAGGAACTCGGCCGCGAGTTGGACGCGATCCGCGACGAGGTGATCGCCGGCCGCGGCGAGAAGGACGCCGCCTACATCCGCAAGGTCATCTCGGCGCAGCGCAGGCTCGAACTGGTCAGCAGGGGCGTGCTGCTGTTCTCGTTCTTCCCGCCCGCGTGGCTGCTCGGCACCGCCGGCCTGTCCGTGGCGAAGATCATGGACAACATGGAGATCGGCCACAACATCCTGCACGGCCAGTGGGACTGGATGCGGGACCCGAAGATCCACTCCACCACCTGGGAGTGGGACCACGTCTCGCCGTCCGACCAGTGGAAGCACTCGCACAACGAGCTGCACCACACGTACACCAACGTGATCGGCAAGGACAACGACCTCGGCTACGGCATCATGCGCGTCGACGAGGACCAGAAGTGGCACCCGTTCCACCTCGGCCAGCCGCTGTGGAACTTCCTCAACGCCTGCTTCTTCGAGTACGGCATCGCGGCGTACGACCTGGAGCTCGGCAGGAACCTGAGCAAGCGCCGCCGCAAGAACCCCGAGTTCCGCGAGCGGGCCAGGGCCGTGGGCCGCAAGATCCGCAAGCAGGTGCTCAAGGACTACGTGATCCACCCGCTGCTGTCGGGCCCGTCGTTCCTCACCACCCTCGCCGCCACGTTCACCGCGAACCTGGTCCGCAACATCTGGTCCCACTCGGTGATCATGTGCGGGCACTTCCCCGAGGGCGTGCAGGTCTTCGAGCGCCGGTCGATCAGGGGCGAGACGCGCGGCCAGTGGTACCTGCGTCAGATGATGGGCTCGGCGAACATCAGCGGCAGCAAGGCCATGCACTTCATGACCGGCAACCTGTCGCACCAGATCGAGCACCACCTGTTCCCGGACCTGCCGAGCAACCGGTACGCCGAGGTCGCGGTGAAGGTGCGCGCGCTGTTCGAGAAGTACGAGCTGGAGTACGTCACCGGGCCGCTGCCCAAGCAGGTGTTCTCCGCGTGGCACAAGGTCTTCCGCCTCTCGCTGCCGAACAGGAAGCCCAAGGTCAAGACGCCGGACCGGGACCGGGAGCGGGAACTCGTCGCGGCCTGATCCCCGGCCGCCCCTCAGGGCGGCAACCCGCGGTCCGTGGAACCGGCCCCTTCGTCGTCCGACGAAGGGGCCGGGCCTCGTTCCACGGTGAACCCGGCCCCATGGTCCGGCATCGTAGGGAGGAGCCGGCATCCAGCGGCCCATCCCTACGGAGATGACCCATGATCGGGACCTTGATCCACACTCATGACGTGCCCATGGCGGACCGCTTCGCATACTGGTGTGAACTGGTCGGCCGTACACGTTCCCCTCACGACGTCAGCAGCGTTCACGCCACCGACTTCCAGGCCGAGTTACGGCAGATGGACATGGGGCCCCTGAACGTGTGGCCGACATCGTTCCGGCCCTCGCGCTTCCGGCGCAGCTCCCGGCACGTCAGGCGCTCCGATCCCGAGACCTACCACCTCACGCTCCTCCTCGAAGGCGGACTGGGCCTTGACCACGCCGACCGGAACACCGTCCACGGGCCGGGCGATCTGCACGTGGTCGACAGTTCACGTCCCTACGACCTGAGATCGGCGGACGACGGACGGAGCCAGGCCGTCAGCGGAGTGGGGGCCGACTTCCCCAAGGCGCTTCTGCCCGTGCCACCGCACCGGATGCGCGCGTTGCTGGGCCGGCCGCTGTCCTGCCGGGAAGGCACGGGTGCGCTCCTCTCGGACTTCCTCGTCGGCCTGGGGCGGCGGGCCGAGACCCTGCGGCCGTCCGACGCGTCCCGCCTGGGCGCGGTGGTCCTCGATCTGGTGTCGGCCCTGTTCGCCCAGGAACTCGAGACCGAGGACGCCCTGTCGCCGGAGACCCGGCAGCACGCCCTGGTGGAAGGCATCAGGGCGTTCATCCGCCAGAACCTCCACGACCCGGAACTGGCTCCCCCCATGATCGCGGCCGCGCACCACATCTCGCTCAGCTACCTCCACCGGATCTTCCAGCAGCACCGCCATAGCGAAACGGTCGCGGCCTGTATCCGCCGCCAACGACTGGAGGGCGCCCGCCGGGACCTGGCACGGCCCGCGCTGCACGGCACGCCGATCCACGCCGTCGCGGTCCGCTGGGGTCTGCCCCGCGCCTCCGACTTCACCCGCGCGTTCCGGGCCGCCTACGGCCTCTCGCCCAGGGAGTACCGGCTCCAGGCGTTGTCCGCGCCCGCCGAGAAGCCGGAGCCCGCCCCCGCCCGCTGAGGACGTCGGGGGAGCACTCTCGCGTCGACGCAGTGCCAACTGGGTGTGCACGCATTGCCAACGACTTCGAAGCACTCTTCGAGCATTCTCGATCAGGTCACCTCACGAAGAGAATCTTGATCGGAAGGACCGCACGTGGACATGAAGCGCAAGCTCGCATCGGTCGCACTGGTCGGCGGACTGGCTTTCGCCGGGATGGCCGCGACGGCTCCCACCGCGTCAGCGGTCGGAGGCTGCCCGTCCGGCAAACTGTGCCTGTACGAGCCTGTCAACTACGCGCGCCTCGATGTCACGAGTACCAGCACGAAGGCGTGCATCAACCTGGCCGGCTTCGGGCCCACGGGCTTCGCGTACGGCATCGGCTCGTACGTGAACAACCTGTCGGTGAAGGCCGCTGTCTATCACGCGGCCGGCACCGGCTATGTGTACGACGGAACGATCTCGCCCGGCGGATTCAGCTCCAACAGTTCGAGCACCAGCCCCTACTTCGGCAACTACGGCCTGGTGTGCACGGGCGGCGCCACCCCGTAAGGCCACGGGAGGCACCTCTCGCCCCGGACCGGGTTGGCCGGCGTCGTCGTGCCACACGGTCCGCGCCCGCCCTGCGACACCCGGCAGCCCCGAGCCGAAGCAACGGCCGGCTCGGGGCGGTCGGGCCTTGCGGTGACATCTGTCATGCCCAAGGGCGGACACCGGGCACTGGGGGAGCGGGCCGCGGCGCGCCTACCTTCTTGTCATGACGAAGACAGGCGGGACCGAACAGCGGAAGACCGACGTCAAGGTGAGCCTGATCGGCGGTCACCGGCTCCGGGGCGAGACCCTGCACGAGCGCACGCTGACCGTGTCGCTCGTCGGCGGCGCCGCCGTCGATCTCACCGGCATCGAGATCCCCGACGGCGCCGAACTGCGCATCACCAAGCTGAGCCTGATCGGCGGCGTCAGCCTCACGGTCCGCCCCGACGTCGTCGTGGAGGTGCACGGCATCCGCCTCGGCGGCGTCAACGACCCCGGCCCCACCGAGCCCGGCGGCCCGACGGTCCGCATCGACGCCTGGGGCCTGCTCGGCGGAGTAACCGTCACCCGCCGCTAGCCCCACCGCCCGAAGCCCGGACACCGAAGCCCCGCCGCCGGCGCGGGTGGCGCACGACGGGCGCATCCGCGCAACGGTCAGCGGACGGGGGCGTTCGATTCCTCGGCCCCGAGCAGGGGCCCCGTCGTCGCCGGACGCGCGGCGCTTCCGCGTGCCGGGCACGCGCCCTTCGCCGAGGCCCGGGCCGGAGGGACGATGGCGTGGCGGCCGGGCAGGCGTCGAAGGGGGGCGAGCGCCCGCGGGGGCAGGCGCTCGATGCCGTGAGGTGAGCCGAGTTTGGGCTAGCTGCGCTGGGCCCACCAGACTATGAAGGACACAAGGGCGGCGCCGGCGGCGGTGCCCGCGCCCTGGAGGACGTGGCCCGCGATGGTGCGGCCCCAGGCCTGCCAGTGTTTTCGTGCGGTGGCACGGATGACGTGAGTGGAGGAATCGCTAGACTTCATGCGTGAGGTGTCCTTATCGATCCGAACGGGACGCTTCGCCTGGGGAGCCCACGGCCGGATGCTTGCCGGCTAGGCCATGGGCTCCCTTTTTGGTGCACGCATTCACGAAATAAATTACCGAATGCGTATATGGCTCTTTTTGTCGTGCTATTTAAACTTTCCGCTGTTTTCTTGTGCGGCGGACAACTTGCCTGGATTTCCGCCTTGTCGTGCATGGGGTGATCACTCATACTTCCCTGTGCCGTTGACGGGGAACCGGGAGGTTCAGTGATTCGCCCTTCAGGACACTGGAAGAAAAGCTCCTACAGTGAAAGCGGTGCCTGCGTCGAAGTGGTGTGGCGTGGCGCGGTGCGGGTGCGTGACTCGAAGGGGTCTTCGCCGGCCGCTGTGGAATTCTCGGCTCCGGTATGGAGACGATTCATTGTCGCGCTGCAGGCGGGTTCCTCCCTTCCCTGACGGGGCTTCAGTCTTCCGGGCCGAACAGGACTTCGCGGGTGATCGGCTTGGCCAGCCTCTTCTCCACGGACCAGAAGGCGTCCAGGTAGTCGGCCGGTTCCTTGCGGTCTCCCAGTGACGCCCGCTCGTTGAGCAGGGCCTCGCCGTTGGGGCTCTCCAGGTAGGCGACGAGGTCGTCGTTGCTGCTTTCGAACTCGAAAATCTGGTAGGGGCTGCGGAAGAGCGGATAGGGTCCCGCCGTGAACGGCACGTACCAGATGGTGACGTTGGGCAGGGCGTTCAGCCTCAGCAGGGTCTCGTACTGCTGACGCATGACCGCTTCTCCGCCCACTTCGCGGCGAAGCACCGACTCGTCGAGGATGAAGAAGAACTGCGACTCCTCCGACTCCAGGGCCTTTTGGCGTTTCATGCGCAGGTCGACCCGCAGTTCCAGATGCCGTTGTCCCGTACTCGTGCCCGTCGCGGAATCGTCGCTCTCCTCCTGCAGGGATTGCAGAAGGGCACGGGCGTATTCCTCGGTCTGCAGCAGGCCGGGGACCACATTGCGCTCGTAGTTGCGTACGATCGTGGCCGACTCCTCGTAGGCGATGTACGCCTCGAGGGCCGGCGTCATGACCTCTTTGTAGGGCGCGTACCACGAGGGCTGACGGGCCGCCCGGGCGAGCTCGACGAGTTCCTGCTGCTCGTCGGCGTCGATGCCGTAACGGGATGCCAGGGCCATGGTGTCGGTGACGCTGACCCCGATTTTCCCGTTCTCGATCCGGATGACCTTCGACGGGGACCAGCCGAAGGTGTCGGCCACCTGCTGCTGCGTCAGTCCCTTGGCCTCCCGGGCCTTCTTCAACCGGTCCCGCAATCGCTGCCGCAGGAACATCGGGTTTTCAGACAAGATCACGGCATCCCTTTCAGGTCCACGCAACGGCATGGCCGCGCCGCAGTCTGTCACTGCGCCCACGGCCGCGCGTCAGGCTACCGGCCCCTGAGGCATCCTGCCTTCTGGCTGAACCGCTTGTGCCACTACGCGCCCCGACAGAATGGTGCCGGGCAGCACATGGCGTGGCACCCATCCAGGTGACGGCCGGGTAGGGCACTGAATGCGTGCTAGCCGGAGGCATGGTTACCTTCAATCACATGATGAGATGCCATATAGCAAAATTCTCCATGCCAGTACGTCTCCAAGCAAGAGCGGATCCTGCGGTGACGCCGACGCGCGAGGCGCCGGACGACCCTCGATGCTTGTGATGCAAATGAGTTCACCCGCCCGGCCACTCACCTGTGGCCGGATACTCCCAATCGAGCCTCTTCTCACCCCATTTCACCCGGCCCGACCGGCGCGTGATCGTCGACGGCCCCCCGGAGCGCGAGGCGACCGGAGCCGGGACGGATGCGAGACGGATGCGAGCAGGAGGAGCCGGCGCTCACGGACGCACGCAAGCCCCCCTCTCCGCCGCGCGCTCTACGGCGATCCCTCGACGGACACGTGAACTCCAGGCACATTCCAGGACGTCTCGCGCCATTCTCATGACTCCTCCTAAACTCACCGTCACGCGACCTGCCGACGCGCCGATGTGACGGGGGGCCAGATGGTGCTGAACGGAATCGTCGAGCGGGGGAACGCCGCCGTGCCGGGGCCCACGCTGGAAAGACTGCTGTCGGTCATGGGGGCCGGCGCACTCGAACCCTGCACGACACAGCGCGGCCTGGAAGCTGTGGTCGAAGGGGTCATGATGCTGGACCCGCTGGAACCGGGGCTGTTACGGGGCCAGTTGCTGCTGGCGGTGGGCGTCGATCCGGGGTCGGCCGCCGCCATCGACGTCGTGCTCGACGCCGCCGGCTCCGCGGCGGCCGCGGTGGTCTTCGGACAGGGAAGGTCGGGCCGGCCCACGGACACGCTGCGGACGGCGGCCGACGACGCCGGTGTCGCCCTGCTCTTCCGCACCGCGTGGTGCGGCTGGACCGAACTGGTCGGAGCACTGCGGGCCGGTCTGGCCCTGTCCGGAGTCCCCGCCGATCCGGCCGTGACCCCGGGCGACCTGAACGGACTGGCCGACGCGGTGGCACTCCTGGTCGGCGGCGCCGTGACGATCGAGGACGTGGAGTCCCGGGTCCTGGCCTACTCCTCAACCAAGGAGGACGTGGACGAACTGCGCCGGCTGACGATCCTCGGCCGCCGGGTGCCGGAATGGCGCGTCGCCGCCATGCAGGAAGCCGGGTTCTTCCGGGCACTGTGGGGATCGGGCGACGTCATCCACCGGCCGGCGCACGGAGAGAATCCCGAACGCCTGGTGATGGCGGTCCGGGCGGGCGGAGAGATCCTCGGATCGATCTGGGTGGCGGCCGCGGGCGACGACCTCCCCTCGCACGCCTGCGACACCCTGCGGTCGGCGGCACGGGTGGCCGCCGCCCATCTGCTCCACCACCGCTCGCACCGCACGCACGCCCGACTGGTCGAGGACGCCGCCCGCGCACTGCTCGACGGACGAGGACCGGCCGGCGTACTGACCGAACTCACCGGGATCCCGGCACACGGCGACTGCGCCGCCCTCGCGGTGCGCTTCGGAGCCTCCCGCGAAGGAGAGAAGACCGGAAGGCTGTACGCCCTGCTGGCGGTGTGCTGCGGTGCCGACGGCCTCACCCCGGTGGTGGTACCGGTCGACCAGGGCGCCCTGGTCCTGGTGGGCGCACTGCACCGGGACGAACGGCGGGCCGCCGGACAACTCGCGCGTCTGGGCAGGTCACTGGTGGCGCAAGTGGCTGACGCGTCCGGGCCGGAAGCGAGAATAGGCCTGGGCACAGTCGTCGAAACCCTGGAGGACCTGCCCGCGTCCCGCCGGTCGGCGGACCTGGCCCTGCGCGCCCTGCTCACGCCTGGAGAACACCGCACCGTCGCCTGCGCCGGCGAGGTGGCCGAGACCATCGCCCTGAACCAGATGCTCGAGGCGCTGCCGGGGCCGATCCCCGCAGCGGAGACACCGGTGGCACGCCTGATGGCCCTCGACGCCGGACAAGGCGGAGGCACCATGGTGCAGACCCTGCGGGCCTACCTCGACCACTTCGGTCATGTGCCGGACGCCGCACGCGAGTTGGGCGTCCACGCGAACAGCCTGCGCCACCGGATCAGCAGGCTCACCGAGCTCTCCGGCCTCGACCTCCGCAACCCCGAAGCCCGGCTCCTCGCCCAACTGCAACTGCGCCTCCTCCAACGCGGCGGCGGCCGGGAGACATGAGCACACGAGCGTCCGCCACCAAGAGAGGGCGCCCACTTCGTGCCCGAATCCAAAGGAGACCCCACCGGGCCCGCGGCTTCGCTCCACGGTGAGAACCGCACGGCCGAACACCGGGATACGCGACGAAGACACGGTCGCCCCTGCGACGACAGGCTGAGGACCCGCCCCACGGCAACCGCCCGGCGGCGAGACCCCGGCTCAGGGAGGCGCAGCATGAACGGTTCCGACAAGGCCGACCGGCGCGAGCGGATTCTGCGGGCAGCGGTACAGGAAAAACTCCTCGACCCCGAGACGGCCGTACTGGCCGGGTTCGTCGACCTCGACGGCGTCGGCGGAACCGTCATGTCCCTGCACCGGGCCTTCCCCGACTCCCTCCGCGTCCTGCACGCGTTCGCGGCCAAGGCGAACTGCCTGGTTCCCGTACTCGAGGAACTGCGCCGCAACGGCATGGGCTGCGAAGTCGCCAGCGCCGGCGAACTCGCCCAGGCCCTGGAGGCCGGCTTCGAACCCGGACACATCGTGTTCGACTCCCCGGCCAAGACCCGGGCCGAACTGGACCGGGCCCTGAGCCTGGGGGTCGCCGTGAACGCGGACAGCTTCCAGGAGATCTCACGGCTCGACGAGATCCTTTCGACCCGCCGCACCCGCTCGCGGATCGGCGTGCGCATCAACCCCCAGATCGGCGCCGGCTCGATCACCGCCATGAGCACGGCCACCACGACCTCGAAGTTCGGCATCCCCCTGGAGGACGAGGGCAACCGGCAACGACTGCTGCGGACCTACCGGGACCGCCCCTGGCTCACCTGGGTGCACGCACACATCGGCTCACAGGGCTGCCCCCTTGACCTGATCGCCCAGGGCATCGCGAAGGCCGTGGAATTCGCCGAGGAGATCAACACCCGCCTCGGCCGCCGACAGGTCACCGGCATCGACATCGGAGGAGGACTGCCGGTCAATTTCGACACCGACGAGACCACACCCGGCTTCGACACCTACGTCGACCACCTGCGCGAACACGCACCGGCCCTGTTCTCGGGCGCGTACGAGATCGTCACCGAGTTCGGCCGCTCCGTACTGGCCAAGAACGGGTTCACCGCCGCGTACGTCGAGTACACCAAGACCGCCGGCGGCCGCCCCGTCGCCATCACCCACGCGGGCGCCCAGGTCGCCACGCGGACGGTGTTCGCCCCCGACGCATGGCCCCTGCGGATCGAGGCCCACGACCCCCGAGGCCGGGCCAAGCACGGCCGGCCGGTGCCGCAGGACATCGCCGGCCCGTGCTGCTTCGCCGGCGACCTGCTGGCACGCGACCGCGCGCTGCCCCTCCTCGACGCCGGCGACCTCGTCGTCGTCCCGGACACCGGCGCCTACTACTTCTCCACGCCCTTCCACTACAACAGCCTGCCCGAGCCCGCCGTGCACGGCGCCCGCGTCGACGCCGACGGACAGGTCACCTTCCAACTGCTCCGCCCCGCACAGGCCGGCCACCTGATGCCGGCCCTCGCCGGCCGGTGACACCTCCCGCCCACGCATCCACGGGACCGGTGCCTCACGGAGCCACCGGTCCGGGACGACTAGCACGACACCCCGCCACCACGGATCCTGAGGGCAGGGGAAACGCGTGCGACAGCTGTCGATGGGGTCCTCATCAGGTTTCCTTCGTGGATACCCCGGCCTTCAGGTTGGGGAGGAAACGAAGCTCCTGCGGAGCAGGGCAGGGAAAGCAGGTTCGCCCCTTGGGTGGACCGGCGATGTCGGTGGTGGCCGTTAGGTTGGTCGCGTGTATCTGCGGTACTCCTTCCGGCTCGAGCCGACGCCGGGTCAGCGCATCGCGCTGGCCCGTACGTTCGGTTGTGCCCGGGTGGTCTACAACGATGCGTTGGCCGCGAGGAAGGCCGCCTACCGGGCGGACGGGTCGCGGATCGCGA
>NZ_JBHXDQ010000059.1:0-59326 GCF_042725875.1 Streptomyces sp. NPDC127038 | reverse complement strand
GAAGCCACCGACGGTCACGCCTCATCCAACGGCGACGGCCTGATGCACCGGCACGGCCCCGACCCACCCACCGGATCGAGACCGCACCCGCGACCGGGTCAGGCGCGCTGGGCTCCCGCTCCCAGGGCCCTGCCCTGCGGGACTATCCCCGCGGGTACGGCGCGCTGGCGGGCGGGGGTTCCCGTCCAGCACGTGCCCCGGCGGCCCAGCAGCCGCCGCAGCCACAGTTCGAGCGAGACGAGATCGGCCAGCCCGTCGAGCGGTAGCGGCGCCCCCTCCGCGGCCGAGCGCAGCGCCTTGCGGACGACACGCGCCTCGACGAGCCCCGCCTGAGCGAGCAGCGGCGTGTCGAACAGGGTGACCAGGGAGTCCGCCGCCACCCGCACCCCCGTCCGGGCGGCCGCCGAGGACGCGTGGGACGGAGCCCCCCACCCGGGGGGCAGTTCGGCCACGCCGGCGCCTTCGAGGACCGTACGCAGGATCGCCGCCCGCGCCCCCGGCTGCACCCGCAGCGCCTCCGGCAGCTCCCGGCAGGCCCGGACGACCTGGTTGTCGAGGAACGGCGTGTGCAGCCGCTGGAAGCGGATCTCGGCGGCCTGCTCCAGGACCCGGATGTCGGCCGCGTGGCGGGCCAGTGCGGCCCGGGCGCGGAAATCCCCCGGCCGCTGCCCGGGGCCGACGCCGGGCCGCCCGCCGCCCCCTTGCAGACGAACCGATACTTCAGCCAGTGCCTCCCCGGTCAGCCAGCGCGCCGCCGGCCCGGGTCTCGCCCAGCTCAGCGCGGCGAGCGACGCGCCGACCGCGCCTCCGGTGTCCTCGAACCGCCGGTTCATCAGCTGTTCGGCGAGAACCTCGACCCCGGTGCGGTAGGGCGTACGGACGAGCTTGCGCGCGGCGCCGTACACGCGCGCGGGAACCATCACCGAGCCGTCGGCCTTCGTCAACGCGGCCACGGGGCGCACCAGATGGCGCCGCTTGCGGTCCATGAGCAGGTCGGCGAGCCGGGCCGGATGGGCGTCAAGGACCTGCCGGGCGCCGTAGCCCGTGAAGTGGTCCGCGCTGCCGGAGGCGAGCCGCACGCGATGGCGTGCCGCCGTCACCAGGGAGGGCCCCGGTTCGTCGGTCAGGGGCCCGTCCAGGTCCGCGTAGGGGAGCGTCTCCTCGCCCCCGGTGACGACCACATGGTGCAGCCGGGGGTTCGCGGCCAGCGTCCCGGCCCGCTCCAGCTCGGCCTCGCGCCCCTGCACGGCGAGGTCGTTGAAGGTCACCGCGAGGAGCCGTTCCCCGGCGCCGGTGCCGTGTCCGAGGACCGTGCCGGGCGCCCCGGGAAGGCCGGCGGCGAGCAGCGCGAGGGTGCCCGAGGCGGGTCCGCCGGAGAGGTCGGCCCCGATGCCCGGCACCGGTGTGCCCCGTGCGGCGCGCCGCTCGGCGGGCCCCATGCCGGGCACGGGTCCGGGGTCCACGTCGGTGCCCGGGACGTGGCGGGGAGCGGAGAGGCGGGCGCGGACGGCCTCGACGAGGGCGTCCCGTACGGCGTCCACGGCGGTCGTGGGATCGGCGGCGGGCGCGGCGACGGCGAGGGAGGCGACGGGCTCGTACCCGGCGATCTCGCGCGATCCGGCCCGCAGGATGAGCGTGTGTCCCGGCGGGATGCGGCGCACGCCCTCGTACGGGGTGGAGTCGTGCACCGCGGCGGGGACGTCGGGGGCGGCGAGCATCGCGGCCAGGTGGCCGAAGTCGAGGTTGGCCTCGATGAGGTCGGCGAGGGGGAGGGCGGCGGTGGCGTAGGCCGTGCCGCCCGCCCAGGGGGTGTAGAACACGGGCCGGGCGCCGGCGAGGTCTCCGCAGACGGTGACCCGGCGGCCGACCTGGACGACGGCGGTGTAGCTGCCGGACCAGTTGGTGAGGTGGCGCAGGGCTCCGCCGCGCGCGGCGAACAGTCCGACCCGCAGTTCGTCGTCGGAGGCGCCGCAGATGCCGAGGACGGCGATGCGGTTCTCGGCGTCGGCCTTGACCACGCGGACCTCGTCGGGGCGCCAGTCGCCGACGGCCCACAGGGGATCCGGGTCACCCCACAGGAGTTGGGAGCCGACCGGGTGAACGGTCTCGCCCTCGTTGCCCGTGGCGCCCGCCGAGCCGATCGCGGACGCTCTGGCGACGGTGCTGCTCCACCCCACCAACCATCGCATCGCCGCCTCCACAGGCTGTGGACAACCAGTGCACCGTACGAACTCGGCACCATGCTGCCACGAAGGAGGCGTGCGGGAGGGACTCTGCGGCGGCTTGCGCTCCCCGAAGTGCGCCCCCACCCGAACACCCGCGCCGCCACGGGAGGGCACCTCGCCCGCAAATACCGTCCGCACAAAGGCCGTTGAAGAGATCGAAGCGCATCGGCGCCCATCGCGAGCAAATCCCCGCGGATGCCGTCCCGAACGGCCACCGGACCACGCCCGGCCCCCGGCCCGGGCGCCCCTCACCCACCTCCCGCACCCCGCACCGCAGTTGCCGCCCGGCACCCCCGGCCCGGCACCGCAACGGAGCACCTCTCCCGCATCACGCGACCCCCGTCAGGTCGACGCGAATGCGCCCCCGATACGCTCCCCCAGGACGCCCTTCGCGCCCTCAACTCGTATGGTGGGAGCCCTGATTGCCCTCAGGGGAGGCCATCGGTTTTCGGCCAAATCGGTGTCGGGCGGACAACCGCGGACACGCTCCGTACAGGCCTTGCGCACCGCTTCGGCAACGCACAGTCCGGGAGGCGGAGTTCGCCCCCCGGACCGGTCCGCCGCCCGCGGGGATGTAGGCGGCGGTGTCCCCCAGCCCACTGGATCCAGTACAGCGGGCCGACCCACGCACGTTCCATGGAAGCGCTCCCCGCGGTGGCCGGAGAAGAGCGCACGGACGGGCGCACGGCCACACAACAGGAGCACACCGCCACGGTCCGTACAGTCGTACGGACCACAATCCCGCCAACCGGACGTACGCCCCTTAACGCTGGGGATCGGGCGAACTACGCTGGGTTTACGAATGCCGCGTGGTTATGCCACCGCGGCAGCCGTCTGTGTCGAGGGGTGGCGCATGTCCAGGGAGCAACGCGGGCCGAACGAAAAACTCGGCGCCGTTCTCGCCCTCGCGGGAATCAGCAACGCAGGACTCGCGCGTCGCGTCAACGATCTTGGCGCTCAACGCGGGTTGACTCTTCGCTACGACAAGACGTCGGTGGCGCGCTGGGTGTCGAAGGGCATGGTGCCTCAGGGCGCCGCGCCGCACCTCATCGCGGCCGCCATCGGCCAGAAGCTCGGCCGTCCCGTGCCGCTCCACGAGATCGGCCTGGCGGACGCGGATCCCGCGCCGGAAGTGGGTCTCGCCTTCCCCCGTGACGTCGGGCAGGCGGTGCGGTCGGCGACGGAGCTGTACCGCCTCGACCTCGCCGGGCGCAGGGCCGGCGGCGGCATCTGGCAGTCGCTCGCGGGTTCCTTCGCCGTGAGCGCCTACGCGACGCCCGCCTCTCGCTGGCTGATAACCCCGGCCGACAGTTCGGTGGCGCGCGAGGTGAACCCGGGCGAGGGCTCCGGAGCGCCGCTGAAAGTCGGCCACAGCGATGTGCTGAAGCTCCGCGAGGCGGCCGAGGACGCGAGGCGCTGGGACTCCAAGTACGGGGGCGGCGACTGGCGTTCGTCCATGGTGCCCGAGTGTCTGCGGGTGGAGGCGGCGCCGCTGCTGCTCGGCTCCTACTCCGACGAGGTCGGCAGGGCGCTGTTCGGCGCGTCGGCGGAGCTCACCCGGCTCGCGGGCTGGATGGCCTTCGACACGGGCCAGCAGGAGGCCGCGCAGCGGTACTACATCCAGGCGCTGCGGCTGGCCCGCGCGGCCGCCGACGTGCCCCTCGGGGGCTACGTCCTGGCGTCCATGTCCCTCCAGGCGACCTACCGGGGCTTCGGCGACGAGGGCGTCGACCTCGCCCAGGCCGCGCTGGAGCGCAACCGCGGTCTGGCCACGGCCCGCACCATGAGCTTCTTCCGGCTCGTCGAGGCACGTGCCCACGCGCGCGCGGGCGACGCCCAGGCGGCCGGCGCGGCGCTGAAGGCCGCCGAGGGCTGGCTGGAGCGGGCCCGCGAAGGCGACAACGACCCGTCCTGGCTCGGCTTCTACGGGTACGACCGCTTCGCGGCCGACGCCGCCGAGTGCTACCGCGACCTGAAGGCGCCGCGCCAGGTGCGCCGGTTCACCGAACAGGCGCTGTCGAAGCCGACGGAGGAGTTCGTGCGCTCGCACGGGCTGCGCCTGGTGGTGTCGGCGGTCGCCGAGCTGGAGTCCGGCAACCTGGACGCGGCCTGCGAGCAGGGCGTGCGGGCGGTGGAGGTCGCGGGGCGCATCTCCTCCGCGCGCACCACCGAGTACGTGAAGGACCTGCTGCACCGGCTGGAGCCCTACGGCGACGAGCCGCGCGTGGTGGAGCTGCGGGAGCGGGCCCGTCCGCTGCTGATGGCTCCGGCCTAGGCCGGACACGGCCTAGGGTTCGAAGGAGCGCTCGGGGGGATCCGGCGCGAAGGGAGCGCCACGGCCCCGCGGCGCGAAAGAATCGCGGGGTGCCGTCCTCGGGTTTGAGGGCGTTGTCAGTGGCGCAGTGCACTATCGAGGCCGGAAGGTGGTGCGGATGCGGAGCGCGTACGACTGCGATGTGCTGGTGATCGGCGGCGGGATCGTCGGCCTGTCGACGGCCTATGCCATCACACGGGCGGCGCCCGGCACGCGGGTGACGGTGCTGGAGAAGGAACAGGGGCCCGCCCGGCACCAGACCGGGCGCAACAGCGGAGTGATCCACAGCGGGATCTACTACCGCCCCGGCTCCCTGAAGGCACGGTACGCGGTCAAGGGTGCCGCCGAGATGGTCAAGTTCTGCGCGGAGTACGACATCGCGCACGCCGTCACCGGCAAGCTGATCGTCGCGACGGACAAGTCGGAGCTCCCCCGTCTGCACGGCCTGGTCCAGCGCGGCCGGGAGAACGGCATCCCGGTCAAGGAGCTGGGCCCGGCCCAGCTCACCGAGTACGAACCCGAGGTCCGCGGCCTCGCCGCCATCCACGTGGGCACCACGGGCATCTGCGACTACGTGGCGGTGGCCCGCCGGCTCGGCGAGGCCTCCGGGGCGGAGATCCGGTACGGGGCCCAGGTCGTGCGCGCGGACCGGCGCCCGCATCTCGGTGTCGCCGTGCGCACGGCCGACGGGGCGATCGTCCGCGGCCGGGTGCTGGTCAACTGCTCGGGGCTGCACTGCGACGAGACGGCCCGGCTCACGGGCGACGACCCCGGGATGCGGATCGTCCCCTTCCGCGGCGAGTACTACACGCTGGCGCGGCCGGAGCTGGTGCGTGGTCTGGTGTACCCGGTTCCCGACCCGGCGTTCCCGTTCCTCGGCGTCCATCTCACCCGGGGCATCGACGGCGGTGTCCACATCGGTCCCAACGCGGTGCCCGCGCTCGCCCGCGAGGGCTACGGATGGGGGGTCGTCCGGCCCCGTGAACTGGGCGGGACCCTGTCCTGGCCGGGTTCCTGGCACATAGCCCGGCGGCACTGGCGCTACGGAGCCGGGGAGCTGCGCAGGTCGGTGTCCAAGGCGGCGTTCACCGAGGCGGTGCGACGGCTGCTGCCCGCGGTGACCCCGGACGACCTGGTGCCCGCCGCCGCCGGGGTCCGCGCCCAGGCGGTCCTGCGGGACGGCACCCTGGTCGACGACTTCCTGATCAAGGAGGGCCCGAGGACCGTGCACGTACTGAACGCGCCGTCCCCCGCGGCCACCGCCTCCCTCCCGATCGGCCGCGAGGTCGCCCGCCGCGCCCTGGCGTCCCTCGCGGCGGTCTGAGCGGCCCCGTCCACGACGGACCGGGAACGGTGCGCCGGGGAACGGTGGGCCGGGATCAGGACCAGGAGGCCGGGCGGTGGGCCGGGAGCAGGAGCGGTCGGCCGGGAGCGCGGGACTGAAGCAGGAGCGGTCGGCCGGGAGCGCGGGACTGAAGCAGGAGCGGTCGGCCGGGAGCGCGGGACTGAAGCAGGAGCGGTCGGCCGGGAGCGTCGGGACGGGATGCCCAGCGTCGCCGCCCCCGTAAAATCGACCCCACTGTGTCTGATTTCCTCGACTCCACCGAAGAGACCCGGCCCGCCTCCGCCGAGGACGGCACGCCGCGTCACCACCGCTCCAAGAGCGAGCCCCGCTTCCCCGACGGTCCGCAGCCGGATCCCGCCGGCTCGCACTTCGAGCGGCGGATCCGGAGTTTCCAGCCGCGCCGCAGCCGGGTGACGACCGGGCAGGCGGACGCGTTGCAGCGACTGTGGTCCAGGTGGGGTCTGGACATCGACGGACGGGGCACGCTCGACCTGGCGGAGCTGTTCGGGGCGGACCTCCCCGTCGTGCTGGAGATCGGCTTCGGCATGGGTGAGGCGACCGCGCTGATGGCGGCCGAGGACCCGGCGACCGGCATCCTCGCCGTGGACGTGCACACACCGGGCCAGGGCAATCTGCTCAGCCTCGCCGAGCGCAGCGGTCTGACCAACGTCCGTGTCGCCAACGGCGACGCGATCATCCTGCTCCGCGAGATGCTCGCGCCCGACTCCCTGAACGGCCTGCGTGTCTTCTTCCCCGACCCCTGGCCCAAGAAGCGCCACCACAAGCGGCGCCTGATCCAGCCGGAGTTCCTGGACCTCGCCGCCACCCGGCTCGCGCCGGGCGCGCTGGTGCACTGCGCGACGGACTGGGAGCCGTACGCGGAACAGATGCTGGAGGTGCTGACCGCGCACCCCGGTTTCGAGAACACCGTGCCCGACGGCGGTTTCGCGCCGCGTCCGGAGTTCCGGCCGCTGACCCGTTTCGAGGGCCAGGGACTGGACAAGGGTCATGTGGTGAACGACCTCCTCTTCCGGCGCGTACAGCATCGAGACCAGCACACCTCGGGCGGCTGACCCGCACGCACCCGCCGGCGTCCGCCGGGAATTCCCGGGGACCCGGTTACCGTCGCGGGCGACGCCCTCCCTCGTTAGGGTCAATGCCGTGGCCATCCATCCCCCGTACCCGACCCGGCCCGGCTCCCCCGCCGGACCCGCGCCGAGACATCCGCACTGGTGGCAGCGGGGCTGGGTGCGGTACGGAGCGCTGATCAGCCTGCTCGCGCTGTCGGGCCTGGTCATCCTCGCGCTCGTCCGCGAACAGACGGGGACCGAGGGCTTCTTGGTCGGCCTCGGCCTGGCCGTGTTCCCCGTGCCGCTGCTCATAGCGGCCTTCCGCTGGCTGGACCGGGTCGAACCGGGCCCCTGGCGCAACCTGTTCTTCGCGTTCGCCTGGGGTGCCTGCGCGGCCGCGCTGATAGCGATCGTCGCGAACAGTTTCGCGACCCGCTGGATAGCCATGACGACCGCGGATCCCTCCGGCGCGGACACCCTCGGCGCGACCGTCATCGCGCCGGTCGTGGAGGAGTCGGCGAAGGCCGCGGCCGTGCTGCTCGTGTTCCTCTTCCGCAGACGGGACTTCACCGGGATCGTCGACGGGGTCGTCATCGCCGGGGTGACCGCCACCGGCTTCGCCTTCACCGAGAACATCCTCTATCTCGGGACCGCGTTCGGGACCGACCGGCTCAGCGGGGAGAGCGGACTCGCCTCCGTCACCGCGGCGACCTTCTTCGTCCGGGTGGTGATGTCGCCCTTCGCGCATCCGCTCTTCACCGTGCTGACCGGCATCGGCTTCGGGTTCGCGGCGCTGTCCGCCGAACGCCAGCGCACGCGCCGCGTCCTGCTCCCCCTCACCGGACTCCTGCTCGCGATGGGCATGCACGCGCTCTGGAACGGTTCCTCGGGCTTCAGCCGGTTCGGGTTCTTCGGGGTGTACGCCGCGTTCATGGTTCCCGCGTTCGGGCTGCTGACCTGGCTCGTCGTCTGGACCCGGCAGCGAGAGCTGCGGACGATCCGCGCCGAACTGCCCGTGTACACCGCGGCCGGCTGGCTGGGCGCGGCGGAACCCTGGGTGCTCGGTTCGATGCGGGCGCGGCAGATCGCCCGCGAGTACGCCCGCCATCACTTCGGGAAGAGCGCCGCGCGTTCGGTGGCGGAGTACGAGGCGTACGCGACCTCGCTGGCGTTCCTGCGGCACCGGGGGCGCAGGGGCCGGGCGGGCGCCGACTTCGTCGTACGGGAGCGCGAGTTGCTGGAGGAGCTGTGGCGCCGCCGGGAGACCGCCCGTCCGGCGCTCGCCCACGCGGCCCGGCTCACGGCACCGCTGCCCGTACCGCCGCCCTGGCCGGCCCCCGGCTACGGCTACGCGGTCCCGCCCGCGCGCCCGTACGGCCCGCCGGCGCAGCCCTCCGCGCCGGCCCCGTATCCCGCGTACAACCCGTACCGCTCCTAGACCGGCCGGCTGCGGCCGGCCGACCACCTGACCGGCCGGCCGACCTGCTGACCTGCTGACCTGCTGACCTGCTGACCTGCTGTTACGTGTTACGTGTTACGTGTTACGCCGACGCCCGTGTCAGGAGGGTGAGTTCCTCGTCCGTCAGGACCAGGTCCGCGACGCCCAGCAGGGCAGGGAGCTGCTCGACCGTGCGGGCGGAGGCGATCGGCGCGGCGACCGTCGGCTGCGCGGCGAGCCAGGCGAGGGCGACCGTCGGGACG
The DNA here is from genome assembly GCF_042725875.1 of Streptomyces sp. NPDC127038. Taxonomy (NCBI): domain Bacteria; kingdom Bacillati; phylum Actinomycetota; class Actinomycetes; order Kitasatosporales; family Streptomycetaceae; genus Streptomyces; species Streptomyces sp. NPDC127038. The sequence goes on along the minus strand of NZ_JBHXDQ010000059.1, from coordinate 50,671 downwards.
GCGGCGCCGTGGGACGCGGCGATCTCGTCGAGGGCGGCGAGGACCTTGGGTCCGCGTTCGGTGCCGAGGTGCTTGGCGGCGCCGGCCGCCCGCGCCGAGTCGACGTCCGTGCCGGGGCGGTACTTGCCGGTGAGGAACCCGGAGGCGAGCGCGAAGTAGGGGACGGCCGCCAGACCCGCCTGGGAGGCGACGTCCAGCAGGGCGCCCTCGTAGGTGTCGCGCGAGACGAGGTTGTAGTGCGGCTGGAGCGCGACGTAGCGGGCGAGGCCCTCGCGGTCGGAGAACTCCAGGGACTCCCGCAGCCGCTCCGGCGAGATGTTGGAGGCGGCGATGTGCCGCACCTTCCCGGCCCTCACCAGCTCGTCGAGGGCGCCGATGATCTCTTCGACCGGAACCTCGGTCTTGTCGAAGTGGGTGTAGTAGAGGTCGATGTGGTCGGTGCCCAGGCGGCGCAGCGACGCGTCGGCCGCGGCCTTGATGTTGGCGCCGGACAGCCCCGGGTAGGCGGGGTGCTGGCTGACCTTGGTGGCGACGACGACGTCCTCGCGGTTGCCGCGGGTCTTCAGCCACTTGCCGATGATGGTCTCGGACTCGCCGCCCTCGTTGCCCTCGATCCACGCCGAGTAGGAGTCGGCCGTGTCGAGGAAGTTGCCGCCGGCGGCCGCGTAGGCGTCGAGGACGGCGAAGGAGCTGGTCTCGTCGGCCGTCCAGCCGAATACGTTGCCGCCGAGGGAGAGCGGGAACACCTCGAGGTCGGACGCACCGAGCTTGCGAAGGGAAGTCATGTACGGCCTCAACACCCGCACCGGATGGATGTATTCCACAAGCACCCGTGGAGGGCGGGGGCGGCGGAGGGTGTCCGTGCCTGCCCGACCGGGAGTCCTGACGCAGGGGGGGTGGCGTCAGGACTGCCGGGGATCGGGGATCAGGGGTTGAGGCCCTTGCTGTGGAGCCACGCCATCGGGTCGATGGCGGTGGGGTCGCCGTTCGGGTGCACTTCGAGGTGCAGGTGCGGCCCGGTGACGTTGCCCGTCGCGCCCACGCGTCCGATGACATCGCCGGTGGCGACCTTCTGGCCCACGCTGACGCTGATGGAGGACTGGTGGCAGAACCACAGCTCCGTACCGTCGTCGAGGGTGAGGATCGTGCGGTAGCCGTACGAGCCGGCCCAGCCGGCCTGGGTGACGGTGGCGCTGTGGATCGCCTTGATGAGCGTGCCGGTGGGCGCCGCGAAGTCGAGTCCGGTGTGGTAGCCGGAGGACCAGAGCGCGCCGGCCTCGCCGAAGCGCGAGGTCAGGGTGTACGAGGAGGTCGGCAGCGTGTAGCTCTTGGCGAGTTCGGCGAGGCGCTCCTTCTCGGCCTTGGCCTTGGCCGCGTCCAGCGCCTTCTGCTCCGCCTCCTTCTGCTGCTTGGTGGCGGTCTCCACGGCCTTCTTCGCGGCGGCGCTCTGGGCGGCCTGCTGCGAGGCGGTGTCGGCGCGGTTCTGCTGGGACTTGGCCTGCTGCATGATGCGGTCGCGCAGCGCCTCACCGGCGTCGGTGACACCGTGGGCGGTCTCGGAGCTGGTCAGACCGGCGGTGGTGAGCGGGGTCGAGGAACCCTTGGCGGTGCTGGATCCGCCGTCCGACAGCAGGGCCTTGGCCGACGCGGTGACCGACGACAGGTCGGGCAGCGAGATCGAGACGGGCGCCTTGCCCGGAGCGGCGCTGGCGATGCCGCCGCCGCCGACCGCGGCGATGACGCCGACACCGAGAACCGTGGAACTGCGGGCGAGTCCTCCGCCGCGCTGCTTGCCCGTGCGGTGCCGGCCACGGACGGGAGCGAGAGAATCCGCGGTGGGATTCCACTCCTCCCAGGATTCCTCGTCCTTGTCATAGCCGAAGGTGTGCGTTTCGTTCGGCGCGAACGGGGATGGCTGAGCGGGCCGGTTGGACGCCACGTGGGCGCACTCCTTTCCTTCCATGCCGCCTACCGGGTTAGCTGACGGGTTCGGAGCAGGAAGGTCTCCTACGGGCGACTGCCACCGTGCGACCACGGCGGGTTACGCTCGATTCACCCCACGATGTGGGTCCCCGGTTCCCTTGCGGGATTCGGCGCGTGCGCACGGAGCCACCTCTTGTGACGGCTGTTACGGCCGCGCTGCGTTATCGAACGTTAATAGACCCGGCCACCGAATTCCAAGATGTTCCGAGTGATCGTTAACGGCTTTTGGTCTGGACTTTGGGGTCATGAGCGTTGAAAAACGGGCGAGTTGGCCGCGCGCCGCCGGTACGTGTCACGGGCGCCGCCGTGAAAGCGGGTCGCGGAGGCCCTCAGGAGTGCCCCCGCAGGGGCGCCGGACGGCGAGCAGTGCCATGTCGTCCGTCAGCGCGCCGCCCGTGTGCCGTCGAACGGCCTCGGACAGGGCGGTCAGCAGCCCGTCGGGGCAAGGGAAATCCCGTCCGGCCGACCAGGCCTCCGGATCGAAGAACCGCCCGCGCGGATCGCGGGCCTCGGAGAGTCCGTCGGTGTGCAGGAGCAGCGTCGCCCCGCGCGGGAAGGGTGCCTGGACGGCCGGGGCGTACGGGTCGCCCAGTTCGCTCATTCCGAGGGGCAGCGCGAAGGTCCCGGCGGAGAGGACGGCGAGCGTGCCGTCGGGGCACAGCAGCAGGGGTGGCGGATGGCCCCGGTTGACGACGCGTACGACGCCCTCGCCGTGCGGGATCTCGGCCAGGACCGCGGTGGTGAACTCCTCGGCGGCCTCGGCGTCGTCGTGCCGGGTGCCCGCGCGCGTCAGCGCCCGCTCCAGGCGTCCGGCGACGCCCTGAAGGGTCGCCTCCTGCTCGGCCGCCTCCCGGAACGCCCCGACCACCGTCGCGACGGCGGCCACGGCGGTCATCCCCTTCCCGCGTACGTCCCCGACGACCACGCGTACGCCGTACGGGGAGTCCTGTACGGCGTACAGGTCGCCGCCGATGAACGCGTCCTCCTGCGCCGCCTCGTAGCGGGCCGCGACCTCCAGGCCGGCGATCCGGTCCTCGGGTTCGGGCAGCACGGCGCGCTGGGCGTACTCGGCGATCTCCCGGACCGAGGCGAGCCGTTCGTCGCCGCGCCGGACCACGACGTTGACGAGGACGGCGAGGACCGCGGCCGTCGTCACGGTGACCACCTCGGTGACGGCGTCGGCGTGCAGGACGATGCCGAGCACGAAGTGGACCGCGAGCACCGCGCCGACGGCGAGGGCGCCGGCGAGAACGGTGCCGAGCAGGGAGTAGAAGGGTGCGGCGACCAGGGGCGCGGCCGTGAAGAACGGGGCCGCGGTGAAGGCGGCCGGGGTGAGGCAGTCGTAGACGATCCCGGCGGCGACGAGCAGCACGGGCAGGGCCCGGACGAGGGTGCGGGCGGGTCCGAGCCCGCGCGGGCGGTCTCCCGCGGGTCCGGGCGGCGGGGTGGTCCCCGGCCGCCGGGCGGGGGGCGGGGGCCGGCCGGCCCGGTCGTCGAGTTCTCCGGTCCGCCGCTCACCTCCTGGCTGCCCCACCCGTCCAGAAGAACCGGTGCGGTGGCGGCGGGCGACCGGTGTGGCCCGACCGGGGGAGAACGGTGTCCGCCGGAAAGCCGGACTCCGCCGGGGAACGGGGGACACCGGGGCCCCTCGGGAAAACGCCGAGGAACGGCCGAGGGGGAACATGCCGAAGGGCCGGAACTCGTGAATCCGAGTTCCGGCCCTCTGGTGTTCAGTAGCGGGGACAGGATTTGAACCTGCGACCTCTGGGTTATGAGCCCAGCGAGCTACCGAGCTGCTCCACCCCGCGTCGGTAAACCCAAGTGTACGCCATCTGCGGGACCGCGAATCACACCCGCTCAGGCCCGCCCCTCCGGCACCACCGAACCCGGCGCCGGGCCCGCCCCAAGTGCCCCGGTGCCGGTCGGACAGCCCTAGCGGGCGAGAAGGTGCCGGTTGGGGGCCTGGGCGCGGTCCGCGTACTCGGGGAGGACGACGACCTCGGCGCCCGCGGCGGCGAGGAGCCCGTTCCCGTCGGCGTCCGTGACGAAGGTGTCGGGCTCACGCCAGGCGGTGACGACCCGCCGCACCCCGGAGTCGAGGATGAGCCGGGCGCACGGCACGGGCCGGGAGGCGCGGTGGGCGCACGGTTCCAGGCTGCTGTAGACGGTGGCGGCGGCCAGCCGGGGATCGGACGGGTCGAGCTTGGCGAGGGCGGCCTCCTCGGCGTGCACGACGGGGTCGCCGTCCTCGCGGGAGTGGCCCCGGGCCAGCTCGGTGCCGTCGGCCGCGACCACCACCGCGCCCACGCTGAACGCGGTCCTCGACGGCGGGCACAGCTCCGCGAGCTCGCAGGCGAGCTCCAGCCAGCGCCGGTCCGCGGCGGAGGCGAGCGGGCCGGTGCCGGGCGCGGTGGGCACGTAGCGGATGAGCACGACGTCCCCGACGGGCCGGGTCTCCGCGAGCCGCATCCGGCCCAGGGGGTACGCGCCGGGCCCGAACAGCCGTGGAGCGTCCGGCTGTCCGACGAAGAGGGGGGCCACCGCGAGCTGGAGTTCGTCGGCGAGCTGCTCGCGCACGAGCTGGGTGTGGACCTTGCCGCCGCCCTCGACCATGAGGCGGCGCACACCCCGTACGTCGTGGAGGTGTTCCAGCAGTACGCGCCAGTCGAGCCCGGGGCCGGTCGGCACGACGTCGACGCCGACGAGACCGTGCAGCAGGGCGGACGCCCGTACGGCTCCCTCGTCCGTCGTGTAGACGACCTTCTCCCCGCCCGTGTGCCAGAACTGCGCCTTGGGGTCGAGGTCGCCCGAGCCGCTGACGGTGACCTTCAGCGGGTAGGCGGGACGGCCGCCGGCGACCCGGGCCGCGCGCCGTTCGGCGGAGTTGACCAGGAGCCGCGGGTTGTCCGTGCGCAGGGTGCCCGCGCCCACCAGGATCGCGTCGCTGGACGCCCGCACCTCGTCGACCCGGTCGAAGTCGGCCGGGCCCGAGAGCAGCAGCCGCTCGGGGCCGGTGTCGTCCAGGAAGCCGTCCAGGGAGACGGCGGCGGACAGCAGGACGTAGGGACGGGGCATCGGGTCGCATCCTCCGGTCACACGCGCACAGGGGTCGTCCGCGGTGGCTCACGCGGGGTGGTCCACGGGCGGCGATTCAAGTGCGGTGGTTCAAGTGCGTGGTTCAAGTGCGTGGTTCAAGTGCGGTGCTGCAAGCGTGCTTCACATGCGGTGCTTCAGGCGGGCTTCACATGCAGTGGTTCAATTTTTAAACAATACCTAGACTGGGTCCATGACGACCCGCTGGCTCTCCGCCGACGAACAGCGCGCCTGGCGCTCGTACATCTCCGCGACCTCCCTCCTGGCGGACGCCATCGACCGGCGGCTCCAGGCGGAGGCGGGGATGCCCCACCTTTACTACTCCATCCTGTCCAGGTTGTCCGAGGCGCCGGACCGGCGGCTGCGGATGACCGACCTCGCCGAGGCCCTGAAGATCACCCGGAGCCGGCTGACGTACGCGGTGGCACGGCTGGAGAAGGACGGCACCGTCGCCCGCGAGGGCTGCCCCACGGACCGGCGCGGGCACATGGCCGTCCTCACCGACGCCGGCATGACCCTCCTGGAGCGGGTGGCGCCCGCGCACGTCGAGACGGTGCGGACGGCCGTCTTCGACCATCTGACCCCCGAGCAGGTGGAACAGCTGGAGGAGATCTGCGGAACCATCACCCGGGCCATCCAGAGCGGGGATCCCGGTGCCCCCGGGGAGGATCTGCCGTGGCGGCGGCGTTCCTGCTCCTCATGAGGCGCCCGACGGGGACCCGCGACCCCATTGCTTGAAGTTTTAAGCAGATGTAGTCTCTCCCTGCGGCTGTGCTTCAAATCTGAAGCACACCACCGTACGAACCCGCCGGACGGAGAGACACCATGCGCGACCACCCCGACGCCACCGTGCGCACCCGCGTCCGCGTACCCCTGCGCTTCGGCGACGGCTACTCCGTCGACGCCGAACTCGTGACCTTCGAGGGGCTGGAGGACGGCAAGGAGCACCTGGCCGTCGTCCTCGGCGAGCCCGGCGCGAACCCGCTGGTGCGGCTGCACTCCGAGTGCCTGACCGGCGACGTGTTCGGCTCGGCCCGCTGCGACTGCGGACCCCAGCTGCGCGAGGCCGTGGAACAGATCGCCGAGCGCGGCGGCGTCCTGCTGTACCTGCGCCAGGAGGGCCGCGGCATCGGCCTCTACAACAAGCTCGACGCGTACGCCCTCCAGGACCAGGGCCTGGACACCTACGCCGCCAACGCGGCCCTCGGACTGCCCGAGGACGGCCGCGACTACACGGCGGCCGCCCAGATGCTCCGGGCCCTCGGCATCGGCTCCCTCGACCTGCTCTCCAACAACCCGGACAAGGCCGAACAGCTCCGCGACCTCGGCATCACGGTCTCCCGCCGTGTCCCGACGGGCGTCTTCACCACCGCCCACAACGTCCGCTATCTGCGCGCCAAGGTCCTCCAGACCCAGCACACGCTCCCGCTGCCGGAGCTCACGGAACGCGCGGAACTCTCGGCGGGCTGACACCGCGCCACACCCGCCACGCAAAGAGCCCCCGGTTCAGATCACCTCTGAACCGGGGGCTTCTCCGTAGACCCTGTGGGACTCGAACCCACAACCAATGGATTAAAAGTCCACTGCTCTGCCAATTGAGCTAAGGGTCCCCGCGCCGGAAAAACCCGGCACGCGCACCGGCCCGCGCCGATGCATCCCCGAGCATAGCGGGACGCGGCCGGGACTCCGATCGGGTATCGGGGACCCGGCCGCGCCAAAGGCCCACAAGGTCAGGGATCGACCGGTTCGGGTGCACCCTTGCGGGCGGCCTCCCGGGCGATCGTGCGCTGGTGCGCGGGGTTGAGGAACCAGTGACGGGCCGAGGCCAGCCACCAGGCCGCGGCGAAGCCGAGGACGACGAGGACGGCGACCGGGGCGTAGTTGAACGTCTCCCAGGTGACCGGGGAGACCTGGGGCAGCATGAACAGGACCGTGATGACGGCCACCCAGACCACCGCGACGATCCCCACCGGACGGGACCAGCGGCCCAGGTGCCAGGGCCCGGGCTCGAAGGCGTCGCCCTTGCGCACCCGCAGCAGGGTCGGGATGACATAGGCGACGTACAGGCCGATGACCGCGATCGACGTCACGGCCGCGTAGGCCGCGTAGTTGATCAGGTACGGCAGGCCGAGCACGAGAGCGCCCAGCGCGGCCAGCCAGACCGCCGCCACGGGGGTCCGCGTACGCGGGTGCACCGTGTGCCACACCGAGGAGAACGGCAGCGCCCCGTCACGCGAAAAGGCGTAGATCATACGGCTGTTGGCGGTCACGGACGCCATGCCGCAGAACAGCTGGGCGCCGATCACGACGAGCAGCAGGAGCTTGCCGGCCGTCGCGCCGAGCGCGTCGAGCAGGATCTGCGCCGGGGGCGCGCCCGTGGCCGAGCCGAGCTCCTTGTCGTACGACTGGATGGCGAAGGTGAAGCCGAGCAGCAGGACGAACCCGGCGATCCACGAGGTCCAGATGGAGCGGACGATGCCCTTGGGCCCGGCCGTGGAGGCGTCGTGGGTCTCCTCCGTCATATGGGCGGAGGCGTCGTACCCGGTGAAGGTGTACTGGGCCATGAGCAGTCCGATGAGGACCACGTAGACCCCGCCGCCCCAGCCCGTGTGGTTCACGAACTTCGTGAACACGAAGCCGGCCGACTGGTGGTGGTCGGGCACGAACGTCAGCGCGCCGACGATGACGACGACACCGACGACGTGCCACCACACGCTGATGCTGTTGAGCAGGGCGACGATCCCCACGCCGAAGGTGTTGAGGAGACCGTGCAGGAGCAGGATCGCGCTGAACAGGAGGATCGTGCGGCCCGGCGTAACCCCGAAGTCGAACTGGAGGTTCAGATAGGCGCCGAGGAACAGCGCCGCGCCGAAGTCGATGCCGGCGGTCACCGCGACCTGGCCGAGGACGTTGAACCAGCCCGTGAACCAGGCCCAGGCCGCCCTGCTGCGCTCCGGGGCGAGCCGGTGCGCCCAGAAGTACAGCCCGGCGGACGTCGGATAGGCCGAACAGATCTCGGCCATCGCGAGCCCGACGAACAGGGTCATGAGGCCGACCGCGACCCAGCCCCAGGTGATCACGGCGGGACCGCCGGTGTTCATGCCGAACTGGTACAGCGTCAGACAGCCCGACAGGACCGAGATGATCGTGAAGGAGACCGCGTAGTTGGAGAACGCCGACATGCGGCGGGCGAGAACCTGCGTGTAGCCGAGCTGGGCCAGCCGCTCTTCGTCCGACAGCCCACTCACTCTGGCGTCATCTGTCATGCCCCCAGCGATTCCCTCGCCGGGGGCATGACATGCGCCGTGCCGATGGGAAATGTGGCTAGAAAAGACCCTTGTAGCCCTGCCAGCCACCGACGATCTTCACGCGCGGGCCGAACGACCCCGTCCCCGTGCCGGCGTTGCGGTAGACGTTCCCCGAGGTGTCGCGCTCGACCAGGTCGCTCTTCCCGTCGCCGGTGATGTCACCGACCCCGACGATCGCGTCGTAGGAGGCGCCCCAGGCGGAGAACACCTTGACCCGGTCCTTCAACAGGCCGGTCCCGGTGCCGTTGTAGCGGTACAGCGTCCCCGCCCGGTCGCGCGCCAGGACGTCCCCGATCCCGTCGCCGTTCAGGTCACCGGCGCCGACGATCTTCGTGTATCCCGTCCACGCCGAACGGATCTTCTTGCCCGCGGCGAGCGTCCCGTCGCTCTTCGCCGCGAACAGATAGACGTCGCCGGTCGAGGCCTTGCGTGCGATCAGATCCGGCCGCCCGTCCCCGGTCAGATCGCCGGGCGAGGTCAGGACGTTGTACGCGTTCCAGCCGGTGCCGAGCGACTTGTACGCGGTGGACGGGGTCGGCGCCGTGCCGCACGCCGGCCGGTAGCCGCGCAGGGACCCGTCGCTCATCCGCACCAGGACGTCGTTGCAGCGGTCGCCGTTCAGATCGCCGAACGGCACCGCGAGCGCCTTGGTCGACCAGCCGCCGCCGGTGACCTTTCCGGCGAAGCCGCCCTTCCCGTCGCCCTGCTGGAAGGTCAGCCCTCCCGAGGAGTTGAGGGTCAGCAGATCGCCGGTGCCGTCCGGGGCGCCGCCGGAGCCGACGTGGTCGTGGCGCACCGGGCTGCCGCCGGTCAGCCGGACCGTGCCGCGCACCTGGAGCGGGGCGCCGACGCCGTCCGCGGGGGTGACGGTCACGGTCCAGTCGTAGGAGCCGTCCGGCACGAAGGAGTCGCCCGGGCGCGACGGATCGGCGCCGAACCAGCCGACGTTCACCTCGCCGCGCGCGGGTCCGCCGTCGTGGCCGTCGGCGTAGGTCCTGCCGGTGGCGCGGTTGCGCGCGGTCACCGTCCACTTCGCGGCCGGCTTCGACAGCAGCAGGGTGGTCAGGGTGTCCGGGACGGTGTCGACCTCGTGCGCCTGGACGGACGGCGTGTTCCGAGCGGGCGCCAGCAGCCGAAGCGGCTGCTCGTCGACCCCGGACGGCACGAGGTGCACGCGCTCCTGGTCGTCCACGTACGCGGCGTTCGCGCCGGACTCGTCGACCGTCCAGCGCACGTCCCGCTGCGAGATCCCGGTGTCGGGCAGATCCCCGATGACCCGGCTCTCGGCACTGCCGCCCGCGACCGTCGTGAGCGTCAGCTTCCCGGCCGCCCTGTCGTGCGTGACGACGTATCCGTCGCCGAGCTTCGCCTCTCCGGCGGGCACGGCGACGGACTTCTTCGCCGTACGGTCCCAGACACCGGCCCTGCCGTCACAGGTCCAGTAGATCCAGCGGCCCAGCGCCTGGAGCTCGGTGGGGACGCAACCGGCGTCGGTGGTGAGGGTCTCGGTGGTCTTCCTCGCGGTGAGGTCGTACGCGGTGAGGGTGCCGGGCGTGGAACCCGCCGTCCAGAGGATGTCCCCGGACAGGGCGGCGGCGCCGGTGGGGCGGGTGAGGGCCGGGGCGCCCGCGTTGTCGAGCGCGTACACGTACTGCTGGTCCGCGGTCGTGTAGAGCACGTACCGGCCCGAGACGTCGGTGATCCGCCCGCCCGCGGGCACGGACCGCTCCCAGAGGTCGTTGTTCTTCGGCCCGTTGACCCGGATCAGGTCGTTCGTCGCCGAGGAGTGCTCCAGCCAGGCGATCCGGCCGTCGGCCGTCCCGTGGATCTCGGAGCAGGCCACGTCCGTCGTCGGGCAGGAGGCGATGGACACGGTCTCCGCGTAGGGCGAGAACTCGGACCGCTCGCCGTAGGAGGGGGCGCCGGTCGCGGCGACGGTCCGTACGTAGTCGTCCCGGTGCCCGTCCCGGCTGTCGTCCGTGACGACGAGACGGCCCTGGTCGAGGGAGATTCCCTGGACGGGGACGGGCGGCTTGGGCAGCGGCTTGACCTGCGTGACGACGGGGACGCCGTCCGGGCCGGAGATGATGCGCCGGATGCCCCAGTCGTCGGCGCCCGTGCGGCCGATCTTCACGGCCGAGCCGCCGGGGCCGGCCGCGATCCCCGAGCTCGAGGACTGCATCAGCGCCACCGCCCGCCCGCCCGCGATCGGCTGCGCGGTCACCGGGCTCACGCCGTTGACCAGCCAGTCGCCGACGACGGCGAGGTCACTGGCGCCGCGCGCCTCGTCGGCGGTCCCCGTCAGAACGACCCCGGCCGGTGCCGCCGACAGGTCGGCGCGGGGCAGCACCAGGACCTTGGCGACGCCGGAGGTGAAGAGGACGACGTGGTCCGGCGCGATCAGCACCTTGCGGTACGCGACGGGGAGCGGGCCGCTCCAGCTCTGCACCTGGCCGCTCTCCCGGTCCACCGCGACCAGACGCGGCTGGCCGTCCAGCGACGCCCACAGGAAGACGCTCCTCGCGTCGGCACCCGTCGGCGCGCCGAACAGGAGCCCGGCCGGTCCGCCGCCGACGGTCACGTCACGGGTGCTTCCGTCGGACGCCGGGGTGAGCAGGTGCATGATCCGGGTGCTCGTCCCGTCCTCGGCGGCCTCGGTGCGGAACGCGACGGCCAGGTTGTCGAAGGCCGTGAGATACCCGAGGCCCGCCGGGACCTGGACGCTGCGGGACGTACCGTCCGTGGCGTCCCAGAACTCGACCCGCCCGTCGGCGTCCTTGTACGCCAGGACGTCGCTGCCGGTGGGCGCGGGGGACACTCCGGCCCGCTGCGGAACGGCGACGGACTCGCCGTCGGCGTACCGCGTCCACAGCACCCCCGTGCGGCCCTCCTGCGTGTGGAAGACGCCCTGCGCCCCGGCGCCGTCGTGGCCCGAGCCCGTCGAAGTGCTGCGGATCATGGCCGTCGTGTTGTAACTCCGCAGCGCGGCGGGGACCACCGTCTCCTGAGCCGAGCCCACCGCGGAGGCGGACGTCGGCAGCAGCGGGATCACGCCGCCCGCGAGCATTGCGGAAGCCGCCGCGGCGACGGCGACGCGTCTGGCTCTCACCGGGCCGACGAAGGAATGACGAAGCAAGGAATACCCCTCCCGGAACAGTGCGGGGAGACGCTCGCCGTCCCAGGTTTGGACCTGGCCCCCAGCCGTCACATCCCTCACACAAGTGCACTGACAATACAGTGAGTTGACGGATCAACAGGAAGCGATTTTTCTGCGGATCGGCCCGGGAACGACGATGTGGCCCCTACCCGGTCCGGGTAGGGGCCACATCGCTTCACTTCACTGAGCTGTCAGGCGTCAGCCGTTGCGCTTCCAGCGCGGCTTCTCGTCGCGGCGGAACGACGAACCGGCGCCGGTGGCACGGTGGTCGTCGCGACGGCCGGTCGGACGGTCGTGGCCGGAGCGGAAGCCACCGCCCGCGGGACGGTCGCCCTGACGGTCACGGTTGAAGGGACGGTCGCTGCCCCGGTGGCCGCCACGCTCGTCACGGCGCTCGAAGGAACGGCCGCCACGGTCGTCGCGATTGAAGCCGCCACCACGGTTGTCATCGCGACGCTCGAAAGAACGGCCGCCACGGTCATCGCGGTTGAAGCCGCCACCACGGTTGTCGTCACGGCGGAAGCCACCACCGCGGTTGTCGTCACGACGCTCGAAAGAACGGCCGCCACGGTCATCGCGGTTGAAGCCGCCACCACGGTTGTCGTCACGGCGGAAGCCACCACCACGGTTGTCGTCACGACGCTCGAAAGAACGGCCGCCACGGTCATCGCGGTTGAAGCCGCCACCACGGTTGTCATCACGGCGGAAGCCACCACGGTCGTTGTCACGACGCTCGTAGTTGCCCCGCTCGTCGCGACGCTGACGCGGCTCGTACGAGGGACGCTCGTCCGCCTCGACGACGGCGGCCTCGGCGGCCGGCGCCTCGACAACGGCCTGCTCGGCGGCGGCCTCGGCGGCGGCCGCGACGGCCACCTCCGGGTCCTCGCCGCGCTCACGGGCGGCACGGGCGACCAGACGGTCGGCCTCGCCGCGCAGCTCGGCGGCACGGCGCTGCGCCCGCTCCAGCTCCTTGGTGAGCTGCGTGACCTCACGCTCGGCCTGCTGGGCGGCGTCGCCCGCGGACTGGGCCTGGACCTCGGTCATCGACCGGGCGCCGGTGATCTCGGCGACCTCGGGCTCGAAGGCCGTACCGGAGTTGATGATGTGACGCGCGGCGTCGACGCCCGCGTCCTCCATCAGCCGGAAGATCTGGCGGCGCTGGTGCGGCAGCGACAGCGACACGACGGTGCCGGAGCGGCCGGCGCGGGCCGTACGGCCGGAGCGGTGCAGGTAGTCCTTGTGGTCACCGGCCGGGTCCACGTTCAGGACCAGGTCGATGCCGTCGACGTGGATACCCCGGGCGGCGACGTCGGTCGCGACGAGCGCGTTGACGTAACCGTCCTTGAAGTCCGCGAGCGTCCGGGTGCGGGCGCCCTGCGTCATGCCGCCGTGCAGCGCGTCGGCCTTCACACCGGCGTCGCGCAGCTGCTCCGCGATGCGGTCGGCGCCCAGCTGGGTGCGGACGAAGATGATCGTGCGGCCCTTGCGGGAGGCGATCGCGGCGGTGACCGGCGCCTTGTCCTTGGGCTTCACGATGAGGATGTGGTGCGACATCGTCGTGACGTTGCCCTGGGCGCTGTCGACCTCGTGCGTGACCGGGTTCGTCAGGTAGCGCTTGACCAGCGTGGAGATCTCGTTCTCCATCGTGGCGGAGAAGAGCATGCGCTGGCCGCCGGCCGGGATCTGGTCGAGCAGCTCGGTGACCTCGGGCAGGAAGCCCAGGTCCGACATCTGGTCGGCCTCGTCGAGGACGGCGATCTGGGTGTTCTCCAGCGAGCAGGCGCCGCGGTTGATGATGTCGCGCAGACGGCCCGGGGTGGCGACGAGGACGTCGACGCCTCGCTCCAGGGCGTAGATCTGGTTGCCCATCGACGTACCGCCGCAGACGACCTTCATCTTGAGGCCGAGGACGTCGCCGTAGGGCTGGAGCGCGTCGGCGACCTGCATGGCCAGCTCACGGGTCGGCGTGAGGATGACGGCGCGGGGCTTCTTCTTCTCGGTGTGACCGCCGGCGAGCTGCGCCAGGGTCGGGAGACCGAAGGAGAGGGTCTTGCCGGAGCCGGTGCGGCCGCGGCCGAGGATGTCCTTGCCGGCCAGGGCGTCCGGGATGGTCGCGGCCTGGATCGGGAAGGGGCTGGTCACGCCGTTCTGCGCGAGCTTGCGGACGACGCCCTCGGGCAGACCCAGGTCCGAGAAGGTGATCTCGGGGGCGGACTCGGCGGTCTCGACGTCGGACTCGATGGTCTCGACGACCTCGACCACGTCGTTGTTCTCGTCGTTCTCGGGCACGACGAAGTGATCAGTACTGGAAACAGACATGCGAAATGCGAACCTTCCGGAGTTCCTCGGCACGCGCCCAAACTCCGTGAAGTCGCAAACGACCGCCTCTATGCGGTCCGGCCACGGCAAGGGAGAGTACGCGCCACGCGGCGCTCTCTGCGGCGGCGCCGGGCAAATGGGATCAAACGATCTACTACCATACGCACCCTTCCCCCATGAAGGCAAACTGAGCCTCATACGAGCAGGTGAGGGTGCATTCCAAGCCACCTGCTCGCGTCATCAAAGCTACCGCGCCGCGGCCGGGCGCGCTGTTGAACGGACCACATCCGCGGCTCCGAAACCCGTGAAGCCCGCCACACCGGCCGCGCGGGCACCGCGACGACCGGCTCCGCGGACCCCCGCGGCGCTCCCCGGACCTGCCCGGCTCCAGGGGCTCCGGCCGGCTCCACGGGTGTCACGGGGCCCGGAAGACCCCGGAGCCCGCCGCCGGCGCCGGTTCCCGCTGCACGAGCTGGGTCACCGGCTGCTCGTGCGCCGACGAGGACGGCTCCGCGGGACCGGGGCCGGGGTCGGACGACGGGGGCGGCGGGTCCGACGAGGGCTCGGAGCTCGGCTCCTCCGTCGTACGCGAGGGGGTCGGGTCGCCGCCGGGCGGCGCGGAGCCCTCGGACGGGCTCCCGTCCTTGTCCGTCGCCTTCGCGGAGGGCTTCGCGCCGGGTGACGCGGACGCCGACGGGTCGTCGGAGGCGGACTGCCCCGGCTTCGCCGAGGCCTTGCCCCGCTTGCCGTCCTTGCCGCCCTTCCCGCCGTACGACCCGATCCCGCCGGCGCCCGCCGCGGCCCCGGCGCCGGGCACCCCGTCGGCCCGTCTGCCCGCCGGGTGCGAGGGCGCCGGCTGCCCCGCGTCGGCACCGACGCTCATACAGCCCGCGGTGGCGGCCAGGGCCAGGACCGCGGCGGCCAGACGGGCGGGTACGTACAAGGCGCGCACGGGCGGCCACCTCCGAACGGGGTGTCCCCCGCCCGGAAGGAGCCGGGAGCGTGGGGAGAGACGGGAGTTCTCCCCGTCCAACTCCCGCCGCCCGCGGGAGGACACGCGCCCCCCGGACCCAACCGGGCCCGGGGGGCGGGACGAAGCCGGCGCCTCCGCGTGGCGGGACGCGGTCCGAAGGCGCTACGGGCGGGTCAGCCGAGCGCCAGCGGGGCCTGCGGGGCGAGCGCCGCCGCGATGCGCTGCGCGACGACCTCGGCCATGTTGCCGTCGGGCGTGTCCTTGGTCTTGGTGGCGTTGACCGCGATGGCGAGACGGTCGGACGGGAGGTACGCCTGGATCGCCGCGTAGCCCGAGAACGAGGGGTTCTGGAGGATCCAGCCGTTGATCACGATGACGCCGAGCCCGAAGTGCTTGGCCTCGGTCTGCGGCAGACAGACCGTGGCGGGACACCGGTCCGTCGGGTGGCCGAGACCGACGGTTCCCGGGTTGACCAGGGTGCGGTAGGAGCGGCGCGAGATGAGCCGCCCGCTGCCGATGCCCTGCGCGGAACGGGCCAGGTCACAGATCTGCGTGGTGATCACGGCACCGGGCGCGGTGGTCCACGACGGGTTCCAGAAGGTGGACTCCTCGTACAGGCCGCGCTCGGAGGTGAAGGCGTGCAGGACCGGGCGCGGGATGTTCGGGGTGAAGTTGTTCCGGGTCTCGTGGAGCCCCAGCGGGCCCGTGACCCGCTCCCGCAGGAGCCGGTCGATCCGGGTGCCGGTGATCTTCTCCAGCGCCTGGATCAGCAGCAGGTAATTGGCGTGCGAGTAGCTCCAGTTGGTGCCCGGCTTGTACCAGAACGAGTGGCTGTACGGGTACGCGAGCAGCTGGTTCGGGGTCCAGGCGCGGAACGGGTGCGCCTCCAGCTCGGCCAGGAACTTCGGGTCGGTGACGTAGTCGTGCAGCCCGGTCGTGTTGGTGGCCAGCATCCGCAGGGTGATCCGGTTCGCCTTCGGCAGCGTCGGCAGCCAGCGCTCGACGGTGTCGTCCAGGCGGACCTTGCCCTCCTGGACGAGCTGCAGGAGGGCCGTCCCGACGTAGGAGAAGACCACGGAACCGGCGCGGAAGTGCATGTCGGGCCGGGCCGGGACCCCGGTCATGGACTCGCCGAGGGCGTCGGTGAGGACCTCGCGCCCGCCCCGGGTGACCTTCAGCTCCACGGACTTCAGATGCAGGTCGGCCTTGGCCCTGCGGGTGATGGCGAGCACCTGGGCGGCCTCGCCGCCGAGGGGTCGGGCGGTCCTCACGCAGTCGTTTCTCGGACCCCTTCCGGGCCCCTGGGCGAACGCCGGCACGGCGGCGGTCTGGACCGTGACGGCGAGGAGGGCGGCACACAGGAGGGCCTTGCGGGCGCGGGTGAGGGCACGGGCGCCCGGGCGGGCCGGGGAGGAGGTGCGTGTCATGCCCGCACTATCACCGGACCGCCGGGGCCCTCTTTGGCAGAACACTCCGAAACCGGCACGAGACACCCCATGTGGGGCAGGCCGCCGGTTTCCCGGCCGCGCTCCGGCCCTTCCGGCCCTTCCGGCCCTTCCGGGCCTCCGTCGTCCGCCGCCCGCGGCACGCCATCCACGACAATGGCGGGGTGCTGGAGATGACGCGCGAAACCTTCGAAGAGCTCGTGAGCCAGGCGCTCGACCGGATCCCGCCCGAACTGACCCGGGTGATGGACAACGTCGCCGTGTTCGTCGAGGACGAGCCCCCGGCGGACGATCCGGAGCTGCTGGGCCTCTACGAGGGCACGCCGCTCACCGACCGCGGCGAGTGGTACGCCGGGGTGCTCCCCGACCGCATCTCGATCTACATGGGCCCCACCCTGCGCCGGTGCGAGACCACGGACGAGGTCGTCCACGAGGTCGCCGTGACCGTGATCCACGAGATCGCCCACCACTTCGGCATCGACGACGACCGTCTGCACGAACTGGGCTGGGGCTGACCGACCGGCGGACCGCGGCCCGGGCCGGACGGCGGACCCCACCGCCTCCCCGGCCACCTCCACGGTTGCCTCCCGGGCCGCGTGCCGCGCCACCCGCCCAGCGGCGGACCCTCCGGCCCGGGGCCCGCGCGCTCCCCCTCCCCGAACCGCGCCCCCCGCCCGTGAGGGTGACGGAACCCCGCATACCCACCCCACACCTTGGGCAGACGGGACAAATGGCCCGCGCCCCCGTTGCCGCAACCGCCACCCTCCGCCGTACGGCGGACCGCGCCGGACGGGCGCTGCGCGCGCTCGCCCGCCGCCGTCCCCACCGCCGCCCCGGCCGCCGCAAGGGCCCGGCGCTCGAACTCGCCGCCCGGCAGAACCCGTACGCCCGTGCCCTCGGACTCGTGGGCGTGGTGCTGCTCGGCGCCTGGCTCGGACTGCTGGCCGTGGGCGACGTCCGCGTCCCGGTCGGCCCCATGAACACCACCATGACCCTGCGCCCCTCCCTCACCGGTGGCACGAAGATCAACATCTCCCCGCTCGGCGCGCTGGAGCTGAACAGCCACGAGGCCCCGCTGCGGCTGGACGTGGACGTGGACCGGCTCGACCCGGAGCGCTCGCAGGCCCTCGTGGAGCACCCGGAACGCCTCGCCGGACTCCAGGACGAGGTCGTACGGGACGTGGAGCACGGCACCCTCGACCTGGCCGTCCGCTCCTGCATAGCCGTGGTCGCCGGCGCCTCGGCCCTCGGCCTCGCGGTCTACCGCCGCCCGCGCCGCGCCCTCGCCGCCGGCGGCCTCGCCCTCTGCCTGCTGGCCGCCTCGGGAGCGACCGCCTTCGCCACCTGGAACCCCAAGTCGGTCCTGGAGCCGAAGTACTCCGGGCTCCTCGCCTCCGCGCCCTCCCTGGTCGGCGACGCCCGCAGCATCGTCAGCGAGTTCGACGTCTACCAGAAGGAACTGGCGCGCCTGGTGACCAACGTGACGAAGCTGTACGACGTCGCGTCCACCCTCCCGGCCTACGAGCCCGACCCGACCACGATCCGGGTGCTCCACGTCTCCGACATCCATCTGAACCCGGCGAGCTGGAAGATCATCGCCTCCCTCGTGAAGCAGTACGCGATCGACGTCATCGTCGACTCCGGCGACACGATGGACCACGGCTCGACCGCCGAGAACGGCTTCCTGGACCCGATCCCGAACCTCGGAGCCCCGTACGTCTGGGTGCGCGGCAACCACGACTCGCGCGAGACCCAGCGCTACCTCGGCCACCTGAGGAACGTGCACGTCCTCGACGACGGCCGGGCGGTCACGGTCGCGGGCCTGCGGTTCGCGGGCATCGGCGATCCCCAGTTCACGCCCGACAGGTCGGGAGTGCCGGGCGGCGACGCGGCGGAGGGACTCGCGGGCGCCCGCCTGGCCTCGGCCCTGCGCGAGCAGCGCGCCGCGGGCACCCCGGTCGACATCGCGATCGCCCATGAACCGGTCGCCGCCCGCGGCACGGACGGCGCGGTGCCCCTGGTGCTCGCCGGACATCTGCACCACGAGGAGATGGAGGTCATGAAGCAGGGCACCCGGCTGCGGGTCGAGGGCTCGACGGGCGGAAGCGGGCTGCGCGCGGTCGAGCGCCAGTACCCCGCCCCGATCGAGGCCTCGGTCCTGTACATGGACCGGGACACCCACCGGCTCCAGGCCTGGGACGAGATCCGGCTGGGCGGTCTGGGCCTCACGTCGGCCGAGGTCAGCCGCCATCTGGCGGAGGAGAACCAGCCCGGCGCGACCCCCTCGCCGCAGCCCTCGGGGACCCCCTCCGGGACCTCCCCGTAAACCGTTTTGGCGATACCTCCCGCCATCCCATATGCTTCTCACGTCCCCGACGCGCTGAGAAGCGCGCAGGCGGGCCGATAGCCCTCATCGTCTAGCGGCCTAGGACGCCGCCCTTTCAAGGCGGTAGCACGGGTTCGAATCCCGTTGGGGGCACGCAACACCGTGTGCGACACTTGCATCGCTTGTTTCGCACACAACAGCTTGGTCCTGTGGAGCAGTTTGGAGTGCTCGCCACCCTGTCAAGGTGGAGGCCGCGGGTTCAAATCCCGTCAGGACCGCTGAGATTTCCTCGGAAATCTCGTGGCTGGGTAGCTCAGTTGGTACGAGCGATCGCCTGAAAAGCGATAGGTCGCCGGTTCGACCCCGGCCCCAGCCACAACCGCCCTTTCCGGGCATGCACCCCCTCCGGGAACTTCTGGAGGGGGTGTTCTCGTCTGTCCTGCCGCACACCCGGCCCGTACAACCTTTCGCCCCGTTGATCGATCTTGCTCGGCGGAACGTGCGGCACATCCGTCGGCACGCCTCGGGAAGCAAGGGTGTGGGTATGCGGAGAACCGCGTTGGCGGTCGGGCTGGTCGCGACACTGGTCGCCGGAATCACCGCCATCGGCGTGGGCGATCCGGTCGAGGCCGACGCCGCACCGGTGGCGGCCCCCCGGGTCGACTTCAACGGCGACGGCTACGGGGACATGGTGGTCACCGGCGGTGATGCGGCGTCCGTGCTCTACGGAGGGCCGGGGGGACTCGACACCGCGCGGAAGGTCAGGATCACCAAGGACTTCCCCGGCCTCCCCGCCCCGGTCGCCACGGCGAGGTACTTCGCCGAGAACGCAACCCCGGGTGACCTGGACGGCGACGGCTACGACGACCTCGTGATCACGAGCCCCCTCCAGAAGTCCGTCGTGGTGTGGGGCGGAGCGCGCGGTCTGTCCGGCAGCGCCCTCCTGTCCGACGGTACGGCGGGCGGGGCGAGCGACCGGGGGACGGTCGCCGGGGACTTCGACGGGGACGGCCACGAGGACCTCGCGATCCACGACGACTACGCCGGGTTCCACATCTCCAGGGGACCGTTCTCCCGGACCGGCGTACCGGCCGCGGTCGACCGGTACGCGTACCAGGACATCGACCCCGGCTTCGGGGGCCAGTCCCTGGTCGCGGGCGAGGTGAACGGCGACGGCACGACCGACCTCCTCCTGCTCGGTTCGATCCGCCGGACGCCTCCGAAGGAGGGGTCCTACGCCGGGGCGATCCTGCTGCTCGGTTCGCCCGGCGGGCTGCACAACCCGCGTCGGCTCCCGAATCTGGGCGGGAGCGCGGCGATCGGCGACGTGGACGGGGACGGCTTCGGCGACGTGATCCAGGGCGCGTTCCTGGAGGGCTACAACCCCGCGGGCGTGGTGGGCGGCTCCATCGTCGTCAACTACGGCAGCGCCACCGGCCTGAGCACCACCCGTCCGGCGGTGCGGATCAGCCAGGACACCCCGGGCGTCCCGGGCACGGGCGAGACGTACGACCGCTTCGGCTTCGCCCTCGCCACCGGCGACATCGACCACGACGGTTACGCCGACGTCGCGGTCAGCTCCCAGCAGGAGAGCATCTCCGGGGTCTCGACGACCGGCGGGGTGATGGTGCTGCGCGGTTCCGCCAAGGGGCTGACCGGCACCGGCGCGGTCTCCTACAACCAGAACTCCCCCGGCGTGCCCGGCGCGAACGAGTCCTACGACCGGTGGGGAAGCAGCCTGCTGCTCACCGACATGAACCGGGACGGCCGCAGCGAACTCGTGGTGGGTACGGAGTTCGAGAACGACGACATCGGCAACGCCTGGTACTTCCCGTCCAGCGGTTCGACCCTCACCACCAAGGGGATGGTGTCCTTCAGCTACCGCACCCTCGGCGGCACGGAAAAGAAGCACTACACCTACTTCTCCAGGTACATGGCCCCCTGACAGAACGGTCCGCACGGCACAGGCCGGCGAAGGAGGGGCGCGCCCGAGAGGGGCGCGCCCGAGAGGGGCGCGCCCCTCGTCCGTTCCTCGCCGCACCGGGACGGATGTGGCCGGTAAGCGACGGTCCGCTTGGCACCGCGCCCGGTCGGCGCTAGCTTCTCCGGCTGATCGATCGGGTTCCATCGGGGGGACGAACATGAGCCGGGACGAGGCCGCAGCCGTGCGGGACACCGAGCTGGAGAAGGACCGGGCGCGGTACGGGCTGATCGCGGTCGTCATGAGCAATCTCGCCATCGTCGGCGTCGCGGCCCTCGGGGTCTGGCGGCTCGACGGCGACAAGTCCGTGATCGTCGGCGTGCTCACCGCCGCGTTCACCGCGGTCAGCAGCATGACCACCGCCTATCTCGGTATCAAGGCCGTCTCCAACACCGCCCGGTCCATCGCCCTGGGATCGGCCCCCCGCCGGGACCCGGCGCCCGCCACCGGCACCGCGCACGCCACCGCGCCCGGCCCCGGAGCGCCCGCCACGGCCACAGGACCCGCGCCCGGAGCAGGAACCGGAGCCCCCGGCGCCGGGAACCCCGGGTCCGCCGCCGAGGCGTCCGCGCCGCCCGCCCAGCGCGCTCCC
This sequence comes from Streptomyces sp. NPDC127038, assembly GCF_042725875.1. NCBI lineage: Bacteria > Bacillati > Actinomycetota > Actinomycetes > Kitasatosporales > Streptomycetaceae > Streptomyces > Streptomyces sp. NPDC127038. The sequence goes on along the minus strand of NZ_JBHXDQ010000059.1, from coordinate 29,494 downwards.
TGACCCGGGCGCGGGCGCCGCGGCAAAAGCGTTCGCCACGGATTTCCCCGGGATGAGATCCTGGACCGCGTATGTCTACGCACCCCGCCCCCGCCCTCGGCGATCTCGCCGCCCGCCTGACCGAGCTGCCCCTGCGCGACGCGCACCGGCTCGGGCGCAGGCTCGAAGGCGCGCGCAAGATCCGCAAGCCCGAGGCCCGCTCCGCCGTCTTCGCCGAGATCGAGGCGGAGGTGGCCAGGGGCGAGGCCCGGACGGCCGAGCGCCGCGCCCGCGTCCCCGCCGTCACCTACCCCGAGCAGCTGCCGGTCAGCCAGAAGAAGGACGAGATCGCGGCGGCCATCCGCGATCACCAGGTCGTGATCGTCGCCGGTGAGACCGGCTCCGGCAAGACCACCCAGATCCCGAAGATCTGCATCGAGCTGGGCCGTGGCGTGCGCGGCATGATCGGGCACACCCAGCCCCGCCGTATCGCCGCCCGCACGGTGGCCGAGCGGGTCGCGGAGGAGCTGGACACACCGCTCGGCGAGGCCGTCGGCTGGAAGGTCCGCTTCACCGACCAGGTCAACCCGGACGCCACCTTCGTCAAGCTGATGACGGACGGCATCCTGCTCGCCGAGATCCAGACGGACCGCGAGCTGCGCGCGTACGACACGATCATCATCGACGAGGCCCACGAGCGGTCCCTCAACATCGACTTCCTGCTCGGCTATCTCGCCCAGCTGCTGCCCAAGCGCCCCGACCTCAAGGTCGTCATCACCTCCGCGACCATCGACCCGGAGCGGTTCTCCCGGCACTTCGGGGACGCCCCGATCGTCGAGGTCAGCGGCCGGACGTATCCGGTCGAGGTGCGCTACCGCCCGCTCCTGGAGGAGGACTCCGAGGACGCGGACCGCGACCAGATCACCGCGATCTGCGACGCCGTCGAGGAGCTCCAGGCCGAGGGCAAGGGCGACATCCTCGTCTTCCTGTCGGGCGAGCGGGAGATCCGCGACACGGCCGACGCCATCACCAAGAAGAACTACCGCTTCACCGAGGTCCTGCCGCTGTACGCCCGGCTCTCGCACGCCGAGCAGCACCGCGTCTTCCAGCCGCACACCGGGCGCAGGATCGTTCTGGCGACCAACGTCGCCGAGACGTCCCTGACCGTCCCGGGCATCAAGTACGTGATCGACCCGGGCACCGCGCGCATCTCCCGCTACAGCCACCGCACCAAGGTGCAGCGGCTGCCCATCGAGCCGGTCTCGCAGGCCAGCGCCAACCAGCGCAAGGGCCGCTGCGGCCGTACGTCCGACGGCATCTGCGTCCGGCTGTACTCCGAGGACGACTTCCTCGCCCGGCCGGAGTTCACCGACGCCGAGATCCTGCGCACGAACCTCGCCTCCGTCATCCTCCAGATGACCGCGGCCGGCCTCGGCGACATCGAGAAGTTCCCCTTCATCGACCCGCCGGACCACCGCAACATCCGCGACGGCGTCCAGCTCCTCCAGGAGCTGAACGCCCTGGACCCGGCGGAGAAGGACGCCCGCAAGCGGCTCACGCCGATGGGCCGCAAGCTCGCCCAGCTCCCCGTCGACCCCCGGCTGGCCCGGATGGTCCTGGAGGCCGACAAGAACGGCTGCGCGCGCGAGGTCATGGTGATCGCGGCCGCGCTCTCCATCCAGGACCCGCGCGAGCGGCCGTCCGAGAAGCAGACGCAGGCCGACCAGCAGCACGCCCGCTTCAAGGACGAGACCTCCGACTTCCTCGCCTTCCTGAATCTGTGGCGCTACATCCGCGAGCAGCAGCGGGAGCGGGGCTCGTCCGCGTTCCGCCGGATGTGCAAGCAGGAGTACCTGAACTTCCTGCGCATCCGCGAGTGGCAGGACATCTACAGCCAGCTGCGCACCGTCGCCCAGCAGATGGGCATCCGGCTGAACGAGGAGGACGCTCCCGAGCAGAGCGTCCACGTGTCCCTGCTCGCCGGGCTGCTCTCGCACATCGGCATGAAGGACGTGAAGGAGACCGGCGGCGAGAGCGGTCGGAGCACGGGCAAGAACGAGTATCTGGGCGCGCGCGGCGCCAAGTTCGCGATCTTCCCGGGTTCGGCGCTCTTCAAGAAGCCCCCGCGGTTCGTGATGTCGGCGGAGCTGGTCGAGACCTCGCGGCTCTGGGCGCGCGTCAACGCCCGTGTCGAGCCGGAGTGGGTGGAGCCGCTGGCCGGCCATCTCCTCAAGCGGACGTACAGCGAGCCGCACTGGGAGAAGGACCAGGCAGCCGTGATGGCGTACGAGAAGGTGACGCTGTACGGCGTGCCGATCGTCGCGCAGCGGAAGGTGAACTACGGGCGGATCGACCCGGAGGCCAGCCGCGAGCTGTTCATCCGCAACGCGCTCGTCGAGGGCGACTGGCGCACGCACCACAAGTTCTTCGCCGACAACCGCAAGCTGCTCACCGAGGTCGAGGAGCTGGAGCACCGGGCCCGCCGCCGGGACATCCTGGTCGACGACGAGACCCTGTACGACTTCTACGACCAGCGGGTGCCCGAACACGTCGTGTCCGGGGCGCACTTCGACTCCTGGTGGAAGCACAAGCGGCACGAGGAACCCGAACTCCTCGACTTCGAGCGCTCGATGCTCATCAACGACCGGGCCGGCGCGGTCTCGAAGGACGACTACCCCGACTCCTGGCTCCAGGGGCGGCTGAAGTTCCGGGTGACCTACCAGTTCGAGCCGGGCGCGGACGCGGACGGCGTGACCGTCCACGTCCCGCTCCAGGTCCTGAACCAGGTCACGGACGAGGGCTTCGACTGGCAGATCCCGGGTCTGCGGGAGGAAGTGGTGACGGAGCTGATCCGTTCGCTCCCGAAGCCGATCCGGCGGAACTACGTGCCGGCCCCGAACTTCGCCCAGAAGTTCCTGGAGCGGGCCGTACCGCTCCAGGAGCCGCTGACGCTGACCATGGCGCGCGAGCTCAAGCGGATGGTCGGCGTGCCGCTGACGGCCGACGACTTCGACTGGTCCCGGCTCCCCGACCATCTGAAGATCACGTTCCGGATCGTCGACGAGCGGCGCCGCAAGCTCGCCGAGGACAAGGACCTGGAGGCGCTCAAGCTCCGGCTGAAGCCGAAGGCGCGCCAGGCGATCTCGCAGGCCGCGGCGGCGACGGCGGAGCGCGAGGGCGGCGAGTCGCTGGAGCGCTCGGGGCTGACGGACTGGACGATCGGCTCGCTGCGGCGGGTCTTCGAGACGCGCCGGGCCGGCCAGCCGGTGAAGGCGTATCCGGCACTGGTGGACGACGGCGCCGCGGCGAACACCGTCTCGGTGCGGCTCTTCGACACGGAGGCCGAGCAGGCCGAGGCCATGTGGAAGGGCACGCGCCGGCTGATCCTGCGCAACATCCCGGTGAACCCGGGCAAGTTCGCCTCGGACAAGCTCACCAACGCCCAGAAGCTCGCCCTGTCCGCGAACCCGCACGGCTCGGTGCAGGCGCTCTTCGACGACTGCGCGATGGCCGCGGCGGACAAGCTGATCGCGGACTTCGGCGGCCCGGCGTGGGACGAGGAGTCCTACCGGAAGCTGTACGACAAGGTGCGCGCGGAGATCGTCGACACGACCGTGCGCACGGTCGGGCAGGTGCAGCAGGTGCTCGCCGCCTGGCAGGCCTGTGAGCGCCGTCTGAAGGGCGTCAGGAGCCCCGTCCTGCTCGCGAACCTGGCGGACGTACGGAAGCAGCTGGACGCCCTCGTGAGGCCCGGTTTCGTGACGGCGACGGGGCTGCGGCGGCTGCCGGACCTGATGCGCTATCTGGTCGCCGCGGACCGGCGCCTCCAGCAGATGCCGACGGGTGCCCAGCGGGACACCAGCCGGATGGAGAAGGTCCACGAGATGCAGGACGAGTACGCCTGGCTCCTGGAGCAGCTGCCGCAGGGCCGTCCCGTGCCCTCGTCGGTCCTGGACATCCGCTGGATGATCGAGGAGCTGCGGGTCAGCTACTTCGCCCACGCGCTGGGCACCGCGTACCCGGTCTCCGACAAGCGGATCGTGAAGGCGATCGACGCCGCGGCGCCGTAACGGCACCCGCACGGGCGGTGAGTTCGACCCCGGGGTCTGACCTCATGTACAGTCTGTTTCGCAGCACGGCGCACCAACAAGTCGCTGCGAATCAAGGTCCTGTGGAGCAGTTTGGAGTGCTCGCCACCCTGTCAAGGTGGAGGCCGCGGGTTCAAATCCCGTCAGGACCGCACGAAGGAAGGCCCGGAGCGAAAGCTCCGGGCCTTTTCGTCTGTCCGGCCGCCCGCGCCGGGACCGCGCCGCCGCGTTCCCGCCCGGCGGGCCCTCCGGCCCGTCCACCGGCCGTGTTCGCGTGCGCGCACCGCCCCGCGCGGCCCCGGTGGCCGCCCACGGGGCCATCAGGGGCGCGGCCGCGGCGCGTTCGCGTCCCTTGACGGCGTCACATTCCGCCGGTACCCCGGAATCCAGGGCCCTCGCCCTGCCGGCCCTCTGGAGGTGCGCATGGCGGTGTCCGCCCGGCACGAGACCCGGGCTCTGCTGCGAGCCCATCTGGCGGCCGCCTCCGGGTACCGCCACCTGACGCGGAACTGCCCGGTCTGCCGTCAGCTCGCGCGACTGGCCATGGACGTGGAGGCCGTCCCGGACGACGAGCCGGACACCGAGGACGCCCCGGAGGACGAACACCCCTCGCCGGCGTGACCCGGGGCCGGTTCCGCGGCCCCCGTGCGTCCCGCCTCGCACGACGAGCCCTCCGATCCCCAACTCCCCTAGCGCAGAAGGCTCTCGGTGGACAAGGACTGTGGCATGTGACGGGAGTCACCGCATATGTTTTCAGAAGTGTGGAACTTACCCCCCTCCTACAACCAGTCAATTTAATATGTGCAATTGCACCGGTCGTCGAGGACATCCACAGCCGATCCGACACCCGCCCCCAGACTTCGACAAGGCCGCTCACAGACCGGCCGCGGGGACGCGTGGAACGCACAAAAAAAATCGCGCTGGACCCGGCGGAGTCCAGCGCGACCTACGACGCACCCTGTTCATCTGGCAAAAACGCTTGGGCGTGAGCTCTGTTGGGGCAGAACCCGCGTCGCTTGGAGCTGTGGTGTGGACGCCTCGACGGGTTGGGGGATCCGTCGACTTGTCCGGTTATGCGGTGACTCAGGCTTCGCTGCGCTGCTGCGGGATACCCGCGAGCAGTGCGCGGACCTCAGCCTCGCGGTAACGACGGTGTCCTCCGAGCGTGCGGATGGACGTGAGCTTGCCGGCCTTCGCCCACCGCGTGACCGTCTTGGGGTCGACGCGGAACATCGTGGCGACCTCAGCGGGGGTCAGCAGCGGCTCGGCATCAGGGGTGCGAGCGGTCATGAGCGGCCTCCTCGGGAGAACCGAACCTTCTCGGTTCTTTCCTCTAAATTCTGCACCTTGACCCGCGTTGCCCGAAATGGCGGACGCGAGTCGAGTCGGTTATAGGACGAACGGCTTGTCCTCGGCACTACAACTACACCATCCGTCCAGCCGCGTCGGCCAAACCGATGGAATTGCCCTCCCAGGTGTTCATCAGCGACGGAAGCCGATGGACCATGCCATAGCGGACAGTCACGCCACTGTGACGATCAGTCACAGGGCGATCAGGAGTCACCAGACGTCCTAAAAGCGTGCAATGCCGAGATTCCCCCCCAAAAGCGGGCGGAGGGAGCCCTCCCCCGGGCTCCTTGTCCTATTTTGACACGGGGAGGGGGAAGCGATGCAAGAGCCGGGTAAGTGCCGTCCGTCACGCTTGCCACCCGTTGACGCATACGCCCGGATCGGGCTCTACGTCCTGGACGTGAGGGTTCTTCAGTGTGTGAGGACCATACGCGAGTTCGACCCCAAACCTGTGAGAGCCAGATCACAACCGGACGCAGTGATTTCAGTTCGCCGAACGCCGGTCCCTGACGGACCGCCAGCGCTCCACCAGCCGGCCGTACGCCTCGCCCGCCGTCGCCCCGTCCCCGGTGCGCAGCGCCTCGATGCCCTCGGCCACGTCGGCGGCGGAGTGGTCGCCCTCCAGATCGCCCGCCGGCAGCGTGTGCACGAGCCCGCCGTAGTCCAGCTCGACCAGCGAACGCGGATGGAACTCCTCCAGCCAGCGCCCCACGTCCACCAGGCCCTCGACGAGCGGACCGTCGTCCAGCGTGTCCCTGAGCGTGCGCAGGGCCCGTGCCGTGCGCCGCCGCGCCTGCACCATCGGCGTCCGGTAGCGCAGCAGCGGCACGGCTCCGGCCGGGCCCGTCCCCTTCTCGTACTCCCGCTCCTCGTCGGTGACGAGCACGAACCAGTTCAGCGGCACCTGCCAGGTGGAGGTGCGGATCCACGGACGGGCGTCGGGGTTGCGCGCCAGCCACCGCTCGTAGTCGAGGGCCGCCTGACGCCGTACCAGCGGCGGCAGCACCGCGTCGAGGACGGACGCGGGAAGGTCCTCGCCCAGCTCGTCCAGGGCCTGCCAGCCGCGCAGCCGGGTGCGCCAGGGACAGACGCACACCACGCCGTCCACCTCGGCCACGAACGCGTCACCGCTCTCGTGCACCGGCACGGGCACCGGCGGGGTGGGCAGCAGATCGGCCAGCGAGCGGCGCAGCTCGTCCTGGTACGAGGGGCGCTCGGGGCGCCGGGCGTAGCGCGTCCAGTGGGCGCGCTCGGACTCGGGGAACGCGGCCAGTGGCTCGTACACGCGCAGGTACGACGTGTACGGGACGATCACCGCGGACACCTTGGGCACGCCTGCTCCCTCCCCCGTCGACCACCGGGAAAACCAGCGAGAACCAATCGGAACCTGAACAGAAATCCATGCAAATCGAACCACGGCCGTACCCCGCCCGTAGGTGATCCTGAACACTGCGCCGAGGGCGGGTCGGCACAGGCTCTAGTCTCATTCCCACGGAGCCCGCCATCCGCACGGGCACCGCACCCAACCGCCGCTTTTTACCTGGGAGTCACCACAGTGACCGACGTAACCGGCGCGCCTGCTGATGTACTGCACACCCTGTTCCACTCGGATCAGGGCGGTCATGAGCAAGTCGTGCTCTGCCAGGACCGCGCCAGCGGCCTGAAGGCCGTCATCGCCATCCACTCCACCGCCCTGGGCCCCGCCCTCGGCGGCACGCGCTTCTACCCGTACGCGAGCGAGCAGGAGGCCGTCGCCGACGCCCTCAACCTCGCGCGCGGGATGTCGTACAAGAACGCCCTGGCCGGGCTCGACCACGGCGGCGGCAAGGCCGTCATCATCGGCGACCCCGAGCAGATCAAGTCCGAGGAGCTGCTCCTCGCCTACGGCCGGTTCGTCGCCTCGCTCGGCGGCCGGTACGTCACCGCGTGCGACGTCGGCACCTATGTCGCCGACATGGACGTCGTGGCGCGCGAGTGCCGGTGGACGACCGGACGCTCCCCGGAGAACGGCGGCGCGGGCGACTCGTCGGTCCTGACCGCCTTCGGTGTCTTCCAGGGCATGCGGGCCTCCGCGCAGCACCTGTGGGGCGACCCGACGCTGCGCGGCCGCAGGGTCGGCGTCTCCGGCGTCGGCAAGGTGGGCCACCACCTGGTCGACCACCTGCGCGCGGACGGCGCCGAGGTCGTCATCACGGACGTGCGGGCCGAGTCCGTGCGGCGGATCCTGGACCGGCACCCCTCCGGCGTCACGGCCGTCGCGGACACCGACACGCTCATCCGCACCGAGGGCCTCGACATCTACGCCCCCTGCGCGCTGGGCGGGGCGCTGAACGACGACACCGTGCCGGTGCTCACGGCCCGGATCGTGTGCGGCGCGGCCAACAACCAGCTGGCGCACCCGGGCGTCGAGAAGGACCTCGCCGACCGCGGGATCCTCTACGCCCCGGACTACGTCGTGAACGCGGGCGGGGTCATCCAGGTCGCCGACGAGCTCCACGGCTTCGACTTCGACCGGTGCAAGGCCAAGGCCACGAAGATCTTCGACACCACGCTGGCCATATTCGCACGTGCGAAGCAGGACGGGATCCCGCCGGCCGCGGCGGCCGACCGGATCGCCGAGCAGCGGATGGCGGAGGCACGCGGCCACTGACCCCTTCCGGGGCCTCAGGCGCTTGTCAGGGACCCGTCGACGGGCGGTTGGGAGAGAACTCTCACGTCTGTCGGCGGGTCGTAGCCCAAGAAGAGGTTAAAATCGCGGTTGACCAGCGAGGACAGGGCACCTCGCGGGGGCTGGGCGAAGGCGCGTGCTGCGGGCGACGTACCGTATGGGCGCGGGCTCAGGTACCGTGGAAGCCCTACGGACCGGTCTCTCCACGGAGAGTCCGTTCCAGATCATGAACGCGTGTCAAGACTCTGGGGCCGTCGAGCCCCGTATCCGAGGGGGTCGAGCCATGGGGCGCGGCCGGGCAAAGGCCAAGCAGACGAAGGTCGCCCGCCAGCTGAAGTACAGCAGCGGCGGGACTGACCTCTCGCGTCTGGCCAATGAGCTGGGCGCTTCGACTTCGAGCCAGCCGCCGAATGGCGAGCCGTTCGAGGACGACGACGAGGAAGACGACCCGTACGCACAGTACGCGGATCTCTACAACGACGACGACGAGGACGAGGACGACCAGTCCGGTCCGCAGTCGCAACGTCGCGGCGCTTGACGCAACAGCGTCCCTCGCAGTTTCCGCGATCTCTTCAACCGGTGGATCACCTGGCGTGGGTTTCTGGCAGATCCCGCCTGGCGGATTTCTCGTAGCGACTGCACTTCACCCGGTTCGGGGCCTCAGCGCCGGACCGGGTTTCGTGCTGCTCCGGGAGCTTCGGCCGGCGTGACCGCCGGCCTCCGCTCCCGGTCCCCGCTTCAGCTCGCGTAGTCGCCGACGAGCTCCGCGCCCGTCGTACGGTCCCCGCGCTCGGTGATCTCACCGGCGACCCAGGCGTCCACCCCGCGGTCCGCGAGGACGGCGAGAGCGACCTCGGCGGACTCCTCGGGCACGATCGCCATCATGCCGACGCCCATGTTCAGCGTCTTCTCCAGCTCCAGGCGCTCGACGCCACCGGTCCTGCCGACCAGGTCGAAGACCGGTGCCGGGGTCCAGGTGCCGCGGTCGACCACGGCGTGCAGACCGTCCGGGATCACGCGGGCCAGGTTGGCCGCCAGACCGCCTCCGGTGATGTGGCTGAAGGCGTGGACCTCGGTGCTCTTGGTGAGCGTCAGACAGTCCAGCGAGTAGATCTTGGTGGGCTCCAGGAGCTCCTCGCCGAGCGTGCGGCCGAACTCCTCGATGTGCTGGTCCAGGCGCAGGTTCGCCCGGTCGAAGAGGACGTGCCGGACGAGCGAGTACCCGTTCGAGTGAAGACCGGAGGCCGCCATGGCGATCACCGCGTCACCCGTACGGATGCGATCCGGGCCGAGCAGCTGGTCGGCCTCGACCGCGCCGGTACCGGCTCCCGCCACGTCGAAGTCGTCGGGTCCGAGCAGACCGGGGTGTTCGGCCGTCTCGCCGCCCACCAGGGCGCAGCCCGCGAGGACACAGCCCTCGGCGATGCCCTTCACGATGGCCGCGACACGCTCCGGGTGGACCTTGCCCACACAGATGTAGTCGGTCATGAAGAGCGGCTCTGCGCCGCACACCACGATGTCGTCCATGACCATCGCGACGAGGTCGTGTCCGATCGTGTCGTACACGCCCAGCTGGCGGGCGATGTCGACCTTGGTGCCCACACCGTCGGTGGCGGAGGCGAGCAGCGGACGCTCGAAGCGCTTGAGGGCGGAGGCGTCGAAGAGGCCGGCGAAGCCGCCGAGGCCGCCGAGGACCTCGGGGCGCCGCGTCTTCTTCACCCACTCCTTCATGAGCTCCACGGCGCGGTCGCCCGCCTCGATGTCGACGCCGGCGGCCGCGTAGGACGCGCCGGAAGCAGTGCCCGTCGACGAAGTCGACTGATCAGGTACAGCAGACATTGCCTGGGATCTTTCGGTTGGTGAAACGGGGCTCTGCGGCGCTACGGGCGACGGATGGCGTCAGCCGCGGCCGTGGCTGCGGGACCCGCGGCCAGCTCGGTCTCCAGGAGCTGCTTGCCGAGCAGTTCGGGGTCGGGAAGCTCCATCGGGTACTCGCCGTCGAAGCAGGCGCGGCACAGATTGGGCTTGTCGATCGTCGTGGCCTCGATCATCCCGTCCAGGGAGATGTACGAGAGGGAGTCGGCGCCGAGCGAGGTGCCGATCTCCTCGATCGTCATGCCGTTCGCGATCAGCTCGGCGCGGGTCGCGAAGTCGATGCCGAAGAAGCAGGGCCACTTCACGGGCGGGGAGGAGATCCGGATGTGGACCTCGGCCGCACCGGCCTCGCGGAGCATCCGGACCAGGGCGCGCTGGGTGTTGCCGCGCACGATCGAGTCGTCCACGACGACCAGGCGCTTGCCCTTGATGACTTCCTTGAGCGGATTCAGCTTCAGGCGGATTCCGAGCTGGCGGATCGTCTGCGAGGGCTGGATGAAGGTCCGGCCGACATAGGCGTTCTTGACCAGGCCGGCGCCGAACGGGATGCCGGAGGCCTCCGCGTAACCGATCGCGGCGGGCGTCCCGGACTCCGGGGTCGCTATCACCAGGTCGGCCTCGACAGGCGCTTCCTTGGCGAGTTTGCGGCCCATCTCGACGCGCGAGAGGTAGACGTTCCGACCGGCGATGTCCGTGTCGGGACGGGCCAGGTAGACGTACTCGAACACACAGCCCTTGGGCTTCGCTTCCGCGAATCGAGAGGTCCGCAGACCGTTCTCGTCGATCGCGACGAACTCGCCCGGCTCGATCTCGCGGACGTAGCTGGCGCCGCAGATGTCGAGGGCCGCGGACTCGGAGGCGACCACCCAGCCGCGCTCCAGCCGGCCGAGGACCAGCGGGCGGATGCCCTGCGGGTCACGGGCGGCGTAGAGGGTGTGCTCGTTCATGAACACGAGCGAGAAGGCGCCCTTGACCTGGGGCAGGATCCGGGCGGAAGCCTCTTCTATGGTCAGCGGCTTGCCGTCGTCGTCGACCTGGGCCGCGAGGAGCGCGGTGAGCAGGTCGGTGTCGTTGGTGGCCGCCACACGGGTGCTGCGGCCTTCCTGCTTGGGCAGGTCCGCGACCATCTCGGCGAGCTGCGCCGTGTTGACGAGGTTGCCGTTGTGACCGAGCGCGATGGAGCCGTGCGCTGTGGCACGGAACGTCGGCTGGGCGTTCTCCCACACGGAGGCACCGGTGGTCGAGTAGCGGGCGTGACCGACCGCGATATGACCCTGGAGCGAACCGAGCGAGGTCTCGTCGAAGACCTGGGACACGAGGCCCATGTCCTTGAAGACGAGGATCTGGGAGCCGTTGCTGACCGCGATCCCCGCGGATTCCTGACCCCGATGCTGGAGGGCGTAGAGCCCGAAGTAAGTGAGCTTGGCGACCTCTTCGCCGGGAGCCCAGACACCGAAGACGCCGCAAGCGTCCTGGGGGCCTTTCTCACCGGGGAGCAGATCATGACTGAGTCGACCGTCACCACGTGGCACGGCACCGAGTGTAGGCGAGATCGACCACTGGTCCGAATTGGGGATACGAGGCCGCCCGTGGATCACTCGTCGTCCCGCGAGCCCGCCCGGACACCGTTCGCGCTGGTCAGAGCGGTGCGGCGACGGTCGGACCGATGAGTGATCTTGCTCTCGCGGGGCCGGGGCGCCGCCTTCCCGGCCCTCACGAGTGAGTCTTGGCACATCGCACGGGTGGCCCCGGTCCGGCTGAGGGTGATATGTCCGTCGCTCACCGTGGCGCGGGCGCACACGCGGTGGCGGGGACGGACACACGGTGACCACCAGGCACGTCGTGGCCGCCGGACACGCGGCGGCCGTCAGGCGCCCGGTGTCCGCCGGGTACGTGGTCGGGTCCGGGCCGGCCGTCGTGGGCGGGCCGGCCACCCGGGCGCGGGCCTCGCACGGGACGCGGGGCGGGACGGGGGCGGGACGCGGGGCGGGTTAGCCCATCAGGGGGAGCAGGGGGCCGATGTCGGCGCGCTCGCCGCTCGCGCTGACCTTGGCCTCGTCCAGCGCCGTCTTCCACTCCAGGCGTCCCGTGGCGAGCCGGATCCAGGTCAGCGGGTCCGTCTCGACGACGTTCGGCGGGGTGCCACGGGTGTGCCGGGGCCCTTCCACGCACTGCACGACGGCGTACGGCGGGATCCGGACCTCGGTCGAGGCGCCGGGCGCCTTCACGGCGAGGGCGTCGGCGAGCAGCCGGGTGCAGGCGGCGAGGGCCTGGCGGTCGAACGGGACGGCGACGCCCGCGGCCCGGTTCAGGTCGTCGGTGTGGACGACGAGTTCCACCGTACGGGTGACGAGGAAGTCGGCGAGGGTCATCGCCCCGGCGGGCACGCCGAGCAGCCGGTCGTCGGGGGCGGTGGCGAGGTTCGCCGTGATCCGCTCCTCGGCGGTGGCGTACAGCGCGTCGAGGTCGGGGTTCGCCGCGGCGAGCGCGCGCGTGCCGTCGGAGATGGCCCCGGAGCGCGAGGCCGTCCCGAACGGCCAGTCCAGCAGCGCGAGTTCCTTCGCGGGCGGTGCGGGCAGCTCCAGCTGCCGGCTCACGGCCTGGACGCCCATCGTGAGGTGCGCCGCCAACTCCCGCACGGTCCAGTCCCCGAGCCCCGCGGGCAGCGCCAACTGCTCCTCGGTCAGGCCGCGCACACCCTCCCGTACGTTCCCGAACTGCGCGAGCACCGCCGCACGGATCCTGGCCGAGTCGTACGTACGCGCGCGCTTCCGGGCTGAGGTCATACGGCGAGCCTAGCCCCGGGAAGGGTGAAGGCCCCGTCCGTCGGAACGGTCGGGGCCTTCACCTGGCCTGCGGGGCGGGCGTGTTACGCCAGCAGCGCCGGGATCGTTCCCTCGTGGGCCGTGCGCAGCTCGGCCAGGGTGAGCGCGAACTCGCCCTGGACCTCGACCACGGCGGCCTCGGCCTCGGTGCCGTCGACGACACCGATACGGGTGACGGGCAGACCCCGGGCACCGCACATGTCGTTGAAGCGGAGCTCCTCCGAACGCGGGACGGCGACGACCGCGCGGCCCGCCGACTCCGAGAACAGGAAGGTGAACGCGTCGAGACCGTCGGGCACGACCAGGCGCGCGCCCTTGCCGCCGAGCAGCGCCGACTCGACCACGGCCTGGACCAGACCGCCGTCGGACAGGTCGTGCGCGGAGTCGACCATGCCGTCGCGGGACGCCGAGATGAGGATCTCGGCGAGCAGCCGCTCGCGCTCCAGGTCGACCTTCGGCGGCAGACCGCCCAGGTGGTCGTGGACGACCTGGGACCAGGCCGAACCGCCGAACTCCTCGCGGGTGTCGCCGAGCAGGTAGAGGAGCTGGCCCTCTTCCTGGAAGGCGACCGGGGTGCGGCGGGCGACGTCGTCGATGACGCCCAGCACGGCCACGACCGGGGTCGGGTGGATGGCCGCCTCACCGGTCTGGTTGTACAGCGAGACGTTGCCGCCGGTCACCGGGGTGCCGAGCTGCTGGCAGGCGTCGGCCAGACCGCGGATGGCCTCGGCGAACTGCCACATGACGGCCGGGTCCTCGGGCGAGCCGAAGTTCAGGCAGTCGGACACGGCGAGCGGCTTGGCACCGGTCGTCGCGACGTTGCGGTAGGCCTCGGCGAGGGCCAGCTGCGCGCCCGTGTACGGGTCGAGCTTGGCGTAACGGCCGTTGCCGTCGGTCGCGATGGCGACGCCGAGCCCGGTCTCCTCGTCGATGCGGATCATGCCCGAGTCCTCGGGCTGGGCCAGCACCGTGTTGCCCTGCACGAAGTGGTCGTACTGGGAGGTGATCCAGGACTTGGAGGCCTGGTTCGGCGAGGAGACCAGCTTGAGGACCTGGTCCTTCAGCTCGTCGCCGGTCGCCGGGCGGGGCAGCTTGTTGGCGTCGTCGGCCTGGAGCGCGTCCTGCCACTCGGGGCGGGCGTAGGGGCGCTCGTAGACCGGGCCGTCGTGCGCGACCGTGCGCGGGTCGACGTCGACGATCTTGCCGCCGTGCCAGAAGATCTCCAGGCGGTCGCCGTCGGTGACCTCACCGATGACGGTCGCGATGACGTCCCACTTGTCGCAGATCTCCAGGAACCGGTCGACCTTCTCCGGCTCGACGACCGCGCACATGCGTTCCTGCGACTCGCTCATGAGGATCTCCTCGGGCGAGAGCGTGGAGTCGCGCAGCGGCACGTCGTCCAGGGTGACCCGCATACCGCCGGAGCCGTTGGAGGCGAGCTCGCTGGTGGCGCAGGACAGTCCGGCCGCGCCGAGGTCCTGGATGCCGACGACCAGCTTCTCGGCGAAGGCCTCCAGGGTGCACTCGATGAGGAGCTTCTCCTGGAAGGGGTCGCCGACCTGGACGGCCGGACGCTTCGACGGCTTGGCGTCGTCGAAGGTCTCCGAGGCGAGGATCGACGCGCCGCCGATGCCGTCGCCGCCCGTGCGGGCCCCGTACAGGATGACCTTGTTGCCGGTGCCGGACGCCTTCGCGAGGTGGATGTCCTCGTGCCGCATGACGCCGATGGCACCGGCGTTGACCAGCGGGTTGCCCTGGTAGCAGGCGTCGAAGACGACCTCGCCGCCGATGTTCGGCAGGCCCAGGCAGTTGCCGTAGCCGCCGATGCCGGCGACGACGCCGGGCAGCACGCGCTTGGTGTCGGGGTGGTCGGCCGCGCCGAAGCGCAGCGGGTCCACGACCGCGACCGGGCGGGCGCCCATGGCGATGATGTCGCGCACGATGCCGCCGACGCCGGTGGCCGCGCCCTGGTAGGGCTCGACGTACGACGGGTGGTTGTGCGACTCGACCTTGAAGGTGACCGCGTAGCCCTGGCCGACGTCGACGACACCGGCGTTCTCGCCGATGCCGACGAGCAGCGCGTCGGACTGCGGGGCCTTCTCGCCGAACTGGCGGAGGTGGACCTTCGAGGACTTGTACGAGCAGTGCTCGGACCACATGACGGAGTACATGGCGAGCTCGGCGCCGGTGGGCCGGCGGCCGAGGATCTCGACGACCCGCTCGTACTCGTCCTTCTTCAGGCCCAGTTCGGCCCAGGGCAGCTCGACGTCGGGGGTCGCGGCCGCGTTCTCGACCGTGTCCAGAGGCGTGCGGCTCATGCGTTGACCAGCTTCTTGAGGATCGAGGTGAAGAAGGGGAGGCCGTCGGTGCGGCCGGAGCCGACGAGCGGCTCGACGGCGTGCTCGGGGTGCGGCATGAGACCGACGACGTTCCCGGCCTCGTTCGTGATGCCGGCGATGTCCCGCAGCGAGCCGTTCGGGTTGACGTCCAGGTAGCGGAACGCGACCCGGCCCTCCGCCTCCAGCATGTCGAGGGTGTGCTCGTCGGCGACGTACCGCCCGTCCATGTTCTTCAGCGGGATGTGGATCTCCTGGCCGGCCGTGTAGTCGGCGGTCCAGGCGGTCCCCGCGTTCTCCACCCGCAGCTTCTGGTCGCGGCAGATGAAGTGGAGGTGGTTGTTGCCGAGCATCGCGCCGGGGAGCAGGTGCGCCTCGGTGAGGACCTGGAAGCCGTTGCAGATGCCGAGAACCGGCATTCCGGACTTCGCCTGCTCGATGACGGTCTCCATCACCGGCGAGAAGCGCGAGATGGCTCCGGCCCGCAGATAGTCGCCGTACGAGAAACCGCCGGGCAGCACCACGGCGTCGACCTGCTTGAGGTCCTTGTCCTTGTGCCAGAGGGCTACGGGTTCCGCGCCCGCCAGCCGGATCGCGCGCTGCGTGTCGCGGTCGTCGAGGCTGCCGGGAAAGGTGACGACTCCAATACGAGCGGTCACTTTCCGGCCTCCGCGACTTCCTCGACCTTGACGGTGAAGTCCTCGATCACGGTGTTGGCGAGGAAGGATTCCGCCAGTTCGTGGATGCGGGCGAGCGCGGCGTCGTCCACCGGTCCGTCCACTTCCAGTTCGAATCGCTTTCCCTGACGGACGTCGGAGACACCTTCGAAACCGAGGCGCGGCAGTGCACGCTGCACCGCCTGGCCCTGGGGGTCGAGGATCTCCGGCTTGAGCATGACGTCGACTACGACGCGTGCCACTGGCACTCCCGGTGTGTGGTGCTGAGCAGGTCCCTTCAGACTACCCGTACAAAATTTCTACTCGCGTAGATTCGTAGAATCCTACGTGACCGCGATCACGATCGCGCATCGGCGCGGGGCCATCCACGGAAAATCCTGGGAAAAACCGCAGAAGAACGGCAGGACCTCATTGCCACCGGACACGCGGAGGGTTTTAGTCGGGCTTCACCATGCAATGCCGGGCCCTGTACAAATGAATTGGCAATAGCCGATACTTTGCTCAATAACAGCCGGACAGTCGACATCTCCCCGACAACTCCCTGACGTCAGCGCACGTCATGGCCGTTGATCGCAGGGGTGTCGCACGAAGGGACCGATATTCGTGGCGCAGCGTGTCGTGGTCACTCTCTTTGACGACATCGACGGCTCGGAAGCGGCGGAGACGATCGCCTTCGGACTCGACGGCAAGTCGTACGAGATCGACCTCAATCCCACCAATGCCGAGGAACTGCGTAAGGCGCTCGAGCCGTACGTCGAGGCCGGCCGCAAGCGGTCGAAGTCCGGGAAGGCGTACACGCACACGGCGCTGACGCCGGATCCCGCCGCGGTGCGTGCCTGGGCCCGTTCCAACAAGATGGACGTGCCGCCGCGCGGCCGGATCCCCAAGAAGGTCTACGAGGCGTTCGCCGAGGCGCACTGACCCCGGCACCGGGCCCAGGCGGCTAGCCCGCGGACCGGGCCCACACACCGGGCCGCGCACCGGCCGGGCACCCGGACCGCGTCCGCGAGCCGCGTGCCGCGTGGCCTTCCGCGGCCCCCGGAAGAACCGACTTGCGCTGACCCCCGCCCGATCGGCTAGAGTCTGGAACACGCCGAGGGGCCAGGCCGAAAAGGCCGGAACCCGAAGGTCGTGCGGGTGTAGTTCAGTAGCAGAACATCCCTCTTCCAGAGGGAAGGCGCAGTGTGCAATTCCTGTCACCCGCTCTGCATCGTCCACCGGTCGCTTGCCGATCAGGTAGGGTGGTGCTCGCGCCGGACGGTGGAAGCCGTTCGGAGGCAATGCGGACGTAGCTCAGTTGGTAGAGCGCAACCTTGCCAAGGTTGAGGTCGCCAGTTCGAACCTGGTCGTCCGCTCAACGAAGTAAAGGCCCCGGTCACCGACCGGGGCCTTTCTCGTATCCCCGTATCCACCGGTGTTCTCCCCAGGGGGACACCGGGGCCTTCTGACATTTGTCATGCCGAGTGATGACACCGCGCACTGCTGCCGGGCCCCGTCCGCGCCGACGCTGATTCCATGAACACCGACGAACGCGACCACGTGATCGAGGTCACTGATCTGCGGCGTGTGTACGGGGGCGGCGGAAGGGATTTCGAGGCGGTCCGGGGAGTCACCTTCTCCGTGGGCCGCGGCGAGATCTTCGCCCTCCTCGGCACCAACGGCGCGGGCAAGACCTCCACCGTCGAACTGATCGAGGGGCTGGCTCCGGCGGCCGGCGGGCGCGTCCGGGTCCTCGGGCACGATCCGTACCGGGACCGGGCCGCGGTACGGCCCCGGATCGGCGTGATGCTCCAGGAGGGCGGCTTCCCGTCCGAGCTGACGGTCGCCGAGACCGCGCGGATGTGGGCGGGCTGCACCAACGGGGCCCGGCCCGTCGGACAGGTCCTGGACCGGGCCGGCCTCGCGCACCGCTCCGGCGTCCGCGTGAAGCAGTTGTCCGGCGGCGAGAAGCGGCGCCTGGACCTGGCGCTCGCGCTCCTCGGCGACCCCGAGGTCCTCTTCCTCGACGAGCCGACGACCGGCCTCGACGTGGAAGGCCGCCGAAGCACCTGGGAGTTGGTCCGCGAACTCCGCGACGGCGGGACCACGGTCCTGCTGACCACCCACTACCTGGAAGAGGCCGAGGCGCTCGCCGACCGGCTGGCGATCCTGCACGAAGGACGGGTCGCGGCCGTCGGCACCCCCGCCGAGGTGACCGCCTCCCAGCCGTCCCACGTCTCCTTCGAGCTGCCCGACGGGTACTTCCCCGGCGACCTGCCTCCGCTGCCCGAACTCGGCGTGAGCGGCCACGAGACGGCGGGCCGCAGGATCCGGCTGCGCACCGGCGAACTCCAGCGCACGGCCACCGCCCTGCTGGTCTGGGCCGAGCGGGCCCGCGTCGAGCTGCGGGGGCTCGACGTGCGCGCGGCCTCCCTGGAGGAGGCGTTCCTGCGGATCTCCCGGGAGGCCGCGGGCGGCACGGACGCCGGCCCACCGGGGGACCCGGCGGCACACGGCACACACGGACCGGGAGAGGCAGCCGCGTTCGGCACGCACGGGCCGCAGGAGGCCTTGCCGACGGACGGCACACACGGACCGGGAAAGGCGGCCACGCACGGCACGCGCGGGCCCGGGGAGACCCCGTACGGCACGCGCGGGCCCGGGGAGGCCGCTGAAGCGCGGACGGTACGCACGAAGGGAGAGACGGCATGAGCGGAACAGCGGTCACCACCGGCGCCGGCACGGCGAGGACCACGGCCGCCGGCCGGACGAGAGCACTGGCACGCGCCGAACTCACCCTCCTCGGCCGCACCAGGGCCACACTCGCCGCGGCGTTGTTCGTCCCGCTGGTCATGCCGCTCACGCTCCGCTCCGCCGTCACCTCGATGAACCTGAAGGGCACCGGCCTCACCGTCGGCTCGGTCCTGCTCCCCTCCTCGTTCGGCTTCGCCCTCCTCTTCGCCGTGTACGGCTCCCTGACCAGCGTGTACACGGCCCGCCGCGAGGAACTCGTCCTCAAACGGCTGCGCACCGGGGAGCTGCGGGACCTGGAGATCCTCGCGGGCGCCGCGCTGCCCTCGGTGGCGATCGGCCTCGCCCAGTGCCTGATCCTGACGGTCGCCTACCACGCGACCCTCGGCGTCGGCATGCCCGCACGGCCCGAACTCGTCCTGCTGGGGCTGCTGTCCGCGTTCGTGACCTGGCCGGCGCTCGCCGCCGTCACCTCGAGTCTCAGCAGGAGCGTGGAGGGCGCCCAGGTCGCGGCCACGCCCCTGACCCTGGTGTCCCTGGTCGGCTCCGGGGCCCTGATCCCCCTGGAACTGCTGCCCGACGGCATGGCCCCGTTCTGCGAACTGCTGCCCCTCACCCCGGTGATCACCCTGGTCCGCGGCGGCTGGACCGGGCACCTGTCCGCCCACGACACCGCCGGCGCCCTCGTCACGGCGGTGGCCTGGACCGTGATCGCGGTGTTTGCTGTACGACGGTGGTTCCGCTGGGAGCCGCGGCGATGACCACGGACGCGGGGGTGGGCATGGGCAGGCCGTCCGGCTGGTGGCGGGGCAAGAGCACACCGGCGAAGGTCGAGACGTACACCCGCTGGTCGTTCCACGTCTTCTCCTTCCTCGAAGCCGCCTCGATCGGGCTGCCGGTGTTCGGGAACCTGCCGACCGCCCGGGCCTGGGCGGTGCTCCTGCTGGTGTGCGGACACGCGGTGTTCTGCGCGGTGACCGCCTCCCGGGCGCTGGACTGGACGCGCGGCACCCGGGAACGGCCCCGGCGGACCCTGCTCGCGCTGGCCGTCACCACCTGCGCGGTGGTCGTCGCCGGAACCCTCCTGTCCGGCGCCCCCTGGCACCCGGCGGACGACGGCGCGTTCCTGGTCGCCTCCTCGCTGCTCGTCGGCGCCACCGCGTTCGGCACGGGCACGGTCGCGCTCGGGACCCGCGACGGCCGCCGGATGACGTACGTCGTGCTCGGCGCCTCCGCGGGCACCGGCGTGCTCGCCCTCCCCCTCGGCTTCGCCGCCCCCGCCGCGCTCGTCACCGCCGTCCTGGTCCTGCTGACCGCCGGCTTCCTCACCTTCACCGCGGCCTTCTCCGTCTGGCTGCTCGACGCCGTCTACGCACTCGACGAGGCCCGCGAGACCCGCGCCCGGCTCGCCGTCGCCGAGGAACGCCTGCGCTTCGGCCGCGACCTGCACGACGTGATGGGCCGCAACCTCGCGGTGATCGCCCTCAAGAGCGAACTCGCGGTGCAGCTGGCCCGGCGCGGGCGGCCCGAGGCCGTGGACCAGATGACCGAGGTGCAGCGGATCGCGCGGGAGTCGCAGCGGGAGGTGCGGGAGGTGGTACGGGGTTACCGCGACGCCGATCTCGCCAACGAACTGGCCGGTGCGCAGGGGGTGTTGACGGCCGCCGGCATCGACTGCGCCATCACCGGCGGAGCCGACGGGCTGCCGCCTCAGGTCCAGTCGGCGCTCGGCTGGGTCGTGCGGGAGGCGACCACCAACGTGCTGCGGCACGGGAACGCCACCCGGTGCGCGCTGTCCCTGCGGGCGACGCGGGACCTGGTGACGCTCACCGTCGAGAACGACGGGGTGCCGCGGGAGACCGTGCCGGACCCCGGAACGGGCAGGGGCAGCGGGCTCGTGGGGCTGCGGGAGCGGCTGGAGGAGGTGGACGGGGCGCTGCGGGCCGTCGCGGGCGACGGGGTGTTCCGGCTGACGGCGGACGTGCCGTTGCGGCGCACTCCGGGCACGGCGGCCGGCGATCAGCGCCCCGGGGACGCGACCGCGGGCGCCCGCGGGACGCCCGCGACATCACCCGGACGAACGGCTCCGACAGCCACACCGGACCCGTCGGCCCCGGCGGACCCGTCGGCCCCGGCAGCTCCGGTGGCGCCAGCAGCTCCGGTGGCTCCGGCAGCGCCGGCGGCTCCTGTGACCCTGAGGGGCCGGGCGAACCCGGCAGCCCCGGTGGACCTGCCGGCCCCGGCAGCCCCTTCCTCGCCACCGGACCCGGTTTCGCACGAGGTGACGGAGGTCACGCCATGACAGATGCGGGGGAGGGCGCGTCCGTGGGGAGCGGCCCCGTGCGGCTGCTGCTCGCCGACGACGAGCATCTGATCCGGGGAGCGCTGGCCGCGCTGCTCGGCCTTGAGGACGACCTGGTCGTGGTGGCCGAGGCGGCGACCGGACCGGAGGCGCTGGCGATGGCACGGGCGCACATGCCCGACGTCGCCGTGCTCGATCTCCAGATGCCGGGGGCCGACGGTGTGAGCGTGGCCACATCCCTGCGGGCCGAACTGCCGGGCTGCCAGGTGCTGATCGTCACCGGACACGGGCGGCCCGGCCATCTGAAGCGGGCGCTCACGGCGGGCGTGCGCGGCTTCGTCCCGAAGACGGTCAGCGCACGCCGGCTCGCGGAGATCATCCGTACCGTGCACGCGGGAAACCGTTACGTGGACCCGGAGTTGGCCGCCGACGCGATCTCCGCCGGGGACTCGCCGCTGACCGCGCGCGAGACCGAGGTGCTCGAATTCGCCGCCGACGGCGCGCCCGTGGCGGAGATCGCGGAGCGGGCCGCTCTCTCGCAGGGAACGGTGCGGAACTATCTGTCCTCGGCCGTGTCCAAACTGGGCGCGGAGAACCGTCACACGGCAGTGCGTCTCGCACGGGAGCGAGGTTGGGTATAGTTGCTCTCGCGCCACGGCGCATGCGGACGTAGCTCAGTTGGTAGAGCGCAACCTTGCCAAGGTTGAGGTCGCCAGTTCGAACCTGGTCGTCCGCTCAGAACGAAGAAGCCCCCGACTCCGGTCGGGGGCTTCTTCGTGTGCGCCGACGCCCCGCGCGCGGGGACGGCCGACGGGCCCGGCCGGCGGCCGGGCCCGTGTGCGGGGGTCAGGTCCAGCTGACGCCCGTCAGCCGCTCGTACGCCTCGATGTACTTGGCGCGGGTGGCCTCCACGATCCGCTCGGGCAGCGCGGGCGGCGGCGTCTCGCTCCGGCGGTCCCAGCCCGACTCGGCGGAGGTCAGCCAGTCGCGGACGTACTGCTTGTCGAAGGACGGCTGCGCGTGGCCCGGCTCCCAGCCGTCGGCGGGCCAGAAGCGCGAGGAGTCCGGGGTCAGCACCTCGTCGGCGAGGACCAGCGTGTCGCCGTCGTAGCCGAACTCGAACTTGGTGTCCGCGAGGATGATGCCCCGGTCGCGGGCGATGTCCCGGGCGCGGCCGTAGACGGCCAGCGTCGCCCGGCGCAGCTCGGCCGCGGTGTCGGCGCCGACCTGGCGGACGACCTCCTCGTACGAGACGTTCTCGTCGTGCTCGCCGACCGCGGCCTTGGTGGCCGGGGTGAAGATCGGCGCGGGGAGCTCCGAGCCGTCGACGAGGCCCTCGGGGAGCGCGAGTCCGCAGACCGTGCGGGACTCGTTGTACTCGACGAGGCCCGAGCCCGTCAGATAGCCGCGGGCGACGCATTCGACCGGGACCATCCGCAGGGACTTGCAGATCAGGGTGCGGCCGGCCCAGTCGGCCGGGGCACCCGGCGGGAGTTCGGTGCTCAGCACGTGGTTGGGCGCCAGTTCGGAGAGCTGGTCGAACCACCACAGGGAGAGCTGGGTGAGCGTACGGCCCTTGTCGGGGATCTCGGTGGGGAGAACCCAGTCGTAGGCGGAGATGCGGTCGCTGGCGACCATCACGAGGTCGCCCGCCTCGTTCTGGTACAGATCGCGCACCTTGCCGGTGTGCAGATGTACCAGACCCGGCACCTGGAGGGGCTCGGGCTTTTCGACGAATCCGGACACGGTTCCTCCCCGTGGTTCTGTACAAGTGGCTCGATTCTCCCGTACGGGACGGGCGGCCGTGGACAGGGGGCGTCCCGAGCGGGCGCGGACGCCCGTCTCCGGGGTGCGGCACGGGGCCGCAGATGGGTGCGGCACCGGGTGGCCGGCGGGGCGGTGCGGGGCCGCCGGCGAGCGGCGCCGGGTGGCCGGCGGTGCCTTCCTCAGTCGTGTTTGCAGATGCGGTCGAGGAGATTGGCGGTCGCCCGCTGGATACGGGGGTCCACGTGGCCGGGGCGGTCGAGCGCCGGGGACCACGCGAACGTCCCGGACGCGAAGACCAGGGCGCCCGAGGGAGCACGGTAGAGCGAGGTCTCCTGATGGCGCGGGACGCCCTCGCTGTCCGGGTACGGGGAGTGCGCCAGCAGGATCCGGTCCTGGTGCTCGGGCAGGGGGGTGCGCGGGAAGTAACGGTCCGCCTCACCGGCGACCATGCCCTCCACCTCGTCGCCGTCGTGCGCCCCGGTGGCCTCCCACAGCCAGTGGTCGGCGTTGCGGACGATCAGCGGGTGCGGCTCGGGGACGCGACCGGCGTACTGGATGCCGATGAGCTGCTGCTCCGGGCGGTCGATCTCCCGCCACAGAACGGGCTTTCCGGGGCCCCGGCGTTTGCGGCAGGTCAGCAGCCGGTCCGGGACGCCCGACGGGGACGGGCCGAGCTCCACCTGCCAGTACATGGTGTTGGCGGAGAGGAAGACGAGCGAGGTGCCGTGCTCGCGGGCGAGTTCCGTGGTGCGGCGCATCTGCGGCGACCAGTACTCGTCGTGGCCCGGGAACACCAGGCCGCGGTAGCGGGTGGGGTCGACGCGGCCGGCGTGCAGATCGCGGGCGTCGGCGTAGGCGAGGTCGTAGCCGTAGCGCTCGGCCCAGCGGATGAAGTCGTAGGCGTGGCCGACGTGCAGGGGCAGGCCCGCGCCCGCGTACGGGCGGTCGAAGGAGACGGTCGTCGCGGCGTCGGCCTCGCCGAGGAGCCGGCCGTTCTCGTCCCACGCGTGATAGAGGCTGGCGCCGGTGTGGCCGTCCTCCGGGTACAGGTTGTACGCCTGCCAGGTGATGTCCGGGAGCAGCAGGAGCAGGTCGGCCGTCTGGTGGTTGCGGACGGTGAAGGGGACGTGCGAGCGGTAGCCGTCGACGGTGGTGAGGACCGCGACGTACGCGCCGACGCTCCAGTAGGACGGGATCTGGAGGCGCCAGGACAGCCACCAGTGGTGGCAGGAGACCGTGCGGTCGGCGGTGAGCGGCGGCGGCTGGACGATCCCGGAGAGCCGGGGGCTCGTGGTGATCTTGCTGGCGCCGTCCCCGCCGTAGTGGCCGATGCGGTAGATGTCGACGCTGAACTCCTGCGGCGGGTCGACCGTGACGTGGAAGTCGATCGACTCGCCGGGAGCGGCGGCTCCCGTGCTGGTGAAGCCCTTGATCTGACGGTGGACGTCGTCGGCGGAGCGGGGGCCTCCGGGGCCCGTGCGAGGACGGGTGCGGGAGGTCGAGCGCGGGGCCGGGATCCGGGAGGCGCCGGCCGCCGGCTGCGGTGTCTCGGTGTCCACGTACCAGGGGACGACGTGGCCGGTGTCGTCGAAATAGGTCTCGCTGCCGCGGAGCCAGGGAACGGGTCCCAGGCCGAAGGGATCCGTGACGGCGTGCGCGAGTGCTCCCGACTCCCAGCGGCGGATCTGCTCCGATCCCATGCCCGCACCCCTCCCTCGTGCCCCCGTCGTACTGGCAAGCCCTTGCGCTGTGCTCGATCGGTCCCAGCACATCACATTACGCACGCAGTCCGTCACCGTTCGTCGCGAATTGGCGTGAGTGGAACGGATGGCTCCGGCTGGGCCGGGGCCCCTGCGAACCGTGGGGTGGACGAAGGGCCGGAAAGGGACGGCCGGGCGGGTGCCTCGGGGGGCCTCCGTCAGACCAGGCGGACCGGTTTCTCCGGACGGACTCCGAGATGGCGGAGCCATTCCCGCAGCGGCACGGGGTCTCCCGTCTCTATGAGGGTCAGGACGCGCGGACCGATGTCGGCGGCCCGCTCACCGGCGACGAGCAGGGACGGGCCGTCCAGCCAGTCGAGTCCGGGGACCGCCCCGGCGGTGTCCATCGCGGCGCAGCAGACCATCGCCGTGACATGGTCGGCCAGCAGCTCACGGCCCGTCCTGGGCGGCTGGAGGGGGAACAGCGGAAGCATCCGGTCGTCCCAGAAGTCGTGGTCGGGGCCCTGCTGCCCCGTGCTCCCGGCGGGCCGGGGACGTGCCGGGGCGGACGCCTCCTCGCGGGCGAGTTCCGCGGTGAGCCGGGCCGCGAGGGCCGCCGACCGCTCGTTCCCCACGGCGAGGTCGGGGTCGTCGCTCTCGGAGATCCCCATCTCCCCGTACGCCTCGGTCCGGTGCTCGGCGAGGGGCGCCGCGGGGGCGGGATCCGGGGCGGGCACGGCTCCCTGCGGCGCGGACAGGTGCTCCAGCACGCGGGCCAGGGTCGGCCCGTCGGCCTCGGGCAGCGCGGGGTCGGCGGGATGGCGTACGCCGAGGGCGTCCAGGACCCGGTGCAGCCGGGCGGCGTCGGTGCGCCACTTCCGGTCGACGACCTCGTCCGGATAGTCCTGCCAGTCGACGGGCGCCCAGTCGGGGCCGGCCTCGGCCGGGCCGCCGTGGAAGAGCCGGGCGGCGAGCAGCGAGGCGGCCTCGTCCACGGTGCCGGGCTCTTCGAGCAGGTCGCAGGCGGGGCGTTCGCCGAGCCGGGAGGTGAAGCCCTCGGCGAGGCGGTCGCGGCGGGACAGCTCGGTCAGGGCGGCGACGACGCCCACGTCCAGCCGGGAGGGCCAGCGGCCCATCCGCCAGGCGGGCAGCGCGACCCGGGTCAGCAGCCGGTCCCAGCCCGCGTACGCCAGGCCGACCTGTTCCTGGGCGACGATCCGTACGCCGTAGTCCACGGCCTGGGCGCGCTCGGCCGCGGCGGACGCCACGGCGCGCTCCATCTCGGCCGCGTGGTCCCGGCAGGCGCGCAGCAGGATGCGGG
Source organism: Streptomyces sp. NPDC127038 (assembly GCF_042725875.1). Classification (NCBI taxonomy): domain Bacteria; kingdom Bacillati; phylum Actinomycetota; class Actinomycetes; order Kitasatosporales; family Streptomycetaceae; genus Streptomyces; species Streptomyces sp. NPDC127038. Next base: position 3,876 of record NZ_JBHXDQ010000059.1, on the reverse strand, counting down.
TGATCCGGCCGACTCCGGCCAGGACCGTGCGGGGCAGCGGGCCGCGGCCGGGTGCCGAGGCCACCGCGACGGCCGCGTCCAGGCCCCGGACGAAGCGGCGGGCCGCGGCTATGTCCGGGTGCGCGGACGGGCCCGTACCGGCGACGACGGGGGCGAGGACCGCCCGCAGCTCGCCGACCCGCATCCACCACAGGAACGGGGAGCCGATGACGAGGACGGGGGCGGTGGCGACCCTGGCCGCGCGGTCGGCCGGCGCGGTCACGGAGCCGCTTCCGGCCGGATCGCGGCGCCCGCCGTCGGGCTCGCCGCCTCCGCCCGGGGAGAACCGGCCGTGCGCCCGGTGGGTGCGGTCCTCCAGCCAGCTGTCGCAGTCCGGGGTGAGCGCTATCGCGGAGGGGGCCGGGACGTCGAGCCGGTCGGCCAGGTCCCGGACCATGCGGTAGAGGTCGGGGGCCGATGCCTCGGGGATCGGGACGGTGGGGCTCATCGCGGGCCGGGCGCGGGCCACGACGAGCGCGACACCCGACGCCACGAGCAGGACGAGGACGGCGAGGACCGTCACGATCCACCCCGCGATCCCCCAGGGCCTGCCGCTGACACGGCCGGTGGCGGCCCCGACGAGCAGCACGACGGCCACGGCCGCGGGCAGCAGGGCGACGGCCAGCGCCCTGCTGCGCACACGCAGCACAGCGAGAGCCCGGGAGCGCGCTGCCTGCGCGCCCACCTCCACACCCATACCGGTCACGACCGGACGTCACCCCCTCTTGTCCGCCGGGCCCCGGCCCTGTCGCTGCCGGTGCCGACGGATGCCCTGGCGTTGGTCACTCCCCCACTGTGGCACCCGCCGCCGACATCGCAATGCCGGTGGGCCAAGTGCCGGAATGCTTTCGCCGCACCCTAGTTGGGGCCCCGGCCGTCGTCAGCCGGATAGGGCACCCGGTCACCCGATGGAATGGCTCTGGGGAAAGGTGGGTGACGGCGGGCCCCGAGCACGCTTCCGATTCCGTACAGAAACCCGCAGCTGAAGGGGCCCGGACGGGACGCACGAAGCCCCGGATTCCGTACGGAGTCCGGGGCTCGGTGCTGCTATAGGGGGCTGGAGGCCTGGCCTCCGCCGACGGGGCTACGCCTCGGCGGCCGCCTTCGCCGCGATGTCGGTGCGGTGCTGGGAACCGTCCAGACCGATGCGGGCGACGGCCGCGTAGGCGCGCTCGCGGGCCTCGGTGAGGCCGGATCCGATCGCTGTGACGGACAGCACACGGCCGCCCGCGCTCACCACCGCGCCGCCCTCGTGCCGGGTGCCGGCGTGCAGGACGTACGCGTGCGGGGCGTCCTTGGCGGCCACCTCGTCGAGCCCGGTGATCGGGTCGCCGGTGCGCGGGGTGTCCGGGTAGTTGTGCGAGGCCACGACGACGGTGACCGCCGCCTCGTCGCTCCAGCGCAGGGGCTCCAGATCGGCGAGGGTGCCGTTCGCGGACGCCAGCAGGACACCGGCGAGCGGGGTCTTCAGGCGGGCGAGGACGACCTGGGTCTCGGGGTCGCCGAAGCGGGCGTTGAACTCGATGACCCGCACACCGCGGCTGGTGATCGCCAGACCGGCGTACAAGAGCCCGGAGAACGGGGTGCCGCGGCGGCGCAGCTCGTCGACGGTGGGCTGGAGGACGGTCTCCATGACCTCCTCGACGAGCTTCGGGTCCGCCCACGGCAGCGGCGAGTACGCGCCCATGCCGCCGGTGTTCGGGCCCTCGTCGCCGTCCAGCGCGCGCTTGAAGTCCTGGGCGGGCTGGAGCGGGACGACGGTCGTGCCGTCGGTGATCGCGAAGAGGGAGACCTCGGGGCCGTCGAGGAACTCCTCGATGACGACGCGGTCGCAGGCGTTCGCGTGCGCCCGTGCCGTCTCCAGGTCGTCGGTCACGACGACGCCCTTGCCGGCCGCCAGTCCGTCGTCCTTGACGACGTAGGGCGCCCCGAACGCGTCGAGGGCCTCCTCGACCTCCTCAGGCGTCACGCAGACGTACGAGCGTGCCGTGGGGACGCCGGCACCCGCCATCACGTCCTTCGCGAACGCCTTGGAGCCCTCCAGCCGCGCGGCCTCCTGCGAGGGGCCGAAGCAGGGGATGCCGGCCGCGCGCACGGCGTCGGCGACACCGGCGACCAGCGGGGCCTCCGGGCCGACGATCACCAGCTCGGCGCCGAGCTCCGTGGCCAGCGCGGCCACGGCGGAGCCGTCGAGGGCGTCGACCGCGTGCAGCTCCGCCACGTCCGCGATCCCGGCGTTGCCGGGGGCGCAGTGCAGGGCGGTGACGTCGGGGTCGAGGGACAGGGAGCGGCACAGGGCGTGTTCGCGGGCGCCACCACCGATGACAAGGACCTTCACGGGGGTCAGCCTAGCCGCCGCACCCGGGTGCCCCTTGTAGGGGCTTCCGAGGGAAGGGGGGTACGGGACTGGTGCGATCCTCCAGGAGGGGGCGCGGGGCGGGGTTCGGGGGCCGCCCCCACGGACCGCGGGAAGGGTCCGCTGGGAGGTTCCGGAGGCGGCGACAGCGCCTTTGCGGGTCGGCGGGGGCCGGGGGCCGGTGAGGGGGTCGTTTCAGGGGTGTGGGTGGGCCAAGCGGCCCGGCCCAGGAGCGGGATCTCGGCGTTGTGGGCCGGTGAGCCGGAAGCTCGGACCGAGGCCGGGCCGGGGCCGGATCTCAGGGGCCGTTGGACCGGTGGCCCTGGGCCGGGGACGGTGGGCGGGGAAGCCAAGGGCCGGGAGTCCTGGGCCTGAGCCCGGTGAGCTGGGGCCGGAGCCGGGTGACCCGGGGCCCTGGCCCGGGGGCGGTGGGCCGGGGAAGCCAGGGGCCGGGAGTCCTGGGCCTGAACCCGGTGAGCTGGGGCCGGAGCCGGGTGACCCGGGGCCCTGGCCCGGGGGCGGTGGGCCGGGGAAGCCAGGGGCCGGGAGTCCTGGGCCTGAGCCCGGCGAGCTGGGGCCGGAGCCGGGTGACCCGGGAGCCAGGGGTCGGTAAGGCCGGTGGCTCGCGCCGGGAGCCCGAGCCGGTGGCGGGACACCAAGGGCCGTGGCCCGGTGGCCGAAGTCGGGCTCAGGGCTCGGCGGAACGGGGCCGGTGAGCCCCCGGGGTTACTCGTTCGTGAATTCCTCGACCACCGTCGCCCCGAGTTCGCGGACGATCAGTTCGTGGCCGGAGAGGGCGGACTCGTCCAGGTCGGGGTCGTCGTCCTCGGGGGTGTCGTCCTCCGGGGCGACCGGGGGCGGCTCGTACGCCGGGGCGGTCTGCGCGGGCGCGGACATGCCCGTGGCCTGGGGACGGCCAGCCGAGGGACCGGACTGCGGGGCCGAGGGGCCGGGAGCGGGGGCGGACGGCTGCTGGGGCGCGGGGCGCTGGCCGGCCGGGGCTCCGCCGTATCCACCGGCGCCACCGCCTCCGTAGCCACCGCCGCCGTAACCGCCTCCTCCGCCGAAGCCGCCGGTCGGGGCGGGCGGTGCCGAGCCGCCAGAGGCGTCCACGATCGCCTCGACCTTCCAGTGCACGTTGAACTGCTCCGCGAGCGCCTGCCGCAGCACGTCCTCGCTGCCGCTGCCGGCGAAGTTGTCCCGCGCTCCGGCGTTGACGAAGCCGATCTGGAGGGTCGTGCCGTCGAAGGCCGTGACCTGTGCGTTCTGGCTCAGCAGGATCCAGGTGAACCGGCGGCGGTTCTTCACCGCCTCCAGGATGTTCGGCCACAGCACGCGGGGGTCGAGGCCGCCCGGGGCCGGAGCCGCCGCCTGGGGCACCCCGGGAGCCGCCGCGGCGGCCGGGGGAGCCTGCGGGCCGGCGGGAGCCGGTGCGGACTGCGCCTGCGGGCGTCCGCCGCCCGCGGGGGCCGCGGTGGGCC
>NZ_JBHXDQ010000058.1:0-61706 GCF_042725875.1 Streptomyces sp. NPDC127038 | reverse complement strand
GTACATCGATGGCCGTCGCCACCGACGTTCACACCTCACCCAACGGCGACGGCCTGATGCACCGGCACGGCCCCGACCCACCCACCCGCCGGCACCGAGCCCGCCCCCACCGGCGTGAACCGCCAGAGGCGAGCTACGGCTGGGTCGTCTCCGCTTCCAGGCTTGCCCGGGTCGCCGGGCCGTAGACGCCGGATTCGTCGCTCGTGATGCCCCGCGCCCACTGGTACCAGCGCACCGCGTCCTCCAGGTGACGGTCGAACTGCCCGTCGGCCCTGTGCATGTACATCCGCAGCTGGCTCAGCCGCAGCTGGAGTTCGGTCACCTCCGCCCCGCTGTCGCCGCGCCGCAGGGTGGGTCCGGTCGCCACGGCGGGACCGCCGCCCGTGGAGCCTGCCGGCCCCGTGGCGGTCGCCGTGGCGCTCGGCCGGGCGGACGTCGCCGAAGCCGAGGCCGAAGCGGACGGGCTCGCCGACGTGTCCGACGCGGACGCCGAGGGCGACGCGCTCGTACTCGGCGAGGCGGACGTGGACGCCGAGGCCGACGCCGTCGCGGAGGCGCTCGCCGAGGGGACCGCGGAGGCCATGTCGGAGAGCACGTCCGGCGCGCTCGCCCTGACGTCCTTCGGCAGGCCCTCGTCCCGCGAGGGAGGGTCGTAGGAGAGCAGGCCGCCCGCGACCCCCGCGGCGGCCGCCAGCGTCACGACGACTCCGGTGGCGGCGAGGACCGCGGTGCGGCGGCGACGCCGGGGCCGGCCGGCGGCCGCGTCCTCCTGCCAGGCTTCCGCGGAGCGCGCGGTCTCGTGGAAGAGGCGGACGTCGGTGGCGCGCGCGTCCGAGGGGAGCGCCTTCAGCTGCATGGTCGCGTCGGCGGCCATCGGCGTGGCCGAAGCGGGTACCTCCGGCGGCAGCGGCGCCGACCGGGGGGCCGGGTCCGCCGGCACCGGGGCGAGCCGCATGGTCGCGTCCGCCGGGATCGCGGCCAGCTGCATCGTGGACGCGGCCGCGTCCTGTCCGTACGCGGGTGGCATCGGCGTTCCGCCGCCCTGCGGAGCGGTGTCCGCGGCGCCCCCCGCCACGGCGTCGGCCGTCGGCGCACCGGCAGCCGGATGCGCTCCCTGGCCGTGGGCGCCCTCCGGCGTCCAGCCGCCCGCCTCGGGCGCGGACCAGGGCGCTCCGGCCGTGGGGGCGGTGTGCCAGGGTCCCGGGGCCGCTCCCGTCGCGTCGGGCCCGCCGGTGCTCCCGGCCGGGCCGTAGCCGCCTCCGGGGTGTCCGGGGTACCCGGGGTGCCCGGGGTGTTCCGTGCCCAGTTCCACGTAGGGCCGTATGCGCAGCGGGTTGAAGTCCTCCGCCGCCGCGGCCTGTGCCGTGCGCTCGTCGCGCAGGGCGTCGGACGCCCTGCCGGTGCAGGCGCAGGACGGGGTGCCGTCCGGCGCCCGGTGTGCGGCGCACTCGGGGCAGACATGCCCGGTCGGTTCAGTCACGAGTGGGTCCCTCCCCCCTGAAAGCTCCAGTGATTATGCGGACGACCTTCATACAACCTTCAAGCAGCCCCCCGGAATCGCGAATTCCGGAAGCTTCGACAGGCCATAACGGGACACACCGCTCAGGATGGAGGGTGACCCGGACCCTCGGTGCTCAGGGAGGCCGCATGACCGGCGACGCGCACGGTTCCGACACGCCGCCCGGCCCGGGGCCGGAAGGGGCGGAGGCGCCGGCCGGCGACGGCATCGGCGGACCGCAAGGACCGCGAGGACCGTACGCATCGCAAGGACCGCACGAATCGGTCGCGGCGAGCGAGTCGGCGGTGCGCCGTCGCAGCGCGGCGGCGACCGACGCCCACGACACGGTCCACGGCAGCGTCTTCGTGTCCATCGGCGCCCTGCTGCTCGGCATGCTGCTGGCCGCACTGGACCAGACGATCGTCTCCACCGCGCTGCCGACCATCGTGAGCGACCTCGGCGGCCTGGAGCACCTGTCCTGGGTCGTCACGGCGTATCTGCTCGCGTCGACGGCGGCGACCCCGCTGTGGGGCAAGCTCGGTGACCAGTACGGCCGCAAGAAGCTCTTCCAGACGGCGATCGTGATCTTCCTGATCGGCTCGGCGCTGTGCGGGATGTCGCAGAACATGGGCGAGCTGATCGCCTTCCGGGCGCTCCAGGGCCTCGGCGGCGGCGGACTGATGGTGCTGTCGATGGCGATCGTCGGCGACCTCGTCCCGCCGCGTGAACGGGGCAAGTACCAGGGGCTGTTCGGTGCGGTGTTCGGCGCGACGAGTGTGCTGGGACCGCTGCTCGGCGGCCTGTTCACGGAGCATCTGAGCTGGCGCTGGGTCTTCTACATCAACCTGCCCGTCGGCGTCGTGGCGCTCGCGGTGATCGCCGCGGTCCTGCACATCCCGAGGAAGTCGGCACGGCACGTCATCGACTACGCCGGTACGTTCCTGATCGCCGCGGTCGCCACCTGTCTGGTCCTGGTGGCCTCGCTGGGCGGCACCACCTGGGACTGGGGCTCGCCGCAGATCATCGGGCTCGTGGTCCTCGGCGTGGTCCTCGGCGTCGCCTTCGTGGCGGTGGAGCGGCGCGCGGCCGAGCCCGTCCTGCCGCTCAAGCTCTTCCGGGTCCACACCTTCACGCTGTCCGCGATCATCAGCTTCATCGTGGGCTTCGCGATGTTCGGCGCGATGACCTATCTGCCGACCTTCCTCCAGGTCGTCCAGGGTGTCTCGCCCACGATGTCCGGCGTGCACATGCTGCCGATGGTGTTCGGGCTGCTGCTGTCGTCCACGGTGTCCGGGCAGATCGTCAGCCGTACCGGCCGCTGGAAGGTGTTCCCGGTCGCGGGCACCGGGATCACCGCCATCGGTCTGCTCCTGCTGCACCAGCTGGACGAGAACAGCAGCACGGGGGAGATGAGCGCGTACTTCTTCGTGTTCGGCCTGGGGCTCGGCCTGGTCATGCAGGTACTGGTCCTCATCGTGCAGAACGCCGTGTCGTACGAGGATCTGGGCGTCGCCACCTCCGGGGCGACCTTCTTCCGGTCCATCGGCGCCTCGTTCGGTGTCGCGATCTTCGGCACGATCTTCGCGGGGCGCCTCGGTGACAACCTGACCAAGGCGCTGGGCGGGCAGCAGCTGCCGCCGGGGATCACCACGGACTCCCTGAAGGCCGACCCGAAGGGGATCGGCCAGTTGCCGGCGGACCTGAGACCGCCCGTGCTGCACGCGTTCGCGACCTCGATCACGGACGTGTTCCTGTACGCGGCCCCGGTCGCCCTGCTCGGCTTCGTGCTGGCCTGGTTCCTGCGCGAGGACAGGCTGCGCGGTTCCGTCACGGCCCCCGACGTCACGGAGACGCTCGCCAGCAACCCGGTCGAGCGGTCGTCGTACGACGAGGTGTGCCGGGCGCTGTCGGTGCTCGGCACCCGGGAAGGGCGCCGGGAGATCTACGAGAAGATCACCGCGCGCGCGGGCTACGACCTGTTGCCGGCGGCGAGCTGGCTGCTGCTGCGGATCAAGAAGTACGGGTGGGCGGAGCCCGCCCTGCTGGCCGAGCACAGCGCCGTACCGCTGGACGTCGTCCTCGCCGCCGCCCGCCAGATCGAGGAGCGCCGGCTCGTCAGCCGCGAGGGCCTGGACCTGGTCCTGACCGACGAGGGCCGGATCGCCGCCGGGAACCTGTCCAGGGCCCGGGAGGAGTCCCTCGCCGAACTCCTGGGCGACTGGTGGGCGCCGGACCGCCCCACCGACCTCACGAGGCTGGTCGCGGAGCTGAACGAGGAGATGTGCGGTTCCGACGCGGAGCGCCCGCACGGGAGCGCGCCGGCCGTCCGGCCGCAGGGGGAACCTGCCTGACCCCTCGTGGCCCCCTGTCAGCCCTCCAGGGCCTTGCGGAACCAGTGCTCGGCGTACACGTCGTCGTTGTGCGGGGCGGTCTCCTCGTAGCCGTGCCGGGCGTACAGGGCCCGCGCCTCGACGAGGTCGGCGCGGGTGTCGAGGACCAGCTCCCGGGCGCCGAGGCCGCGGGCCGCCGCCTCGGCCGCCGCGAGCAGGAGCGGGGCCGCTCCCTTGCCCCGCAGGTCCGCGCGGACGAAGACACGGCGGAGTTCACCCGTCGTGGCGCCGAGCATCCGCACCCCCGCCGTGCCGGCGGGCTCACCGTCGTGGCGGGCGACGAGCAGGACGCCCGTCGGCGGCGCGAACTCGGCGCCCGTCGTCGCGGCCACCTCCCGCTCCAGCTCGCGCGGGTCCGTCGTACGCCCTTCGTGCAGCAGGTACCACCGGTCGCTGACCTCGGTGTAGTACTCCCGCCAAAGCGCTTGGGCGGCAGGCGAGTCGAAGGGTTCGGGGGCCACGGTCCAGGAGCCCTGGGTGCCGGAGGGCGATCGGGTCATGCCGGTCATTGTCGGCGGGTGCCGTCGTCGCCGTACAACCGAATATCGGGGGCGCGGACGAACAGCGGCACGGGCGGGGGGTGTTGGGGGCCGGTGCCGCTCCCGGGGGCCGTTTGAGGGGCGGGTTCCGGGCAACCCGGTCCAGGAACCGGCCCGTTGGGTCGAGAACCCGGGAAGGCACCCATGTCCACAGGCGTGATCATCGCTCTGATCGTCGTGGCGGCCGTCGCCGTCGTCGCGGTCGCCCTGACCCTCCTCGCCCGAAGGCCGCCGGGCGGGCGCGCCCTGCGGCGGCGCTTCGGGCCCGAGTACGACCGGACCGTCGCCCGGCACGACGGAGACACCCAGGCCGCCGAGCGCGAGCTCAACGAGCGGGTGAAGCGGCACGGCGCACTGCGCGCGCGGCCGCTCGAACCCGCGGCCCGCGAACGGTACGCGGCCCGCTGGACGGCCGCCCAGGAACGCTTCGTCGACTCGCCCGAGGAGGCGGTGGCCGAGGCGGACCGGCTCCTCGGCGAACTGGCCGGAGAGCGCGGCTTCCCCGGCGGCGACCGTTACGAGGAGCAGGTCTCCGCGCTCTCCGTCCACCACGGGCAGCATGTCCACGGCTACCGCCGGGTGCACCGGGCCGCGTCGGTCCGCACCGGCGGGGGCCGGGACGGCGGTGCCGACACCGAGCAGTTGCGCGAGGCCATGCTGGCGGCCCGTGACCTGTTCGACGACCTGATGACCCCGGCCCGGCAGGACACCGGGTCCGGCCGGGGCCGTGACACGGACGCCGCGGGCGAGCCCCCGGCCGACAGCACGGGGCGCACCGGCCGGTTCGCCCTGACGAAGGGCGCCCGGCGCGCCGAGCCCGGGCCCGAGCCGGTGGCCGGGCGCGACGAGGACGCCCAGGACGCCGAGGACGCACGCGGTGCCGACGCGGCCGGTAGCGGCGCCAAGGTCTCCAGGAACTCCAGGACTTCCACCCCCGACACCCGCTCTCCTCTGTCCTGGTCCTTCAACAGGCTTCAGACGAAGGAGAGTTGAGGAAGGTGAGCGCCATGAAGCCGGACCAGGAACCCGAGCGGACCCCGGCCCGCGAGGCCACCACGACGAAGGGCCGGGTGACCCCCGTACCCGCCGTACGCCCCCCGGACGACCGGGCGGACGAGAACCGTGCCGAGACCGAGGAGGTCTCGCGCCGCGAGGCACTGAAGGGCCGGGTGGACCCCGAATCCGCCGAGCCCGCCCCGGCCGATCTGGGCCGGGACGGTGGCCGGGCCGCGAACGCCGACGGCCGGGCGTCCCGGCCGGCCGGGACCCGGACGGCGGCCCGGGGGGCGACGGACACCGACACCGGCACCGGCACCGACACCGGCTCCGATGGGCGAGGAGCCCCGGCCGACAGCCGTACGGGGCGCACGGAAGGCACGGGACGTGCGGAGCGCGCGGACGGCGCCACGGCAGTCGGCACGGCCGGTGCGTCCGGCGTGCCCGGTCCTTCCGGCTCGCGGGGTTCCGGGTCGCGTTCCGGGTCCCGTGACGCGGGGGATTCCGCCGGGCCGGACGAGCGGATGCTGCCGCTTGACGACCACGACAAGTTCTCGCTGCGGATGCGGCACGCGGTCGGCGGGTTCATCGACGGGCCGCAGGCCTCCGTCGAGGAGGCCGACCAGGTGCTGGAGGAGCTCGCGGGCCGGTTCACCGAGGCGGTGACCCGGCGGCGACGCGACCTGCGCACGTCCTGGCAGTCCGGGGCCGAGGGCGCGACCACGGGCACCGACACCGAGCGGCTCCGGCTCGCCCTGCGGGACTACCGCGAGATGACCGAGCGGCTGCTGCGGCTCTGACCGGGCCGGGCATGCTCCCCGGTGAGAAGTGAGGCCGCGTCCCGGACCATGCCCCGGGACGCGGCCTCACGCGCACGCCCGCCGAGCGCCCCGCCCCGGCCGCCTAGGGCCCAGCGCACCGCCCGGCCTCACCCGGCCGCACGCACCGCGCACCGCCCCGGCCCTCACGCGGACCCGGTTCCGCCCCGTTCGCCCGGGGCCGGGGTCTCGCGGGCCGTGCGCCACTCCTGGACGAGCTTCTCCACGTCGTACGGCTTGAGCCCGAGCGGAGGTCCCGGCGGTGGTTTGAACATGACCTCGCGGATCTTGGCGTTGATGTCCTCGACGCTCCGCCGCACCGCCCGTTCCGAGGGGAGCGCGGGGACCGCCGCGAGCACGTCCTCCGCCTCCTTGCGCAGGGCCAGGGTGGGCGGCAGGACCGACAGCCCTTCACGGGCCATCTTCCTCTTGATCCACCAGAGTTCGTCGTACGGGGTGTCGGTGACCTCCGGCAGCGGCTTGCCCGCGCCGGGGAGTTCCGTGAACTCGCCGCGGGCCTCCGCCTGGCGGATCTGCCGGTCGACCCAGGACTCGAAGGTGACACCGGGTGGCTTGCGTTCGGTCATGCGTCCATTGTGCCGGAGGTCACACGGCGACGGTGAAGCTCGAATTATCATGCGGCGGCGACGGGGCAACCTCGTTCCCCGGCGGGACAATTGGACCAGCACCTCACGAAGGAGCGCGCGTTGCTCGAACTCACCATGGCCTCGGTGTCCGGAGCGGACGCCGGAGCGACGGCCGGGATGCAGATGGCCGACGCGCCGAGCGACCCCGGAGCGCTGCTGCGGGTGGGCAGGGACCGGGCCGTGTGCCGTCTCTCGCCCCCCGACGACTGGCTGTTCGTCTCCCGGGTGCACCTGGAGTTCCTGTGCGGCCCCGAGGGGTCCTGGCAGGTCACCTGGCTCCGGGGTTCGCACCCGGAGCCGTCCTCCGAGGTACGGCTGGTCCTCACCGGCCTCCAGCCCCAGCCGCTTCCGTACGGCGGCACGGCCAGACTTCCCGCGGGCGGCTCCGGCGAACTCGTCATCCAGGACCGCAGCGGCCCCCACACCGTGAACGTGGGCTTCTACCACGAGGTCTAGGACCGTTCGGCGGTGCGGGGCCGGAGGGGGCGCGGGGGAGGGTCCGGGCGGTCAGGCCCGTACGCGGGCGAGCGCGAAGCCGTCGTACCCCTTGCTGCCCACCGTCTGCACCGCCGTGCCGTCCAGCCTGGGGTGGGAGGCGAACAGTTCGAGCGCGGCCCGGGTGCCGACCACGCTCGGGTCGGTGCTCTCCGCGTCGGTGACCGCTCCGCCGCGGACCACGTTGTCCAGGACGATCACGGCGCCGGGCCGGGCGAGCCGGACCGCCCACTCGACGTAGTGCGGGTTGTTCACCTTGTCCGCGTCGATGAAGACGAAGTCGAAGGGCTCGGGATTCTCGTCCGCCAGCTTCGGCAGGGACTCCAGGGCGGGGCCCACCCGCACCTCGGCGATCTTGTCGAGGCCGGCCCGCGCGAGGTTGGCGCGGGCGACCTCGGCGTGCCGGGGGTCGTACTCCAGGGTGACCAGCCGTCCGTCGGCGGGCAGCGCGCGGCCCAGCCAGATCGTGCTGTAGCCGCCGAGCGTGCCGATCTCCAGGATGCGCCGGGCACCCTGGATCTCGGCGAGCAGCCGGAGCAGCTTGCCCTGGTTCGGCGCGACGTTGATGGGCGGCAGTCCGGCCGCGTCGCTGTCGCGCAGCGCGGCGGTCAGGACCTCGTCGGCGGGAGCCAGCAGGGTGGTGAAGTGGTCGTCGACGTCGTTCCAGAGCTGCGACTCGCTCATGCACCGGGCCTTTCGTAGCCTCGTTAGCTGCGCTAAAGACTTCCGGGACCGAACCTAGCCGCCGGCACCACGGTGTGCCAGCGGGATTCGGTCCGTTCCGGCGGATTTCGGCCCGGGATCGTGCGCGGTGCGTGTCAGCGGTCCGCGGGTTCCACCGCGGGCGCGGAGCCCGGCAGCGGCCGGCCCGCCGACTCCTTCATGAACCAGACGGCCGCACCGCCGATCACGGCGGCGCCCATCATGTAGTAGGCGGGCATCATCATGTTCCCGGTCGCGCCGATCAGGGCGGTGACGACCAGCGGGGTCGTGCCGCCGAAGAGCGAGACGGAGACGTTGAAGCCGATCGAGAGCGAGCCGTAGCGGACCCGGGTCGGGAACAGCGCCGGGAGCGCGGCGGGCATCGCGGCGGTGAAGCAGACGAGCAGCAGGCCGAGGGCGCCCATGCCGAGCGCGACGGCGAGCAGGCTGCCCTGGCGGATCAGCAGCAGGGCCGGGACGGACAGGGCGAGGAAGCCGGCGCAGCCCGCGGCGATCACCGGGCGGCGGCCGATCCGGTCGGTCAGGGCGCCCGCGAAGGGCTGCACGATCATCATCAGCGCCATCACGCCGAGGACCACGAGCAGGCCGTGCGTCTCGTCGTACTTCAGCTCGCTGGTCAGATAGCTCGGCATGTACGACAGCAGCATGTAGTCGGTGACGTTGAAGACCAGGACCAGGCCCATGCACAGCAGCAGGGTGCGCCACTGGCCGGTGATCATCTCGCGCAGCGGCACCTTGGGGCGGGCGGCCTCGGACTTCTCCAGCTCGGCGGCGAACGCCGGGGTCTCCTCCAGGCGCATCCGCAGATACAGGCCGACGATGCCCATCGGGCCCGCGATCAGGAACGGGACGCGCCAGCCCCAGGACAGCAGGTCGTCGGTGGACAGCAGCGCGGTCATGAGGGTCACCAGGCCGGCGCCGCCGATGTAGCCGGCCAGCGTGCCGAACTCCAGCCAGCTGCCGAAGAAGCCGCGCTTCTTGTCGGGCGCGTACTCGGCGATGAAGGTCGAGGCACCCGCGTACTCGCCGCCGGTGGAGAAACCCTGCACCAGGCGGGCCGCGAGCAGCAGGACGGGAGCGCCGACGCCGATCGTGCCGTAGGACGGGATCAGGCCGATCGCGAACGTGCCGGCCGCCATCAGGATCATGGTGAGGGCGAGGACCTTCTGGCGGCCGATCCGGTCGCCGAGCGGGCCGAAGACCATGCCGCCCAGCGGGCGCACGAGGAAGGCCGCGGCGAAGGCGCCGAAGGTCGAGAGCAGCTGCGCGGTCGGGTTGCCCGAGGGGAAGAAGACCTTGCCCAAGGTCACCGCGATGTAGCTGTAGACGCCGAAGTCGAACCACTCCATCGCGTTGCCGAGCGCCGCGGCCTTCACGGCGCGCCTGACGAGCGCGGGGTCGGTGACGGTGACCTCGGGGGAGACGGGGCGGGCGGGTGCGTGGACGGCGGGGGCCGCCGGGGTCGCGGTCGGCAAGGGCGTTCCTTTCGCAGGGGACGGGGACGGGTCCGCCCGGGAGCGGACCTCCGGCCCGCCCGGAGGCGGACCGAAGAAGCGACCTTAGGACCGTTCACCCCCGTCACGTGGCGTGCGCGACCGGCCACCCGGCGCACATAAAGGCCGTGTACGCAGGGGCGACGGGGCGGCCGGCGCCCTCCTCGGCGAGGGTCTTTTGTGATCCATGTCCCGGTCCCGGACGGGAACCGGACGCCTTTCCGGCCGTCGCGACCCCGACACGAACGCGGGAGCTCCCCGGCTCGGTCAGGTGTTCCCGTGCCGTTCGGCGAGGGTGGCCGTGTCGCACCGAGTCCTGATATGGGTTGACATAAGTGGCCCGTGAGAAGCGGGCCGGTCAATGGGTCGGGAGGGTCGACGGGGCGTGGCGGACGTGGAGCACGGCGGACGACCGGGCGAACGCTTCGTGGGGGCACCGGACGCGGCGCGGGCACGGCTGCGCACGCTCCGCGTCGCGCTCTGGGCCCTCGCCGCGACCCTCGCCGTACGACAGGTCGCCGCCGTCCTCGGCACGCCCAGGGCGGAGCGGCTGACGGACCTGGAGACCTGGGTCGGACCGAACGGCGTCCTGCACGTGACGGGCTCGCTGTACGACTCGACGCGGTTCACCGGCACCCCGTTCGGCGGTCTCGTCCTCAAACCCCTCACCCGTGCGGCGGAACAGACCCTCGGCTGGGGCTGGACCTTCGGCACCCTGCTCCTCGTCGTCGCCCTCGGCCTCGTCGCCGCCCGCGCCCTGCCGCCCCCCGTGAGCCGGCGCACGTCCCTGCTCGCGGCGCCCGTGGCCGTCAGCCTGCTGATGCTGTCGCTCCCCGTGCGCAACGCGCTCTACCTCGGCCAGACCGGCATCATCCCGGTGCTGCTCGTCCTGCTCGGCTGCTTCGCCGTCCGCGGGGAGCGCGCCTGCGGGGTCCTCGTCGGGCTCGCGGCGGCCCTCCAGCCCACCGTGCTGCTCTTCACGCCCCTGCTCCGGTACACCGGGCGCCGCCGTGCCGCCGCCTCCACCCTGACCACCTTCGCCGCCCTCACCGCCCTCGCCTGGGCCGTGATGCCCCACGACTCGAACAGATACTGGGTGCACCACCTGGCGGGCGTCGGCCTCGGCAAGGGCGCCGACGACGTCGCCAACCAGTCCCTGCACGGCGCGCTGCTGCGGCTCGGCCTCGCCGGACCGCCGGAGATCGCCCTCTTCCTGGCGCTCGGCGCCGCCGTCGCCGTCGTCGGGCTCCGTCGCGCGGTGCGCCACGCCCGTGACGGCCAGTTGCTGCTCGCCGTCGCGGTGACCGGCTGTGTCGCCGTCGCCGTCTCGCCCGCCACCTGGCAGCACCAGGTGCTGTGGGTGCTGCTCGCGCTCGTCGGCCGGGCCGGCCGCAGGACCCCGGACCGCCTGGTGTGGCCCGTCGCGGTCGTCCTCGTCATGACGCTGCCGGCCCGGATGATGCTGCCGGACATGCCGGTGCTCGACCCGCTCCGCGACAACCTCGTACTGATCGCCGCGCTGGCCGCCGCCACCGCCGTGCCGTTCCTGTCCCGCACCTCCCCGTACTACGCGAACCCGGTGCCGACCGGTCGCGCGGCGCCCGTCCCCACCCGGTGGAAGCGGGTCCCCGCGCTGCCCTCCGGCCGGGTCCTCGCCCGCCCGAACCTGCTGCTCGAACTGCTCCTGATCCGCGTCGGCTACTCCGCCTACGGCTCCGTCCGCCTCGCCGTGACCGACGGGTCCAACGCGATCGGCCGGCCCACGGCCGAGGAGCACGGCCGCCAGATCCTCGGCGTCGAAAGGTTCCTGGACCTCGACATCGAACGCTGGGTCAACCGCACGACCGCGCAGGTCCCCTTCCTGAGGGACTTCTTCGCCTTCTACTACGAGTCGTTCCACTTCGGCGTCCCGCTCACGATCCTCGCCGTGCTCTACGTCCGCCGTCCCGCCGACTACCGCTGGGCCCGGTCCGCCCTCGGCTTCGCCACCCTGCTCGCCCTCGTCGGCTTCTGGTTCTACCCGCTCGCCCCGCCGCGCCTGATGCCGGGCCTCGGCGTCATCGACACCGTGCACGGCGTGCAGGACTTCTCCAAGCCCGACTACGGCGTGCTCACCGCGCTGACCAACCAGTACGCGGCGATGCCCTCGCTGCACTTCGGCTGGTCCCTGTGGTGCGGGATCGTCGTCGTGATCCTCGCGCCCCGGCGATGGATGAAGGCGCTGGGCCTGCTGCACCCGCTCCTGACGGTCTCCGCGATCGTCGCGACCGGCAATCACTGGGTCCTGGACGCCGTCGGCGGCGCGGCCGTGGTCGGCGCGGGCTTCGGGCTGACGTACCTGCTTCAGGGCCCCCGCGTCCGGACGGCGGCGGGAGCGGTGAGGGCGGCGGTGGAGCCGGTGGGTCACGGGCCGGAGCCCGGGCCGGGGCCGGGGCCGGTGTGCGGGTCTCGGGGGAGGCAGGGGTGAGCGCGGGGACGGCCCCTGCCTCCCTCGGGACGGGCCGACGGAGCCGGGAGGCCGTCGGCCCGGGTGCGCGGTGCCGCCCGCTACGCGCGGGCGACCCGGAGTTCCTTGACGCCGTTGAGCCAGGCGGAGCGGAGGCGGCGGGGAGCGCCCGCCAGCCTGAGGTCCGGCAGCGCGTCCGCGATCGCGTTGAAGATCAGGTCGATCTCCAGCGTGGCCAGGGACTTGCCGAGGCAGAAGTGTGGCCCTCCGCCGCCGAAGCCGAGGTGCGGGTTGGGATCGCGGGTGATGTCGAAGACCTCGGGGCTCTCGAACACCTCGGGGTCGTTGTTGGCCGATGAGTAGAAGATGCCGACGCGGTCGCCCTTCCTGATCCGCTGCCCGCCGAGTTCGGTGTCCTGGGTCGCGGTGCGCTGGAAGGAGACGACGGGGGTCGCCCAGCGGACGATCTCCTCCGCGGTGGTCTTCGGCCGTTCCCGCTTGTAGAGGTCCCACTGGCCGGGGTGGGTGAGCAGGGCGTGCATGCCGTGCGTGATGGCGTTGCGCGTCGTCTCGTTGCCGGCGACCGCCAGCAGCAGCACGAAGAAGCCGAACTCGTCGGACGCCAGGTTCCCCTGGTCCTCCGCCGCCACCAGCGTGCTGACGATGTCCTTGGCCGGACACTGCTTGCGGTCCGCCGCCATGTTCATCGCGTACGAGATGAGCTCGGTGGCCGAATCGGCGCCGACCTCCTCGGTGATCGCGTACTCCGGATCGTCGTACGCCACCATCTTGTTGGACCAGTCGAAGATCTTGACGCGGTCCTCCTGCGGGACGCCGATGAGTTCCGCGATCGCCTGGAGCGGCAGTTCGCAGGCCACCTGGGTGACGAAGTCGAAGGAGCCGTCGGGGTCGGCCTGGGCGAGCGCGTTCGCCACGATCGAACCGGCGCGGGCGCGCAGCGCGTCCTCCAGCGAGCGGATGGCGCGCGGGGTGAAGCCGCGCTGCACGATCTGGCGGACCCGGGTGTGTTCGGGCGGGTCCATGTTCAGCATGATGAGCCGCTGGACCTCGATCTGCTCGCGCTGGATGTGCTCGTTGAAGCGGATGACGGCCGTGTTGAGGAACGAGGAGAACAACTCGGGGTGCGTCGAGACGTACTTGACGTCCGCGTGCCGGGTGACGGCCCAGTAGCCGTCGTCCTCGAAGCCGGCCACACCGGGCTGCTGCCGGATCCAGTGGACCGGTTCGGACCGGCGCAGCTCGGCGAACTCCGGGAGGGGCACGCGGTGGTGCAGCACATCGGGGTCGGTGAAGTCGAACCCGTCGGGCAGCGCTGGACAGGACATCGGCAACTCCAGGCTCTTTCTCACGCGGTTCTGACGGGTCATCAGGAACAGGGAATCGCCGTGAAGGTAGTAACGGGTTCTACAAGAGGCAAGAGGTGCGGGGCTCCCAATCGCGTGCGAGGTTTGTGTGGATCGCGGCTTCGGGAGCTGCACGACCCTTGCGGGGCGGGGGGTCCGCTCAGCAGACTGCACAGAGAACTGGTACGCGTTCTAGTTCTGCGCGGTGGGTGGGCCGGGACGCCCCGCGCTGCGCGGGTCAGCTGGGCCTGGCCGCCGGGCAGGCCTGAGGAGAGGACGAGCCCCCATGGCCGCGGAACCCGTGATCGTCGAAGCCGTACGGACCCCCATCGGCAAGCGCGGAGGCGCGCTCGCCAATCTGCACCCCGCCTATCTCCTGGGCGAGACCTACCGTGAACTCCTCGGCCGCACCGGCATCCCCGCCGACTGCGTCGAGCAGATCGTCGGCGGCACCGTGACCCACGCCGGCGAGCAGTCGATGAACCCCGCGCGCACCGCCTGGCTGACCGTCGGGCTCCCCTACGAGACGGCCGCGACGACCGTCGACTGTCAGTGCGGCTCCTCGCAGCAGGCCTCCCACATGGTCGCCAACATGATCGCGGCGGGTGTCATCGACGTCGGGATCAGCTGCGGTGTCGAGGCGATGTCGAGGGTGCCGCTGGGCTCGGGGTCCAAGCACGGTCCGGGCAAGCCGTTCCCCGACGAGTGGAACGTCGACCTGCCCAACCAGTTCGAGGCGGCCGAACGGATCGCGCGCCACCGCGGGCTGACCCGCGAGAACGTCGACTCCCTCGGGCTCATCTCGCAGGAACGCGCCGCCGTCGCCTGGTCCGAGGAGCGCTTCAAGCGCGAGACGTTCGCCGTGCAGGTGCCCACCACCGAGGACGAGCAGCGGGCCGGGCAGGGCATGTGGCGGCTCGTCGACCGGGACGAGGGGCTGCGCGACACCTCCATGGAGGCGCTGGCGAAGCTGAAGCCCGTGATGCCGACCGCCGTGCACACGGCCGGCAACTCCTCCCAGATATCGGACGGTTCGGCGGCCCTGCTGTGGGCGTCCAAGCGGATGGCGCGGGCGCTGAAGCTGCGGCCGAGGGCGCGGATCGTGGCCCAGGCGCTGGTGGGTTCCGACCCGCACTTCCACCTCGACGGTCCGATCGACGCCACCCGGGCCGTGCTCGGCAAGGCCGGGATGTCGCTGCGGGACATCGACCTCGTCGAGATCAACGAGGCCTTCGCGTCCGTGGTGCTGAGCTGGGCGCAGGTCTTCGAGCAGGACCTGGAGAAGGTGAACGTGAACGGGGGCTCGATCGCGCTCGGGCATCCCGTGGGTGCCACCGGGGCCCGGCTCATCACCACGGCGCTGCATGAACTGGAGCGTGCGGACAAGGAGTTCGCGCTGATCACGATGTGTGCGGGTGGGGGGCTCGCCACGGGGACGATCATTCAGCGGTTGTGAGGGTGCGGGGGCGCGTTGCGGATTGCGGGGCGCGGGGTGCGGGGTGCCGTGTGCGGGAGGGGGGGCGTTACTCCCGGCCCGAGACGGTCGCCGCCAGGGTCGCCGGGATCAGGGCGGCGATCAGGAGGGGGAGCGCCAGGCCGTGGTGCAGGACCAGCCACGCGCCGAGCAGGGCGCCCGCCGCCATCGCGAGGACGGAGGCCGTGCGGCGCGGGGAGTGGTGGCCCGCGCCGCCGCCGGCTCGGCTGTCCGCGGCCAGGCCGGTGAGGGTCATCGTCAGGACGGTGGTCGTCAGGTCGGCGATGCCGAGCCTGCGGACCGTCGCGTTGCGCAGGCCCATCGCGAAGGCCGTGACGGCGATCACCGTGTAGACGGTGGCGGTGGCGTGCGGGGCGGCGAAGGCGACCGCCGCGCAGGCGCCCGTCAGGACGGCCTCGGCGGCGAACACGGCGCGGGCCCAGGTGCGGCGGGGGCCGTCGCCCAGGCGCACGGTCGTCCGTCCGCCGGCTGTGGCGCCGGCCACGAAGAAGCACAGCGAGGTGAGGGTGTGCGGGACCGAGAAGCCGGGGGCGCCGGCGGCGGCGAAGCCGAGGACGACCACGTTGCCGGTCATGTTGGCCGTGAAGACGTGGCCCAGGCCGAGGTAGCTCACCGCGTCGATGAGGCCGCTGACGACGGTCAGTGACAGCAGCGCGGGCACCAGGCGGAGGCCTCTTGACTCGGAGTCGGTCATGGAGGTCAGTCCACCACGGCTCGGGCCGGTGGGTGGGTCGGGGCCGTGCCGGTGCATCAGGCCGTCGCCGTCGGGTGAGGTGTGGGCGTCGGTGGCGACGGCCATCGATGTACCGGCCCGGCCCCGACGGCGCGTACCCGGCTGCGGGTGAGAGATCCAGCCCCTCCGGCGTTTGAGGAGCGGGGTCTGGGGCGGAGCCCCAGGGGTGGGACGGGTAGGGGCGGAGGGGGCGAAAGAACGTTGTGGCCGGGTCGGGAGCCCCCGGGTACGACGAAGGCGGCCGCCCCGGGAACGGGGTGCCGCCTTGTGTGGTGGGCTGATCAGTACCAGCCGTTGGCCTGCCAGAAGCTCCAGGCGCCGGCCGGGCTGCCGTAACGGGAGTTCATGTAGTCCAGACCCCACTTGATCTGGGTCTTGGGGTTGGTCTTCCAGTCGGAGCCCGCGGAGGCCATCTTCGACCCGGGCAGGGCCTGGACCAGGCCGTACGCACCGGAGGAAGAGTTCGTGGCGCTGATGTTCCAGCCGCTCTCGTGCTCGACGATCTTGCTGAAGGCGTTGAACTGCGAGGCGTCCGGAATCATCGCGTGGGCGATCGACTTCGCGGAGGAGGCGCTGGTCGGCGTGGCGGCCTGGGCGGGCGCCGCGGCCAGGACCATACCGGCGGTGGCGGCGGCCACGGCGGTACCGGCGAGAGCCTTCTTCGGGTTGGAGACGATGCGGCGGATGACGGAGACGGACACGGAGAACCTGTTTCTTCGGGGACATGGAGTCGCTGGTACGCCGTGTCCACGTGGTGTGTGGAAGGAGCGGCGTACGTCGGCGCCGCGGCCCGTGGGGGCTCGTGGCGCCTGGCGACGTCCTCAAGACAAACAGGATCCCGGCCCGTCCGCAATGACCCTTTTTACTAGTTGTGGTCGCATTCGAGAGGGACGCGCGTGATGTGATGCGGCTCTCAAAGTGCAGGTCGGAGGGGGTGGGGGTGCGTGCATGCCAGGCGTCTTGATCTACTAAGCCGCCTCGTATGTGACCTGGGCCCTGTGGGCCGCTTCACCCCGCGCCTGACGGACGGTGCGGGGGAGGCCACGGGGTGCTGCCGGGTGATGTGACGTGGGTCCCGGATCACCGGGGGTCGAAGGTGACGGGGCTCTCGAAAGCGGCCCGGCGCGTGGCCCGGCGCAGTGCCTTCAGGAGGGTCGTGCCGATCGTCAGGGTCAGGACGACGGTGACGACCGCCCGGCCCAGGTCCCAGCCGAGGGAGGTGGCCAGGCAGTACGTGACGAAGCGGGCGAGGTTCGCGGGGAGGGCCGCGTGCGGGTCGAAGGCGATGTTCGAGGCCAGCGCGTCCATGAAGGGCCAGCCCGCCAGGTTCATGACGGTGCCGTACGCGAAGGCGGCGAGGAAGCCGTACGCGGCGAGCATCAGCAGTTCCGCGCGGCCGCGCAGCCGGTCCGGGCCCGGCAGGAGACCGGCCCCCATCGTGAACCAGCCCATGGCCAGCATCTGGAAGGGCATCCACGGCCCCACCCCGCCGGTCAGCAGCGCCGACGCGAACATGGTCACGGACCCGAGGACGTAGCCGAACCCCGGCCCGAGCACCCGCCCGCTCAGCACCATCAGGAAGAACATCGGCTCGATGCCGGCGGTCCCTGCCCCGATCGGGCGCAGCGCGGCGCCGGTCGCGGCCAGCACCCCGAGCATGGCGACCGCCTTCGGGCCGAGGCCCGACTCGGAGATCGTCGCCGCGACCACCGCGACCAGCAGGACGAGGAGCCCCGCGAACAGCCATGGGGCGTCCTGGGCGTGCGCGCTGACCTGCGAGCCGGGCCCCGCGAACAGCGGCCAGCCGAACCCGGCGGCCCCGGTCGCGCTGACCAGGACCAGGGCGGCGACGGAGCGCGGGCCGAGGCGGACGGCCCGGGCCTGCGGCTGTGGCCGGGTCCGGGGAGCGGGGGAGGCGGCCTCCGTCGTCCTCATGAGAGGGCACCTCTGACCTGGGCGACGGTGAGCCACGGCTCGGGGGCCAGGATCTTGGCGACCTGAGGGGCGAAGGACGGGGACGCGACGACCACCTCGGCGGTGGGACCGTCGGCGACGACCTCGCCGTCCGCGAGGATCACCACCCGGTCGGCGAGCTCGGCGGCGAGCTCCACGTCGTGGGTGGCGAGCACGATGGCGTGCCCCTCGGCGGCGAGTCCCCGCAGCACGGTGAGCAGCCGGGCCTTGGCCGCGTAGTCCAGGCCGCGGGTCGGCTCGTCGAGGAGCAGCAGCGGGGGACGGGCCGTGAGGACGACGGCCAGCGCCAGCGCCAGCCGCTGTCCCTCCGACAGGTCGCGGGGGTGGGTGGTGTCCGCGATGTCCGGCAGCAGCTCGGACACCAGCGCCCGGCAGGTTCCGGCGGCGGCCCCGGCGTCCTCGTCGGCCGCCGCGCACTCGGCGGCCACCGTGTCCGCGTACAGCAGGTCCCGGGGTTCCTGCGGTACGAGTCCCACGCGCCGTACGAGGTCACGCGGCGCCGTGCGGTGCGGGGGCGCCCCGCCGACCCGTACGGCACCCGAGGCCGGTTCGACCAGGCCGACCAGCGCCGCGAGCAGCGTCGACTTCCCGGCGCCGTTGCGGCCCATCAGCGCGATGGTCTCGCCCGGCCGCGCGGTCAGGTCGATCCGCCGCAGCGCCTCGACGCGCCCGCGCCGGACGGCCAGCCCGTCCACGACGGCCACCTCGGGTGGCGGTGCCACGGTGGCATGGTCCCGGGCCCGCTCGCGGTTGCGGCCGCGGAGCAGGCGGGAGAGCGGAGAGGGGGAAGGGGAGGGTGAGGTGCGGAGGGTGGGGGGCTGGGGCCTGACGGTCGGCTGCGGTGGTGGGGCGGTCGTCAGGCGTTCGCGCAGGGGGCCCGCCCGGCGTCGCGCGTCGCGCACGGTCAGGGGGAGCGGGGACCAGCCGGCCAGGCGGCCGAGGTCCACCACCGGCGGGCGCACGGGGGAGACGGCCATGATCTCGGAGGGGGTGCCGAGCGTCAGGGGTGCTCCCGGCGCCGGGAGGAGGGCGAGCCGGTCGGCGTACTGGACGACGCGTTCCAGGCGGTGTTCGGCCATCAGGACCGTGGTGCCGAGGTCGTGGACCAGACGCTGGAGGACGGCGAGGACCTCCTCGGCCGCTCCGGGGTCCAGGGCCGAGGTGGGTTCGTCGAGGACCAGGACCCGCGGGTGCGGGGTGAGCACCGAGCCGATCGCGACCCGCTGCTGCTGGCCGCCGGACAGGGTGGCGATCGGGCGGTCGCGGAGATCGGCCAGCGAGAGGAGGTCGAGGGTCTCCTCGACGCGGCGGCGCATCACGGCGGGTGCCAGGCCCAGCGACTCCATGCCGTAGGCCAGTTCGTCCTCCACCGTGTCCGTCACGAAGTGGGAGAGCGGGTCCTGGCCCACCGTGCCGACCACGTCGGCGAGTTCACGCGGCTTGTGGGTACGGGTGTCCCGTCCCGCGACGGTCACCCGGCCGCGCAGGGTCCCGCCCGTGAAGTGCGGGACCAGTCCGCTCACCGCGCCCAGCACCGTCGACTTGCCGACGCCCGACGGGCCGACCAGCAGCACGAGTTCGCCCTCCGGGACCTCGAAGTCCACGTCCCGGACGGCGGGTTCGGGTGCTCCGTCGTACGTCACGGAGACGTCCTCGAAGCGGATCACGATGACTCCTCGGGGGCAGGGGTCCGCCGGGGGGCCGGGGCGGCGAAGGCGGGGAGCAGGCCGAGCAGGACCACGGCGGCGGGCAGGAGCGGGAGGCCGGGGGCGACCAGGGGGACGACCCCGGGGCTCAGCCCGGCCGGGTCCCGGGAGGCGGCCACGATCATCAGGGCCGCGACCGCCACGCCCGATCCGGCGACCAGCCAGGCCCGCACCCCCCAGACGTCCGGCCGGTACCGGGTGCGCGGCGAGCGGCGCCCGCCCAGCCACAGGCCGCCGAGCGCCGCTCCCAGTCCGGCCAGCAGGACCGGGAGCCCGTAGCTGTCGCCGGCCGCGGTCAGCAGTCCGTAGGTGCCGGCGCAGACGCCGAGCAGACCGCCCAGGGTGAGGGCCCCGGTGGTCCGGCGCACGGCGGCCGGGACCTGTGCCGTACGCCCGTACCCGCGTGCGTCCATCGCCGCCGCAAGCGCGACCGAGCGTTCCAACGCGCCCTCCAGGACGGGGAGTCCGACGTGCAGCAGGCCGCGCAGCCCGCGGTCGGGGCGGCCACGGAGCCGGCGTGCGGCGCGCAGCCGCTGGACGTCGGCGATCAGATGGGGCGCGAAGGTGAGCGCGACGACCACCGCGACGCCCGCCTCGTACAGCGCTCCCGGCAGGGACTTGAGCAGCCGGGCCGGGTTCGCCAGGGCGTTCGCCGCGCCGACGCAGACGAGGAGGGCGGCCAGTTTCAGTCCGTCGTAGAGCGCGAAGAGCAGGCCTTCCGCGGTGACCCGGCCGCCGACGCGTATCCCCTGGGCCCAGTGCGGCAGGGGGATCTCGGGCAGGGTGACGATCACGTGCGTACCGGGGATCGGGGAGCCGAGGACGACGGCGAAGACCAGACGGATCCCGAGGACGGCCACGGCCAGTTTCACGAACGCGGTGTAGGAGCGGGCCCAGGGCGCGTCGGTGCGGTGGGTGGCCACCACGAAGCCGGCCACCGCCATGAGCAGCGCGAGGAGCAGGGGGTTGGTGGTGCGGGAGGCGGCGGTGCCGAGGCCGAGGGCCCAGATCCACCAGGCACCGGGGTGCAAGGCGTCGGCGCGGGCCCCGGCAGGGGTGGCGGCGCCGGTCGTACGGTCCGCGCCACCGCGAGGACGGGGCCGGGAACGGGAGTCCGGTGACGGCCCGGCCGGGTCGGCGGGCGGGGGTGACCCCGCACCGCCGGGGCGCGGCGACCGCTCCGCCGGGACGGCGTTCGGCGGCCCTTCCGCCGGGGCGGGACCCTGCCGGAACGGCGCCCCGGCAGAGCGTCGGGAACCCGGGGTCCGGGATTCCCGCTGCTGTCCGGGCAGCGGGGAACCCCACCGTGCCGTCGGACGGGTGCCCGGGGCGGAGGTGGGGCGGTCGTGGTCGCCCTCGTTCATGGCCGGTGCCTCAGCCCTTGCGCCGGCGGGACTGCCACACGGCCGCCGCGCCCAGCACGGCCACCGCCGCCGCTCCCGCCAGCAGGCCCACCGAGGGGCCGTGACCGGCGGGCGCGGAGGCGTGCGGACGTGCGGACGCGGTCGGACCGCCGGCCGCGACCGGGTCGCCGCAGCCCGTCCGCGGATAGCCCGTGATGGCGCACAGCAGGGCGTTGGTGTCGTAGCGCAGCGGAGCCGCGACCGCCGCCAGGGCCTCGGCGGTGCTGGCGTCGGGGGCGACCTGGGCGCAGGCGGTGCGCGCGGACGGCGGTGTCTCGCCGGACGGGGCGTCGGCGGGCGTTCCCGGGTCGATGACCAGGGCCACCCGCTTCTTGCCGTGCCGAGCGGGCGTCCTGGCGCAGATCGCGTCGAACTCCCGCTCCCCGCGCGGCTGTACGGCGTGCTGGGAGTCCTCGCTCACCGCGAAGCGGAAGCCCTGGACATCGCCGTCGGACGGCCGCGCGGTCGACGGGCCCTGGGTGGCGTACGTCCACTTCCCGCCGGTCAGGTCCCAGAAGGACCAGTAGCGGTAGCCGACGGCTCCGGCCTGCCCCGCGCCGCCGAGGACGAGGAGCAGGAGGGCGGGCACGAGGGTCAGGGCGAGCGCGGTCGTCCGACGGCCGGTCACAGCTGCTGCTTCTTGTTGCGGCCGCTGAGGAGGAAGCCGATGCCGATGCCCGCGACCAGGCCGACGCCGATGATCCACCAGACGGCGAGCCCGTTGCCGCCGTCCTTCTTCTCGTCCTTCTTCTTCTCGCTCGGGCTCGCCGAGGCGCCGGCCGCGACCGGCGCCGGGCCGGTGGCGGTGAGCCGGGCCACCAGGTCCTCGCCGCCGAAGGCGCGCGGGTCGGTGCCGGTGGCGTGCGCGGCGAAGATGAGCTGCGCGTACGCGGCGGGGCCGGACTTGGCGGCCCAGTCCGCGGAGTTCTTCTCCAGCCAGGCGAGCGGCTTCTGCGCGTCCTTCGTCGCGCCGACGGCCGCGAGCGCCACGACGGCGTCCGCCGTGTTGCCGTAGTCGGGCTGGTCCTTGGCGCCCGGGAGCGCGGACTTCAGGTACGAGGTCTTCGCCATCGCCTTGGCGAGGTAACCGGCGCCGTTGGCCGAGGCGTCCGCCAGGTCGGGGGTGTCGGAGGTGACGCAGCCCTTGAGGTCGAAGGCGTTGCCGGTCTCCGCGACGAAGCCCTGGCCCATGCCGGCGGTCACGCCCGCCGCGGTCGCGTCCGCGTTCGCGACCAGCTTGCCCTTCTTGTCGGGCTGGTAGGCGAAGGCGCCTTCGCCGTCCTTGCCGCAGGGCGCCGACAGCTTCACCAGGGCGTCGAGGGGGGACTTGCCGTCCTTGGAGACGTCCTTGGGCTTCTCGCCCACGGCCTTCAGCGCGCCGACGACGACGGACGTCGAGTTGGTGTCGCTGGGGCCGCCGGCCATGTAGCCCCAGCCGCCGTCCTTGTTCTGCACGGACTTCAGCCAGGTGACGGCCTTGCCGGTGGCGTCGTCGTGGCCGCCGAGCGCGGCGAGGGCCTGGACGGCGGCCGCGGTGCTGTTGGTGTCGACCTGGGTCTTCGCGTCGCACGCGGCGGTCGCGTCGGCGCGGTACGCGGCGAAGGCGCCGTCGGCGCACTGCTGGCCGGTCAGCCAGTCCACGGCCTTGACCGCGGGCTTCACACCGACGGTGTGCTCGGCGAGCAGCGCGAGCGACTGCCGCCAGACACCGTCGTAGGTCGGGTCGGCGGTGCCGAACAGGCCCGAGGGGAGCGCGGCCGAGGGGGACGGCGAGGGGGACGAGCCCGCCGCGAAGGCGGCCGGTGCGACGACCGCCCCGATGACGGCGGTGGCGGCCAGTACCGCTGCGGTGCGGCGAACAAACATGACTCTCCCCTGCGGGGAGCCGGGCGGCACCGGGCACGCTGAGGCATCCGGGTGGCTCCGGCTCCGTATCCCTCGACGATGCCGGCCGTCGGCGGGCTGCCGAGGGCACGAGCCGGTCACGTCCCGTGCGAGGCGATCCGGCTCACCACCGGAGTGGTTCACGGTTGCGGGTCAGCGCCGGAATTGCACCGGCTTCTCCTCGTAAGGGTGTGATGACGACGCGCACACTCTACCGGCCGCCCGGATTCCGGCGGATGTTGCCTGGGGCACGGGACCGGAGTGACCTGGGCGACATCCGCTAGGTTCGCCTCATGCGTACGGGGAGACTGCTCGGCTCGGGGCGTTCGGCGGATGTCTACGAGATGGACGGGGCGTGGGTGCTGCGGCGGATGCGCGGGGGCCGGGGTGACGCGGCGGCCGAGGCGGCGGTGATGCAGCACCTGCATGCGCACGGCTATCCGGTGCCGGGTGTGCGGGCCGCGACCCGGGCGGACCTGGTGATGGAGCGGCTGTCCGGGCCCACCATGCTGGAGGCCTTCGGCCAGGGGCTGCTCTCCGCCCAGGAGGCGGGTCTCACCCTGGCCCGGCTGCTGCGCAAGCTGCACGCCGTGCCCGCCCGGCTCTCCGCCGACCCGGCCGTCCGGGTGCTGCATCTGGATCTGCACCCCGACAACGTGATGCTCACCCCGGACGGGCCGAAGGTCATCGACTGGTCCAACAGCGAGGAGGGGGCGCCCGGTCTCGACTGGGCCATGTCCGCCGTGATCCTCGCGCAGGTCGCCGTCGGCGGCGAGGCGATCGGGGGCGTGGCGGAGGAGACGCTGGAGGCGCTCCTCGACGGGAACGAGGACCAGCTGACCGGGGCGGGGCTCGCGGAGGCGGGCCGGCGGCGGGCCGCCGACCCGATGATGAGTCCGGGCGAGGTCGAACTCCTCGGTGAGGCGGACGAGTTGATACGGGAGTTGTTGGCGGGCTGAGCCGACGACGGGTACGGGCGGCCGTGTCATACCGCCGTGTACGTCACCGGATCGCTGCCCGTGACCGGCTCGGCCCGGCCCAGCTTCACCAGCCGGCGGATGTGGGCCTCGGCCTCGGAGACCGCGATGTTCCGTGATCCGTAGGGGATCTCGGCCCACGGGCGGTTCCACTCCATGCGCTCGGCGAGCTGCCAGGGGGTGAGCGGGACGGCGAGCAGCGCGAGCAGGCCGGTGAGCCGCTCCTCGTGGTGCGCGAGCAACTCCGCGACCCGGGAAGGGGCGTCGGTGAACACGTGCTGGTGGGCGGGGAGCACCTCGGCGGGGGCGAGACGGCCGACGCGCTCCAGCGAGTCGAGGTAGTCGCCGAGGGGGTCGGCGATCTCCCCGAGGCCCTCGACGCCGTTGGCCCAGGGCGGGCGTCCGTGGGTGTCCGGGTCCTCGTAGAGCCCGATGTGCGGGGTGATCCTGGGCAGCAGGTGGTCGCCCGAGAACAGCCGTCCGTTGCCGGGCAGACGGGCGGGGTGGGTCTCCTCCAGGTGCAGGCACACGTGTCCGGGCGTGTGGCCGGGGGTCCAGATCGCGCGCAGCCGGCGGCCGGGCAGGGGCAGGAACTCGCCGGGGACGATCTCGCGGTCGGGCAGCGCGGGGGAGAAGCCGGGCAGGGTGCCGGGGCGGCTGAGCGGACCCCGGGCCTCGCGGAGCGGGGCGACATGGGCGTCGGGGGCTCCGGAGGCCTCCAGCTTGTTGGCCATGTAGGCGAACCAGCGCTCGGGCCGGTTCTCCCGGGTCCGCCGGACGATCGCCGTGTCGGCCGCGTGCATCGCGATCCAGGCGCCGGACGCCTCGCGGACCCGGCCGGACAGGCCGTGGTGGTCGGGGTGGTGGTGGGTGATGACGACGCCGTGGATCTCCTCGACGGAGGTTCCGCAGCCGGTGATTCCCCCCGTGAGGGTGTCCCAGGAGGCGGGGTCGTCCCAGCCCGTGTCGACGAGGACGGGGCCCGCGTCGGTGTCGAGGAGGTACACCAGCGTGTGGCCGAGCGGGTTGTCCGGGATGGGGACCCTGATCGACCGTACGCCCCCGCCGTGATCGGTCATCTGCGTCATGCGCTTCCACCCATCGCCGATTCCCGCCACTATAACTAGAACGGGTTCCAATGGGAGCCCAAGTCGACTGTTCCCCGCAGGCGTTCGGTGCTGTCCGTGCCGTGGACTCGTGTGGCGGGAACTGGTATCCCTTCTCGTATCTGATGGATCGTCAGACAAGGCGCCGGAGGGCGTCCTCGGGAGGCAGTCGGCCATGACGGAGCTCGTGGAGCACGGACAGCTGTTCATCGGCGGGGAGTTGACCGACCCGCTCGGCAAGGACGTCATCGAGGTGATCTCGCCGCACACCGAGGAGGTCATCGGCCGGGTGCCGCACGCCTCGGCGGCGGACGTCGACCGGGCGGTCGCGGCGGCGCGCCGGGCGTTCGACGAGGGGCCCTGGCCGCGGGCGAGCCTGGACGAGCGGATCGCGGTCGTGACCCGGATCAAGGACGCCATCGCCGTACGCCACGAGGAGATCGCCCGGGTCATCTCCTCGGAGAACGGCTCCCCGTACTCCTGGAGCGTCCTCGCGCAGGCCCTCGGCGCGATGATGGTGTGGGACGCGGCGATCACGGTCGCGCGCGGCTACACCTACGAGGAGACCCGCGACGGGGTCCTCGGCAAGCTGCTCGTCCGCCGTGAGCCGGTGGGCGTGGTGGCGGCCGTGGTGCCGTGGAACGTCCCGCAGTTCGTGGCGGCGGCCAAGCTCGCGCCCGCGCTGCTGACCGGCTGCACCGTCGTCCTGAAGCCGTCGCCCGAGTCGCCCCTGGACGCCTATCTGCTCGGCGAGATCGCGCGGGAGGCCGGGCTGCCCGAGGGCGTCCTGTCGATCCTCCCGGCCGACCGCGAGGTCAGCGAGTACCTGGTCGGGCACCCCGGCGTCGACAAGGTCTCCTTCACCGGCTCGGTCGCGGCCGGCAAGCGGGTCATGGAGGTGGCCTCCCGCAACCTCACCCGCGTGACGCTGGAGCTGGGCGGCAAGTCGGCCGCCGTCGTGCTGCCCGACGCGGACCTCGCCACCGCGGTCCCCGGGATCGTCTCGGCGGCCTGGATGAACAACGGCCAGGCCTGTGTGGCCCAGACCCGCATCCTGGTGCCCCGCTCGCGCTACGACGAGTTCGCCGAGGCCTTCGCCGCGGCGGCGAACGCCCTGGTCGTCGGCGACCCGCTCGACCCGGCCACCCAGGTCGGCCCCCTGGTCGCCGAACGGCAGCGGCGGCGCAACCTCGACTACATCCGCATCGGCCAGGAGGAGGGCGCCAAGATCCTGGCCGGCGGCGGGCGTCCGCGGGGTCTCGACCGCGGCTGGTACGTCGAACCGACGCTGTTCGGGGACGTCGACAACGCGATGCGCATCGCCCGGGAGGAGATCTTCGGCCCGGTGATCTGTTTGCTCCCCTACGGCGACGAGGCCGAGGCCGTGAAGATCGCCAACGACTCCGACTACGGGCTGAGCGGCAGCGTCTGGACCGCGGACGTCGCCCACGGCATCGACGTCGCCCGCCGGGTCCGTACCGGCACCTACTCCGTGAACACCTTCAGCCTCGACATGCTGGGCCCCTTCGGCGGCTACAAGAACTCGGGCCTGGGCCGGGAGTTCGGACCCGAGGGGTTCGGCGAGTTCCTGGAGCACAAGATGATCCACCTGCCGGCCGGCTGGGAGGCCTGAGGATGGGCGACCGCTGGCGGATCGAGGTCGACCGGTCCGTCTGCATCGGCTCGGCCCAGTGCGTCCACCTCGCGCCGGGCGCCTTCCGCCTCGACTCCGGCATGCAGTCCCACCCCGTCGACCCGGAGGCCGACGCAAACGAGAGGATCCTGGAAGCGGCCGAGGGCTGCCCGGTCGAGGCCGTCATGATCTCCCTGCTGACCGGCGGCGAGCCGGTGTTCCCGCCGGAGGAGTAGGCCGTGGGGCCGGGCGCGGGGACGGCCCGGGCCCTGGATATCCTCCAGCCGTTTCGACGGATCGACCGGGGCGGGATGCGTGCGCAAGTCCGAGGCCAGGAAACTCATCGGGGAAGCGAGAGAGGCGTTCGACGCCGGGGAGTGGCAGCGGTCCGCCGACCTCCACGAACAGGTGCTCGCGCATTTCCCCGACGAGGAGCCGAGCGCGGTGTGGTGGTACGACGCCGCGCTCGCCCACAAGTTCCTGCGGAACTGGGAGAAGGCTCTCGACCTCGGGCGCGAGGCGGCGGCCCGTTCCCCGCGCGGCGAGGGCGATCCCGCGTACTGGAACCTCGGGATCGCCGCCACGATCCTGCGGGACTGGGCGACGGCCCGCGACGCCTGGAGCGGCTTCGGCATCGAACTCCCCGGCGGGGAGGGCGAGATCGACGGCCGCTTCGGCGCCGCCTGTGTGCGGCTGGACACCGAGGGGCAGCGGGAGGTCGTGTGGA
Organism: Streptomyces sp. NPDC127038; assembly: GCF_042725875.1. NCBI lineage: Bacteria > Bacillati > Actinomycetota > Actinomycetes > Kitasatosporales > Streptomycetaceae > Streptomyces > Streptomyces sp. NPDC127038. Next base: position 34,659 of record NZ_JBHXDQ010000058.1, on the reverse strand, counting down.
TCGAGCGGTTGTGCCCGACCCGGGGCCGCGTGGTCAACGTGCCCGTCACGGGCGGACGCCGGTACGGCGAGATCGTGGTCCACGACGGCGAACCCAAGGGGGAGCGGGTCTACGACGGCACGGCGTTCCCGGTGTTCGACGAGCTCACGCTCTTCGAGGCCTCGCCGCTGCCGACCCTGGAGGTGAGCGTCGCCGCGGGCGAGGCCGGGGACCTGGAGGCGCTGCTCGCCCTGTTCACCGAGCACGGCTTCGGCGCCGAGCCGGCCAGTGCCGTACGCGTGCTCTGCGCCTGTTGCAGCGAGGGCACCCATCAGCAGGAGCGCGAGGTCCTGGCCGGAGCCCAGGCGGTGTCGCTCGCCGCCCCGGAGTCCCAGGCGCGGCTGCTGCTGGAGCGCTGGGCGGGAGAGAGGGCGATCGGCCGGAGCTGGAGCGGTCTGGCGAGCGTCGGCTGACCGGGGCACGCGCGGCCACCGCGGGCACACCGGCTCGCGGGGCCGGCCCGGGCGTTCCGTACGCCCCGGACCTACCCCTCGGACGGGTCCGTCAGGTCGATCAGGCGGCAGACCGTCTCGATGTCTATCTTGACCTGGGCGATGGAGGCGCGGCCCGAGAGCCAGGTGATCAGGGCCGAGTGCCAGGTGTGCTCGATCACCCGGACGGCGGAGAGCTGGGCCGGCGTCGGGTCGTCCAGGCCCATCGCGTCCAGGATGATCACCGTGGTCTGCCGCGACACCTGGTCGACCTCGGGGCTGACACTGCGGTCCGCGAACGTGAGCGCGCGGACCATCGCGTCCGCCAGGTGCGGCTCGCGCTGGAGGGCCCGGAACGCCCGCATCAGGGTCTCCGCCACCCGCTCCGCGGCCGTTTCCCCGGCCGGCGGCTTCTTGCGCAGCGTCCCGTGCATGTGCTCCAGCTGGTCCTGCATCGTGGCGACCAGCAGATGCACCTTCGAGGGGAAGTAGCGGTACAGGGTCCCGAGCGCGACCTGCGAGGACTCCGCGACCTCGCGCATCTGCACGGCGTCGAAGCCGCCCCGGCTGGCCAGCTGCGCGCTCGCGTGCAGGATCCGGCGGCGGCGCGCCTCCTGCCGCTCGGTGAGCGGCGGAGAGGCGGGATGCGACATGGGGTGCGGCCGGGTGGGCGCGGCGCCGGACCTGGCGGGCGTGCTGGCCCCCGGCGCCGGTCGCGCGTTCTTCGAGTCCGCCTTGGCTTCCGCTGGCATGGGTCCGTTCCGTGACATCGGCGAGAGGGAGCGACGAGCCGGCCCGGCAGGGCGCGGCACCACCGAGTGGATCAGCCGATTCCGCCGCCCGGTCGTGGCGTGAATCACCTGCTCCACCGCTCACAGCGGCGCTACCTGCCGGTAGATTCAGTGCTCCGTGAACGATCAAGTCTGAAACTTGTTCTAGATTAGCGTCCCGGCGTAATCTCGCGGGAAATCGCAGGGAGAAGGGGACCGGAAGTGACCGCTGAGGCCATGGAGGCGGCCCCCGGGAAGGGTGCGGCAGCCGACGGGGAACGACCCCTGCGCATCGCACTCCTCACCTACAAGGGAAACCCGTTCTGCGGCGGCCAGGGTGTCTACGTACGGCACCTCTCGCGCGAACTCGCCCGCCTCGGCCACCGCGTCGAGGTCATCGGATCCCAGCCCTACCCCGTGCTCGACGAGGGCCTCGACGGCCTGAGCCTCACCGAGCTCCCCAGCCTGGACCTGTACCGCCAGCCCGACCCCTTCCGCACCCCCGCCCGCGGCGAGTACCGGGACTGGATCGACGCCCTGGAAGTCGGCACGATGTGGACCGGCGGCTTTCCCGAGCCGCTGACCTTCTCGCTGCGCGCCCGCCGTCATCTGCGGTCCAGGCGCGGCGAGTTCGACGTCGTCCACGACAACCAGACCCTCGGCTACGGCCTGCTCGGGGACGTCGGCGCCCCGCTGGTGACGACCATCCACCACCCCATCACCGTCGACCGGCAGCTGGAGCTGGACGCCGCCGAGGGCTGGCAGCGCCGCGCCTCGGTCCGCCGCTGGTACGCCTTCACCCGCATGCAGAAGCGCGTCGCCCGCCGGCTGCCGTCCGTCCTCACCGTCTCCGGCACCTCCCGCCAGGAGATCGTCGACCATCTGCGGGTCGAGCAGGACCGCATCCACGTCGTCCACATCGGCGCCGACACCGACCTCTTCTCGCCGGATCCGTCCGTGCCCCAGGTGCCGGGCCGCATCGTCACCACCTCCAGCGCCGACGTGCCGCTCAAGGGCCTGGTGTTCCTCGTCGAGGCGCTCGCGAAGGTCCGTACCGAACACCCGGGCGCGCACCTCGTCGTCGTCGGCAGGCGCGCCGAGGACGGGCCCGTCGCCCAGGCCATCGAGCGCTACGGCCTCGAAGGCTCCGTCGAGTTCGTCAAGGGCATCTCCGACGCCGAACTCGTCGACCTCGTCCGTTCGGCCGAGGTCGCCTGCGTTCCCTCCCTGTACGAGGGCTTCTCGCTGCCCGCCGCCGAGGCGATGGCCACCGGGACACCGCTGGTCGCCACCACCGGCGGAGCGATCCCGGAGGTCGCGGGCCCCGACGGCGAGACCTGCCTCGCGGTCCCGCCCGGCGACCCCGGAGCGCTGGCGGCGGCCCTCGGCCGGCTCCTCGGCGACCCCGCCCTGCGGGCCCGGCTCGGCTCCGCCGGGCGCGAGCGCGTCCTCGCACGCTTCACCTGGGCCAAGGCGGCCGAGGGCACGGTGGCCCACTACCGTGCGGCGATGGCCCTCCCCGCGTCCCGGCCCCGCCCGCGCGCCGCCGCGGGCACCGACGGGCGCGGCGGCGCGCCGGACACCGGCACCCCGGTGACCCCGGGACCCGACCGCGCCGAGGCCACGGAGGCGACTCCCGCCGCCGAAGAACTAGTTGCAGCCAACCGCGAAAGCAGGGCCACGTGCTGACCGTCGACTTCTCCCGGTTCCCGCTCGCCCCCGGCGACCGCGTCCTGGACCTCGGATGCGGTGCCGGCCGGCACGCCTTCGAGTGCTACCGGCGGGGAGCCCAGGTCGTGGCCCTCGACCAGAACGCCGAGGAGATCCGCGAGGTCGCGAAGTGGTTCGCGGCGATGAAGGAGGCCGGGGAGGCGCCCGCCGGGGCCACCGCGACGGCCATGGAGGGCGACGCGCTCGCGCTGCCCTTCCCCGACGAGTCCTTCGACGTCGTGATCATCTCCGAGGTCATGGAGCACATCCCCGACGACAAGGGCGTCCTCGCCGAGATGGTCCGCGTGCTCAAGCCGGGCGGACGCATCGCCGTCACCGTGCCGCGCTACGGCCCGGAGAAGGTCTGCTGGGCGCTGTCCGACGCCTACCACGAGGTCGAGGGCGGCCACATCCGCATCTACAAGGCGGACGAACTGCTCCGGAAGATCCGCGAGGCCGGACTGCGCCCCTACGGCTCGCACCACGCGCACGCGCTGCACTCGCCGTACTGGTGGCTCAAGTGCGCGTTCGGCGTCGACAACGACAAGGCGCTGCCCGTACGGGCGTACCACAAGCTGCTGGTCTGGGACATCATGAAGAAGCCGCTGGCCACCCGGGTCGTCGAACAGGCGCTGAACCCGGTGATCGGCAAGAGCTTCGTGGCGTACGCGACCAAGCCGCACCTGCCGAAGCTCGCGGACACCGCAGGCTCCGCGAAGGCCGCTTCCGAGGCGGACGCCACGTGACCACTCCCCGGCGGACAGAACACCTCGTCCTGCCCGGGGTCCTCACCGCCGAGGAGGCCACCGCCACCGTGCGCGGGATCCTCGCGGTGCAGCGCCACGACGGAGCCATCCCGTGGTTCCGCGGCCACCACCTCGACCCGTGGGACCACACCGAGGCCGCCATGGCCCTCGACGCGGCCGGCGAGCACGAGGCCGCCGAGCGGGCCTACGAGTGGCTGGCGCGGCACCAGAACGAGGACGGCTCCTGGTACGCGGCCTACGCGGACGGGGACTTCGAGAACGTCACCGACCGCGGGCGCGAGACCAACTTCTGCGCGTACATCGCCGTCGGTGTCTGGCACCACTACCTCGCCACCGGCGACGACATGTTCCTGGACCGCATGTGGCCCGCGGTCTACGCGGCCGTGGAGTTCGTGCTGCGGCTCCAGCAGCCCGGCGGGCAGATCGGCTGGAAGCGCGAGGACGACGGGCGGGCGGTCGAGGACGCGCTGCTGACCGGGAGTTCCTCGGTCCATCACGCGCTGCGCTGCGCCCTGGCCATCGCCGAGCAGCGCGAGGAGCCGCAGCCCGACTGGGAGCTGGCGGTCGGCGCGCTGCGGCACGCGATCCGGCTCCACCCGGAGCGGTTCCTCGACAAGGACCGCTACTCCATGGACTGGTACTACCCGGTGCTCGGGGGCGCGTTGACGGGCGCCGAGGCCAAGTCCCGTATAGACGAGGGCTGGGACCGCTTCGTGGTGCCCGGTCTCGGGGTGCGCTGCGTGGTGCCCAACCCGTGGGTGACCGGCGGCGAGTCGGCCGAACTCGCCCTGGCCCTGTGGGCGGTGGGCGAGTCCGACCGGGCGCTGGAGATCCTCCAGTCCATCCAGCACCTGCGCGACGCGAAGTCCGGTCTGTACTGGACGGGTTATGTCTTCGAGGACCGGGCCGTCTGGCCCGAGGAGCTCACCAGCTGGACGGCGGGCTCCCTGCTGCTCGCGGTCGCCGCGCTGGGCGGCGACGAGGCCACGTGCGCGGTCTTCGGCGGCGAGCGTCTGCCCGTCGGCCTGGACCCCGACTGCTGCACGACGACGCGCTGAAGGCCCGGACGGTCCAGGGTTCCTGGACCGTCCGGACGCCGGGGACCCGCTGTGCGCTCCCGGCCTTCGGTGCCGGTCAGTGGCGGTGCATGCGGTTGGCCACCGCGTGGCCGATGAACAGGTAGACGACGGCGGCGAGACCGTAGCCGGCGACGACCCGCGCCCACGCCTTGTCGAAGGTGAACAGGTCACGCGACCAGCCGGCGAGCCAGCTGGCGGTGCTGTGGATGAACTGCACGAGTTCGTTGCCACGGTTGGCGTCGAGCAGATACATCAGGATCCAGAGACCGAGGATGACGGCCATGACGTCCGCGATGATCGCGATGACCGTCCCCGCCTGATTCGAGCCGTTGCGATATCTAGGGGACATGTCCAGCGGATTGCCCGCCGATCCAGGATGAAACCCGAACGGTTCCGGCCGTGTACGCGGCGGGTGCGGTCCGGCGCCGAACGGGTCCCGCCGGGTGGTGCGGTCGGGCCCCGAACAGGTTCCGCCGGGTGGCAGGGTCCGGCTCCGAACGGGTCCCGTCCGGTGGCGCGGTCGGCCGGGGCGGGTGAGGCTGCCGGGGAGAGCCGTGTTCGCCCGCGGGGCGGGAGAGCCGGCGGACCGGGGAGAACCGTCCCCTCATCCGGAGGATCCCGTGCCTGTACCCATACGGCGCCTGATCGTGGCGCTGACTCTCTCCTGTGTCCTGATCGGCGGCGCCACGGCCTGTGGTGGCGGCGGCTCGGGCCAGGACACCGCCGCCGTGGCGGAGATGGCCGCCACTCCCACGCCGACCACGTCGGCCGAGAAGCAGAAGTTCGCCAAGACCCGCTTCGTGGCCAACGCCGGGCTCGCGGCGGGCGCGACCTACCAGTGGATCGTCAAGCCCTGGAAGGCCGGCAAGTTCAAGAAGGGCGCCAAGGGCCGCAAGCTCGCCCTGGTCAAGGCCGGGCTCGCCGGAGTCTTCGCGTACAACCGGCTCAAGGCCGCCTCGAAGAACGCCGAGGGCGATCCCGCCCTGTCCAAGGCCGTCGCGCCGCTCGCCGCGGGGATCGCCGCGCTCAAGGGCCTGCCCGCCAAGCTGCGCAAGGGCGACTCCACGGACTCCGTCGTGAACTCCTTCGACGACGTCATCAACCAGGTGAAGGCGGCCGGGAAGAGCGCGGGTGCCGAGGTCAAGGACAAGGTGCCGTCGGCGTCCCAGCTCAGCGGCGGTTAGACCGGCCGCGGGGCAACGGCCACTCCCGTCCTAGGAGTTCAGCTCGGCCAGGACGCGCAGGGTGTGGGGGTCCGGGGACAGGACCAGCAGGTCGGTCACCGGGCCCTTGCGCCACAGCTCCAGCCGCTCGGCGATGCGTTCACGCGGACCGACGAGCGAGATCTCGTCCGCGAAGGCGTCCGGCACGGCCAGCACGGCCTCCTCCCTGTGCCCTTCCAGGAACAGCCGCTGGATCAGGCGGGCCTCCTCCTCGAAACCCATCCTGGCCATCAGGTCGGCGTGGAAGTTACGGGCCGCGTGGCCCATCCCGCCGATGTAGAAGCCGAGCATCATCTTGACCGGCAGCAGCCCCTCCGCCACGTCGTCGCAGACCCGGGCCCGGGCCATCGGCGCGACGAGGAAGCCCTCGGGCAGCTCCGTGAGCGAGGCCTCGTACGCCTGTGGGCGGGTCGGCGACCAGTACAGCGGCAGCCAGCCGTCCGCGATCCGGGTCGTCTGCGCGATGTTCTTCGGGCCCTCGGCGCCGAGCAGCAGCGGCAGTCCGGCCCGCAGCGGGTGCGTGATCGGCTTCAGCGCCTTGCCGAGGCCCGTGCCGTCGGGGCCCCGGTAGGGATGGGAGTGGAAGCGCCCGTCGAGTTCGACCGGCCCCTCGCGCCTGAGGACCTGGCGTACGACGTCGACGTACTCCCGGGTCGCGGTCAGCGGCGACTTCGGGAACGGCCTTCCGTACCAGCCCTCGACGACCTGGGGCCCCGAAAGACCGAGGCCGAGCATCATGCGCCCGCCCGACAGATGGTCGAGGGTGAGCGCGTGCATCGCGGTCGTCGTGGGGGAGCGGGCGGCCATCTGCGCCACGGCCGTGCCGAGCCGGATCCGGGTCGTGTGCGCGGCGATCCAGGTGAGCGGGGTGAACGCGTCCGAACCCCAGGACTCCGCCGTCCACACCGAGTCGTAGCCGAGCCGCTCCGCCTCCACGGCGAGCGGAACATGGTCCGCCGAGGGGCCGCGCCCCCAGTAGCCGAGCGCGAGACCGAGCCGCATGTCGCCTCCAGAGCAGGCATTCTGACGATCCGTCAGTTACTAGGTGCTGCGACTGTACGACAACGGCCCCCCGCCGGAAAGGGCGAGGGGCCGTCGCGAGGGCGGGAACGGGTCAGCCGCGCTGGATCCCCGAGGTGTCCTGAAGCACACCACGACGACCGTCCTGCGTCTGCGCCACGATGGTCGCGCCGCGCTGCTCGACGGCCAGGTACCAGGTGCCGGGCGCCAGTTCGGCGATCGGCGACTGGGCGCCGTCCTCCGAGAACAGCGGCCGCGCGACCGGGACGGCGAACCAGAACGGCGAGAAGTCCTGGGCCGGGGTCTGCGTCTGCGGCACCGACGGCTGGCTCGGCTGCCCGCCGAACGACGGCGCGGGCTGCGAGGGCTGGGCGCCGAACGGCTGCTGGCCGGGCTGACCGGGCTGCGAGGCACCCGGGTAGCCGTAACCACCCTGCGGCTGACCGCCGTAGGGCTGCGGGGCGTGCGGGGCCGGGGCACCCATGAGGGCGGCCTGGAGGGCGGGCACGAGCGGCGTCGCGACGGCCGCACCGGCCAGCACGAGGGCCGCGATGAAGCCGAGGATGAGACCGGCGGCGGCGCTGGCGCCGTCACCGACGTCGACGAGCGACCAGAACAGGGTCCACGAGACGAGAACCGTGAACGCCACGCCGACCGTGCCGAGGTCGAGCCCGAGGACCTTGCGCGGCTGCGGCAGGCAGCGGTTGATGACGATCAGCGCGGCGCCGATGACCCCGCCCATGTACACGCCGAGGCCGTAGCCGAGGTTGTCCCAGGCATTCGTTGTCAGGTTGAACCCGGAAACGGAGTAGAGGTGCAGGAACGACGCGATGAAGAGCAACACCGCTGCTCCGATCACCACGCCGTCGCCTCGAGTGAGGGAGCGGATATTCACTTCAGGTCCTTCGTCTGTCGTCTCGTCGTCGGTGAGGCATCGCTGTGCACCGTGTCGCCGACATGGTGCCGTTGTCGGGACTCGGTGTGAAGCGCGGGGGGTAGCCCTTTATCGTACGGACGACACTATCGCCCGGACGATCAGGGTGTCGCCGGGTTGGATCCGTAGATCACTACCCGTGCAGGAATCCAACGATTCCTTCAGAGATCCCCCGTGCCGCTTTGTCTCTCCACGCGCTGCTGGTGAGCAGCGCAGCGTCCTTCGTATCGCGCATGTTGCCGCACTCGATGAACACCTTGGGAACCGTTGACAGATTGAGACCGCCGAGATCCTTACGGACCACCAGTCCGGTTCCGTCACCGACGTAGTTGGAGGGCGCGCTGCCCGTCTCGCGGACGAACAGACCGGCGATGTGCTCGCCGAGATCGCGGGAGGAGGCGACGATCGGGCGGGTGTCCGCGGAGCCCGCGTGCACCGACGCAGGGAGGATCACGTGGAAGCCGCGGTTGCCCTGCGCCGATCCGTCGGCGTGGATGGAGACGACCGCGTCCGCGTGCGCCGCGTTGCCGATACGGGCCCGCTCGTCGATGCAGGGGCCGAAGGAGCGGTCGCCGTTCTGGGTCAACTTCACCGTGGCGCCCTCCTTCTCGAGGATCGCCCGCACCCGGTTCGCGACGTCGAGGGTGAACCGGGCTTCCGTGTAACCGGCGTTGGTCGAGGTCCCGGTGGTGTCGCACTCCTTCCAGTTCGTTCCGATGTTCACCTTGCGGTTGATCTCGGACGTGTGCTGGAAGTTGTTCGGGTTGTGCCCCGGGTCGATGACGATGACCTTGCCCTTGAGCGAGCCGGAGCCGGAGACGACGGGCGCGGACGAGGAGGAGGACGCCGGGGCCGACGGCGTACCCGGCTTGGCGTCGTCCGTCGCCGAGGCGGACGGACGCGAGGAGTGGGCGGTGGAGCCGGCGGAGCGGGGCGCGGGGGACGAGGACGCGGGAACGGCCCGGTCGGAGCCGCCCCCCGAGTCGTCTCCCACGGCCTGCCACACCAGCCAGCCGGCCAGCGCGCCGGGCACGAGCGCGGCGAGCGCGACAGTGAGCGGACCGCGCCGGAAACGGCGCGGCTGGGGCGGATCGAAGTCTGGGCCTACGTACGACACGTCAGCGACTCTAACCGTGCGTCCGGGTCCCTGCGTCGGTTCGCCGCAGGACGCGCAGTGAGCCGGACACCGCCGTCTCGGTGAACTCGCCCGATTCCAGGGCACGGAGGTAGACGCGGTAGGGAGCCTGACCGGTGAACTCGTCCACGGGGTCGGGGAACACGTCGTGGATGACCAGGAGGCCGCCCTCGGCGACGTGCGGCGCCCAGCCCTCGTAGTCGCCGTTCGCGTGTTCGTCGGTGTGGCCGCCGTCGATGAAGACGAGGCCGAGGGGCGTGCCCCAGAAGGCGGCGATCTGCGGGGAACGGCCGACCAGCGCGACCACGTGCTCCTCAAGGCCCGCCCGGTGCAGGGTGCGGCGGAAGGTGGGGAGCGTGTCCATCAGGCCGATCTCCGGGTCGACCGTGGACGGGTCGTGGTACTCCCAGCCCGGCTGCTGCTCCTCGCTGCCCCGGTGGTGGTCGACCGTGAGCGCGGTCACCCCGGCCTCGCGGGCCGCGTCGGCGAGCAGGATGGTGGAACGGCCGCAGTACGTGCCGACCTCCAGGAGCGGCAGCCCGAGCCGTCCGGCCTCGACGGCGGCCTCGTGCAGCGCGAGCCCCTCGTCGAGCGGCATGAACCCCTTCGCGGCCTCGAAGGCGGCGAGGATCTCGGGCTTGGGTGCCGCGGGCATGGGGTTCCTCCAACGGTGCGGACGACGGTCTACGCCGAGCATCGTGCACCACACCCCCGCCGCGTGGGCGGCGGGGGTGGCGATGATCACCGTGAGCGAAGGATCACTCGGTACGAGACGCCGGGACAGGGTGTGACCCGTCCCGGGTGTCGGTCTCACGCCGTGACGTCGGCGCTCTCGGCCGGGAGCGGCAGGTCGAGGGCGACCGGCAGCTCGTCGCCCGCGTGCGTGGCCGACGAGGCGAGCGGGCCGTGGCCCGCGGCCCGCGCGGCCAGCACGTACGCGCCCCCGTCCGGCACGGCGAGCGCGTAGCTGCCGTCCTCGGCGGAGTGGGTGGCACCCGCCTGCCGGCCGTGCCGGTCGATCAGCGTGACCTTGGCACGGGCGACCGGGCCGCCGTCGGCGTCCAGGACCCGGCCGCGGAAACCGCCGAGCACCTCGTGCGCCCGCTCCAGCGCCGCGTCCTCCTCGCTGCTCGCGACCAGCGAGGGCTTGGTGGCGGGGCGGCGGCCCGGCAGGAAGAACGCCATGACCAGACCGGCCGCGACGGCACCCGTGGCGATCACGAACGACACCCGGAAGCCGTGCATGGTGGGGATCGCGACCCCGCCGACGTGGTGCGCCGTGTTGGCGAGCACCATGCCGATCACGGCGCTCGACACCGACGTGCCGATGGAACGCATCAGGGTGTTCAGACCGTTGGCCGCGCCCGTCTCCGAGGCCGGGACGGAGCCGATGATCAGGGCGGGCAGCGAGGAGTAGGCGAGGCCGATGCCCGCGCCCAGGATGACCGCGATGACCAGCGACTGCCAGGCGGCGTTCATCAGGCCGAGACCGGCGCCGTAGCCGATCCCGATGATGATCATGCCGATGATCAGGGTGACCTTCGGGCCGTACTTCGCGGACAGCCGGGCGTACACGGGCGCCGTGACCATCATCGTCAGGCCGAGCGGCATGACGAGCAGACCCGCGCTCACCATCGACTGGCCGAGGCCGTAGCCGGTGGACTTCGGGAGCTGGAGCAGCTGCGGCAGGACCAGCGAGACGACGTAGAAGGAGACACCGACCATGATCGAGGCGAGGTTGGTGAAGAGGACCGCGGGGCGGGCCGTGGTGCGCAGGTCGACCAGAGGGGCCTTCAGCCGCAGCTCCATCGCGCCCCACAGCAGGAGCACGACGACGGAGGCGCCGAACAGACCGAGCGTGGTGGGGTCGGTCCAGCCCCAGTCGCTGCCCTTGGTGATCGGCAGCAGGAAGAGCACGAGCCCGGCGGACAGACCCGCCGCGCCCAGCACGTCGAAGGTGCCCTCGGCGCGCATCGGGGACTCCGGTACGACGAGGAGGGTCAGGGCGATGGAGAGGACGCCGAGGCCGGCGGCGCCGTAGAAGAGGGCGTGCCAGTCGGCGTGCTGGGCGACGAGGGCCGCGGCGGGCAGCGCGAGTCCGCCGCCGACGCCGATCGAGGAGCTCATCAGGGCCATCGCGGAGCCGAGCTTCTCGCGGGGCAGCATGTCGCGCATCAGGCCGATGCCCAGCGGGATCGCGCCCATCGCGAAGCCCTGGAGGCTGCGGCCGACGATCATCGGCAGCAGGGCGCTGCTCAGCGCGCTGACCAGGGCGCCGGCCACCATCACCGACAGGCTGGTGAGCAGCATGCGCCGCTTGCCGTAGAGGTCGCCGAGGCGGCCCATGATCGGGGTGGCCACGGCGCCCGCGAGCAGGGTCGAGGTCAGGACCCAGGTGGCGTTGCTGGGCGCGGTGCCCAGGAGTGTCGGCAGGTCCTTGATCACCGGAACGAGCAGGGTCTGCATGACCGCGACAACGATGCCCGCGAAGGCGAGCACCGGCACGGTCGCGGCGCCCGGCCTCCGCGCTGGGCTGCCGGTCGTCGTGTGCGTCATGGCGGGGGCCTCCAGGCCGTAGGAAAGCGAGCTCTCGCGAGAGAGCGGAGTCAAGGGGGTGGTCCGTGTGCGGATGCGGGACGGTCGGTCGGTGATCCGGAGGGACACGGGGGACGTCGGTCGGCTGATCCACGCAGGTACGTGCAGGGGGAACCCGGTGCGCCTGGGCAACTATTCCGATGCTTCGGCGTACTAACGAATTCTTGACCGATCCATGGGTATCTGACCTACCGTCAGAATGGAACGTGTTCTAGTCTGGCGCGGATCCGCGCACCCCGGGGTCCTCGTGGGTCCGGGCATCGGGTCTTCGCGGGTCCAGGCGTCGGGACCTCGCGGATCCAAGCGGATCCAGGCGCCTTGGGCCTTTGGGGAACCTTCGGGGAGGCAGGCATGGGCATCGCGGTCACGCCGGAGCAAAGGGAGCTCGCCGAGGCCGTAAGCGGCTGGATCGCCCGCGCCGTGCCGGCCGGGGAGGTCCGCAAGCTGCTGGACTCCCCGGGTACCGGCCGGCCCCCGTTCTGGGACGCGCTCGCCGCGCAGGGGCTGCTCGCCGTGCACGTTCCGGAGGACCTCGGCGGTGGCGGCGGGGATCTGGTGGACCTCGCCGTCGTCGTGGAGGAGGCCGCGCGGGCGGCGCTGCCGGGACCGTTCGTCGCGACCGCGCTGGCGGCGGCGGTGCTGGCGACGGACGTCATGGGCGAGGCGGGCGAGGGGCCCGCATCGGGTGCGGCGGCCGGTTCCGTACGAGGGGCAGGGCGGGCGGATCTCGTACGGGCCCTGGCCCGCGGGGAGCGCATCGGCGCCGTGGCGTTCGGCACCGGCTCCCTGACCGCCCGCCCGGTGGACGGCGGATACGTGCTCGACGGGACGGCACCCCCCGTGCTCTCCGGCGCCGACGCGGACGTCCTCCTGCTCGCCGCGTCCGGCGGGACACCCGCCGACCCCGGCCGCACCCTCTGGTTCGTCACGGACGCCGCCGAGATGGCCGTCCGGGCGCACGAGAGCGCCGATCCGACCCGGGCGACCGCCGAGGTCCGGGCCAGGGGAGTACGGGTTCCCGCCGACCGGGTTCTCGCGGTCGGCCCCTCACTGGTCCGGGACCTCGCCGCCGTCGTCCTCGCCGCGGACGCGTGCGGCACCGCCGCCTGGTCGCTGGACACGGCCGCCGCGCACGCCAGGGTCCGCGAGCAGTTCGGCCGCCCCATCGGGCACTTCCAGGGCGTCAAGCACCTGTGCGCCGACATGCTGCTGCGGCTGGAACAGGCGCGGGCGCTCACCTGGGACGCGGCACGCGCCGGACGGGAGCGGCCCGGCGTACGGGGCTTGGCGGCCTCGCTCTCGGTCGGCACCGCCCTCGAAACCGCCTGCTCCTGCGCCAAGGACTGCGTCCAGATCCTCGGCGGCATCGGCTTCACCTGGGAACACGACGCCCATCTGTATCTGCGCCGGGCCCTGGTGGCACGGCAGCTGCTCGGGGCCGGGGGAGGACACCTGCGGCGGGCGGTACGGCTCGCGCGCGAGGGCGTACGGCGGGAACTGCGCCTGGAGCTGCCCCCGGAAGCCGCCGGACACCGGGCCGGGGCCCGGGCGGTGATCGGCCGGGCGCGCGGACTCGGCCCGGCGGACGCCCGCCGGGCCCTCGCGCCCACCGGGTACGCCGCCCCGCACCTGCCCCCGCCGTACGGCCTGGGCGCGGGACCCGTGCACCAGCTCGCCGTGCAGCAGGAGCTGGCCGCGGCCGGGGTGCGCGTCAGCGATCTGGGCATCGCGACCTGGGTCGTCCCCTCCCTCATCGCCCACGGGACCCCCGAGCAGCTGGAGCGCTATCTGCCGGCCACCCTGCGCGGCGACCTCCTGTGGTGCCAGCTCTTCTCCGAGCCCGGCGCCGGGTCCGACCTCGCCTCGCTGCGCACCCGCGCCGAGCGGACGCCCGACGGGCGCTGGCGGATCAACGGGCAGAAGGTGTGGACCAGCGCGGCGCAGTGGGCCGACCACGGCATCCTGCTCGCCCGGACGGACCCGGACGCGCCCAAGCACAAGGGGCTCACCTACTTCGTCGTCGACATGAAGAACACCGACGGCATCGGCATCCGCCCGCTGAAGGAGATCACCGGCGACTCCCTGTTCAACGAGGTCTGGTTCGACGACGTGCTGCTGCCGGCGGACGCGGTGGTCGGCGAGGTCGACGACGGCTGGCGGGTCGCCCGCACCACGCTCGGCAACGAACGCGTCCACATGGCCGACCAGTTGACCTTCGACACCGGCCTGGAGGCGCTGATACCCGCCGACGTCGACGCCGTCCGGCTGGGAGCCCTGCTGGCCGAGGCCCACGCCCTCGCGTGCATCACCCTGCGCACCACGCTCCGCCAGGTCTCCGGTGCGGAGCCGGGCGCGGGCGCCTCCGTCCGCAAACTCGCGCAGACCGCGCACCAGCAGCGGGTCGCCGAACTCGCCCTCGAACTCCTCGGCCCCGAAGGGGCGTTGTGCGAGGGGCCGGGGGAGCGGGCCGTGCACGGATTCCTGCTCTCCCGGTGTCTGACCATCGCGGGCGGCACCACCCAGGTCCAGCTCAACGTCGTCGCCGAGCGCATGCTCGGCCTGCCGCGGGACTAGGAGCGTCATGAGGACGTACGTCGTCGGGGTCGGCACGACCCGGTTCGAGAAGCCCGAGACCCGGGACTGGCAATACTGGGACATGGCCAGGGAGGCGGGCACCGGCGCCCTCGCCGACGCGGGGATCCCTTACACGGAGGTGGAGCAGGTCCCCGTCGGCTACTGCTTCCAGCCGTCCACCGCCGGTCAGCGCGCCGCGTACGAACTCGGCCTGACCGGCGTTCCCGTGTACAACGTGAACAACAACTGCGCCACGGGAGCGAGCGCGTTGATGCTGGCCCGGCAGTTCGTGGAGGGCGGCGTCAGCGACTGCGTGCTCGCGCTGGGCTTCGAGAAGATGAAGCGGGGATCGCTCGGATCGGGCGCCGACGGCGGGGACTTCGCGACCTCGCCCGTCGCCCGCCACTACGGGATCATGGCGGCCCGGCACGGCTTCGAGATGTCGCCGCCCACCGCGCAGATCTTCGGCGACGCGGCCCGCGAGCACATGGAGCGGTACGGCACGACCGAGGCGCAGCTCGCCGCCGTCGGCGCCAAGAACCACCGCCACTCCGCGAACAACCCGGACGCCCAGTTCCAGGACGTGTACTCGGTCGAGGAGGTCCTCGCGGCGAAGGCCGTGCACCGTCCGCTCACCCGGCTCCAGTGCTCGCCCACCTCGGACGGGGCCGCCGCGGCCGTCGTCGTCTCCGAACGGTTCGCCGAGCGGCACGGTCTTCAGGACCGGGCGGTCGAGATCGTCGCCCAGGCGATGACCACCGACACCGAGGAGTCCTTCGCCTCCGGATCCTGCATCGACGTCGTGGGCCTGCCGATGTCGCGCCGGGCCGCGCGCCAGGTGTACGAGCGTGCCGGGCTCGGCATCGAGGACGTGGACGTCGTGGAGCTCCACGACTGTTTCTCCGTCAACGAACTGCTGACCTACGAGGCGCTCGGCATGTGCGCGGAGGGGGAGTCGGGGCCCCTCGTGGAGTCGGGGGCCACCACGTACGGCGGGCGCTGGGTGGTGAACCCCTCCGGCGGACTGATCTCCAAGGGGCATCCGCTGGGGGCGACCGGGATCGCCCAGGTCGCCGAACTCGTCCGGCAGTTGCGAGGCCGGGCCGGGGCACGGCAGGTCCCGGGGGCGCGGGTCGGTCTGGCCCACAACATCGGCCTGGGCGGCGCGGCCGTGGTCACCCTGCTGCGCCTGCCCTAGGGACTGCCGGACGTCGCCGGGCAGCGCCGGTCCAGGGGTGCGGTGCGTCGCCGGGCAGCGACGGTCCAAAGGGTGCGGGGCGTCGCCCGTCGGGCGGGACTTCGCGGACGGTCCTAGGTCCGGTGCCGTACGCCGGGCCGGGACGAAATCCTGATGCAAGGACCGTCGGCGGGTTGAGAGCATGACAGCCATGCTCCGAACCGCCGAAGACACCCGGACCTCAGCCCGTACCGCCCCGCCCACCTGGCTGGTGATCGCGCTCGCGTGCGCTGGGCAGTTCCTGGTCGTCCTGGACGTGTCCGTCGTCAATGTGGCCCTGCCCTCGATGCGGACCGACCTCGGGCTGAGCGCACCCGGACTCCAGTGGGTCGTCAACGCCTACTCGATCGCCTTCGCCGGGTTCATGCTGCTCGGCGGGCGGGCCGGTGATCTGTACGGGCGCAAGCGGATGTTCCTGGTGGGCCTCGCGCTCTTCACGCTCGCCTCGGCGGCCGGCGGTCTCGCCCAGGAGGGCACCCAACTGCTCCTCGCCCGCGCCGCCCAGGGCCTGGGGGCCGCGGTGCTCGCGCCCTCGACGCTGACCATCCTGACCTCGGCCGTCCCCGAGGGCGCCGCCCGCGCGCGGGCCATCGCGACCTGGACCGCCGTCGGCGCAGGCGGCGGAGCGGCGGGCGGACTCGTCGGCGGACTGCTGGTCGACGGACTGTCGTGGCGCTGGGTGCTCCTCATCAACGTCCCCGTCGGAGCGCTCGTCCTGGCCGGCGCGGCACGCAGGCTGCCGGAGAGCCGGGCCGGGGACGGGCGGCGGCTCGACCTGCCCGGCGCCCTCCTGGTGACGGCGGGCCTCGCGACCCTGGCGTACGGGATCGTGCAGACGGAGGCCCGGGGCTGGACCGCGCCGGCGACCCTCGTCCCGCTCTGCGCGGGAGTCCTCCTCATCGGGGTCTTCCTGGCCGTCGAGGCGCGGACCGCGTCGCCGCTGATGCCGCTGAAGCTGCTGCGGCTGCGGTCGGTGGCGTCGGCGAACGCGGCGATGTTCGTGTCCGGTTCGGCGATGTTCTGCATGTGGTTCTTCATGACGCTGTACGCGCAGAACGTGCTCGGCTACTCGCCGCTGGGCGCGGGCCTCGCCCTGGTGCCCAGCTCGCTCGCCGTGGTCGCCGGCTCGAAGTCGGCGCCCCGGCTGATGCCGGTCGTCGGGGCGCGCAACGTGGCGGTCCTCGGCACGCTCCTGGCCGCGGCTGGCTTCGGCTGGCAGTCGACGATGACGGCGGACGGCCCCTACCTCACGGCGATCATGCTGCCCGGCGTCCTGATGATGGCCGGCGCGGGTCTGGCCGCGACGCCGCTGGCCGCGCTCGCGACCTCGGGCGCGGTCCCGGAGGACGCGGGGCTGGTGTCGGGCCTGGTCAACACCTCGCGGGTGATGGGCGGTTCGCTGGGGCTCGCGGTCATGTCCACGATCGCGGCGGCCCGTACCGGCGGAAGCCCCTCCGGTGAGGCACTGACCGCCGGGTACGCGCTGGCGTTCCGCGTCAGCGGCGTGATGCTGCTGGCCGGTGCGGTGATGATGCTCCTGTGGCTGCCGCGGGGAATCTCCCGGCGGTGAGGCAACGGAATCCGGTGCCCGTGGACTCCTTCAGTCATCTAGGAGGTGCTCATGGGGGATCGGAAGCAGGCCCGGGACGCGGAGTTCCGGGACTTCGTCACCGGCCGCTGGCCGCGGCTGATGCGTACGGCGTTTCTCCTGACGGGGGAGCAGCACGCCGCCGAGGACCTGGTCCAGACGACGCTGGAGCAGGTGTACGTGGCGTGGCGCAGGGTGGGTTCGGCCGATGAGCCGGAGGCGTACGTACGGCGCGTGATGATCAACGCGCACGCCCGAAGACACCGCAGGAAGCTCAAGGAGTTCCTCGCGCCCAAGGACGACGCGGGGCTCGGGCGCGAGATCCCCGACAGCGGGGACGCGATCGCCCGCGCCGACGACCGCGGCGCGCTGATCACGGCACTGGCGGGGCTGCCCCCGCGCCAGCGCCAGGCGGTGGTCCTGCGCTACTGGGAGGACCTGAGCGAGAGCCAGGCGGCCGCGGCGATGGGCTGCTCGGTGGGGGCCGTGAAGAGCAACGCGGCCAAGGGGATAGCGAAACTGCGGGTCGTACCGGGCCTGGCGGACACGGTGACGCAGGGAGGGCGGATCTGATGAGCGCGCACCAGGAGACGGGACACGACGGGGTGACGGACGCGGACATCGCCTTCCTGCTGGCCAGGGCGGCGGACGGGGTCGAGATCGGCACGGCCCCCTGTGAGGCGGTGCTGCGCGGCGGACGCCGTCGCAGGACACGCCGGTGGGCGGTCGCGGCCGCGGCGGCGCTGGTGCTCGCGGGCTCGACGGGGACGCTGGCCCTGGCGGGGGGCCCGGGGCGCGACAGCCGGGTCGACCGGGTCGTCACGACGCCGCCCTCGCCCGAGCGGCGGCACGTGTACGCGCCCCAGCGCACCTTGCTGGCGAGCGCCCGGGACAACGGCAAGGACTGGAGCGTGACGGTCGACGTGTGGGGGGCTCCGAGGAACCGCGCCGAGGCCGCGCGTCAGTGGACCGCGATGGGCGAGTCCGGGGTGCGGCCGGCGGACGCCAAGAGGGCGAGCGAACTGGTCGGCGCGAGCCGGTACTTCGTGCACCTGGTCGTGGACGACGACGCGACGACGGTGATGTGGGGGGAGTACGACGGGAGCGACAGCCCGTCGTACAAGGGTCTCGTCTACGGCGCGATGCCGCTGCACACGGGCCGGCACGGCGCGGCCGACACCCGCAACCGACTCGTGATCGGCGATGTCACCGCCGCCACCCGGCGGCTCACGTGCACCTGGGACGACGGAACGACGACGCAGGTCCCCAGGGCCACCGAGGGGTCCGGCTTCGCGTGGGCCTTCAAGCCGCTGATCCGCGAGGTCAAGGGGTCCCCGGCCGACTGGTTCGTGTGCCTGGCCCCGGAGGGCAGGAGCTACAAGTCGGTCCGGGTGACACCGTGAGGTGAACCGCGGGACGCCGACGGGGCCGGCTACAGCCAGCCCTGTTGGCGGGCCTCGCGCATGGCCTCCATGCGGTTGCGGGTGCCCGTCTTGCCGATGGCGGAGGACAGGTAGTTGCGGACGGTCGACTCGGAGAGGTGCAGCTTTCCGGCGATGTCGGCGACGGTCGCGCCGTCCACGGACGCCTTCAGCACGTCGCACTCGCGGGCCGTGAGCGGACTGGGCCCGGCGCTCAGCGCGGCGGCGGCGAGCGCCGGGTCGATGACGGTCTCCCCGGTCAGCACCCGCCGGATCGCCTCGGCCAGTTCCTCCACGGGCCCGTCCTTGACCAGGAACCCGGCGGCGCCCGCCTCCATGGCTCGCCGCAGATAGCCGGGACGGCCGAAGGTGGTCAGGATCAGTACCCGGCAGTCGGGCGCCTGCTCCCGCAGCGCGGCGGCGGCGTCCAGTCCGCTCATCCCCGGCAACTCGATGTCCAGCAGGGCCACATCGGGCCGTCCGGTGAGCACCGCGTCCACGATCTCGTCGCCCGCGGACACCTGCGCGACCACCTCGATGTCCGGCTCCATCCCGAGCAGCAGGGCGAGCGCCCCGCGCATCATCTGCTGGTCCTCGGCGAGCAGGACACGGACGGACTTGGCGGGCCGGTGGTCCCGGGGCATCTCGTTCACGCGGCCAAGCGTAAGGCGGGAGGAACGCCAGGACGCCCGTTCCGCACGCTTTCGCCGCCGCCGGGAAATCGCCCTTCTCCGGGTCCGCGCGTCTTGACGCTCCCCGGCGGCGGGCCAATAATCGCCTCGGAATTCAGCGATCCCCTTTGCCGTTCCCGGGCCGGACCGTTTTCCGTAAACGTTCGGAATATCGACCGGGAATGAGTTCGGTATTTCGATCGAACGATGTCCGGTATTTCGACCGGGCACCCGCACTGTCCTACCAGGAACGGAAAGAGGTGCACCGTGTTGTCATCCTTCGTGCGCTTACAGGGCCTCGGAAGCCGGGTGCCGGCCGTGCTGTCGGTGCTGGCGGCCGTCGTCGCGCTCGCCGTCGGCGCGCCGCGGGCCACCGCCGCGGGCTCGCTCCCCTGCGACGTCTACGCCGCCGCCGGCACCCCCTGCGTGGCCGCGCACAGTCTCGTCAGGGCGCTCTCCTCCTCGTACGGCGGCTCGCTCTACCAGGTGAAACGCGCCTCCGACGGCGCCACCGCGGACATCGGCCTCCTCACGGCCGGCGGCTACGCGAACGCGGCGGCGCAGGACTCCTTCTGCGGCGGCACCACCTGCATCGTCACGAAGATCTACGACCAGTCCTCACGCCACAACGACCTCACCGTCGAGGGCGCGGGCGGGGCCGGCGCGGCCGATGTCGGGGCGCCCGCGGACGCCCTGCCGGTGACCGCCGGCGGCCACCAGGTCTACGGCCTGGAGATCTCGGCCGGCATGGGCTACCGGGACAACTCCACCTCGGGGGTCGCCACCGGCGGCGGCGCCGAGGGGATGTACATGGTGACGTCCGGCACCCATGTCAACGGCAGCTGCTGCTTCGACTACGGCAACGCCGAGACCAACAACCAGGACACCGGCAACGGGCACATGGACGCGATCAACTTCGGTACCGAGTGCTGGTTCTCGCCCTGCTACGGCCAGGGACCCTGGGTGCAGGCCGACCTGGAGAACGGGCTGTTCCAGTCCGACGCCGGATACAGCAGGAACACGTCGAACACCGGCACCGGCGCGATGCCCTTCGTGACTGCGCTGCTGAAGAACAACGGCCAGGACCATTTCGCGCTGAAATACGGAAACGCCCAGTCGGGCGGTCTCACGACCACCTATTCCGGGGGCGAACCCACCACGAGCGGCTACTCGCCCATGCATCAGGAGGGCGCGATCGTGCTGGGCACCGGCGGCGACAACAGCAACGGCTCCATCGGGTCCTTCTTCGAGGGCGTCATGACCTCCGGCATCCCGACGGACGCAGCGGACGGCCTGGTGCAGTCGAACATCGTGTCCGTCGGCTACGGCGGCCCGACCGGCAGCACCGGCTCGCTCACCGCCGGGTCCGAGATCTCGCTGCGCGCGACCACCGCCTGCTGCACGGCCGACTACATCCGCCACCAGAACGACGCGGCCGTCGTCTCGGCCGTCACGTCGGCGAGTTCGGCCCTCGACAGGAGCGACGCCACCTGGATCGTCCGCAAGGGACTGGCCGACGGCTCCTGCTGGTCCTTCGAGTCGCGGAACTACCCGGGCGACTTCCTGCGGCACTTCGACTACCGGCTCTACCGCCAGCCCATGACCGGCACCGCGCAGTTCAGACAGGACGCCACGTTCTGCGCCGGCACCGGCAAGAGCGGTACGGGGACCTCGTTCGCCTCGTACAACTACCCGACGCGATACCTCCGGCACTACGACTACAACGTCTACATAGCGAGCGACGGCGGCTCGAACGCCTTCGACAGCGCCACCTCGTGGACGGACGACGTGAGCTGGGCCGTCACGGCCCCCTGGGCGCCGTAACCGCCCGACGTCCGGACGGTCGCCGCCCGGCGACCGCCCGGCCGCCGGGGGTCAGCGGCCCGTGGGCAGGTTGGCCCCGCCGGTGCAGTCGAGGACGACACCGGTCATGAAGCCGTTGGTGGCCAGCAGGTGCAGGGCGCGGGCGATGTCGCCGGGACGGCCGACCCGGCCCGCCGGGGTGGCGTCGGCGATCCCCTGGAACAGCACCTCGCGCCGCGCGGCGGGCATGGCGTCCCACCAGGGCGTGTCGACGACCCCGGGGGAGACGGCGTTGATCCGCAGCGGCGCCAGTTCGACGGCGAGCGGCGGGACCATCGCCTCCAGGGCGCCGTTGATCGCGGCGAGTCCGGCCGTGCCGGGGAACGCGGCGCGCGCCGAGGCCGCGGTCACCAGCGTCACCGAGCCGTCCGCGCGCAGGTGCGGCAGCGCGGCCCGCAGGATGCGCACGTACGGCCAGAACTTCGCGGCGAACCCGGTCTCCAGCTCGGCCAGGTCCAGTTCGGCGAAGGGACCGGCGCCCGCGGCCCCGCTGAGCGACAGGACCAGGTGGTCCAGCGGGCCGGACCCGTCGAAGAACGCGTCGATCTGCGCGGGGTCCGTGCCGTCGAGGCGGTACGTGGTCGTCTTCCCGCCGATCCGCGCGGCGGCGGCCTCCAGCTTCTCCCGGTCGCGGCCGGTGACGACGACCTCGGCGCCGTCCGCGGCGAACAGGGCCGCCGTGGCCTCGCCGATGCCGGAGCTGCCGCCCATCACGACGACGCGCTGTCCGGCGAGCGGGAGGCCTGGGGAGGGGGCGGTGCCGGGGCCGGTGGCGGTGGTGCTCGGGGTGGTGCTCGTGGTGTTCGGGGTCGTGCTCATGGCGGGGCTTCCCCTTCCGGAGCGTCGAGGCTGCTGCTGAGCCCCTTGACGAGACTGTCGGTCTCGTTAAAGTGTTGCCGAGACTGATGGTCTCGTCAAGGGATCGCGGAACCGGACCGCCGGAATGGGAGAAGATCGGGCCATGGAAGCGAACGACACCGAGGGCCCGGCCGCCGGTACGGGGCCGGGAGAGCCCGCGGCGCGGCCGCACACCGGGCGGCGGCGGAACGAAGCCGTACGGCAGGCCGTCCTCGACGCGGCGCTGCGGCTGCTCGTGGAGTCGCAGGGCGCCCCCATCACCGTCGAGGCCGTCGCGCGCGCCGCCGGCGTCGGCAAGCAGACCCTCTACCGCTGGTGGCCCTCGAAGGGGGCGGTCCTGCTGGACGCCCTCACCGACCGCGCCGGCCAGGACGTACCGCCGCCCGACACCGGATCACTGCGCGAGGACCTGCGCGCGGTGGTCGGCGCCACCTTCGACGCGGCCCAGCGCGCCCCCTGGGGCCCCGCCCTGCGCACCCTCGTCCGCGAGGCGGCGGGCGACCCCCACCTCGCCGAGCTGCTGCGCGCCTACACCGGCACCCGGCGCGCCCTGCTGCGCGACGTCCTCGACCGCGGCCGCGCGCGCGGCGAACTCCCCGCGGGCCGAGACCTCGACCTCATGGTCGACCAGGTCTACGGCCTGTTCTGGTACCGCTTCCTGCTCGGCCACGCCCCCCTCGACGCGGCCGCCGCGGAACGCCTCACCGACTCGCTGCTCGGACCCGGCGCCCCCTGAGGGGCACGGCTCACCTCGACGCCTCGGTCAAGTCCGCCGCGTCCACCGGGAGTTCGGCCCGCACCTCGAAGCCGCCGCGCGGGGCGGGGCCCGCCCGCAGGGAGCCGCCCGCCGCGGCGAGGCGCTCCGTGAGGCCCTTGAGGCCGGTGCCGCCCACGCCCGGCTCGGGCTCCGCCGGGGAGGCGTCCGTGCCGTTGTCCGAGACCGTCAGCCGCACGAGGTCCGCGGTGCCGTCGACCGTGATCTCGCAGCGCGTCGCGTCGCTGTGGCGCACCACGTTGGTGACGGCCTCGCGCAGCACCCAGCCGAGCAGGGCCTCCGTCTGCGGGACCAGGGGCGGCCCCGACTGCCGTACGACCGGCTCCACCCGCGCAGCGGCCAGCACCGAACGGGCTCCGTCCAGCTCCGTGGCGAGACTGCCCTCGCGATAGCCGGTGACGGCCTCGCGGATCTCCGTCAGCGCCTGCCGGCCGACGGACTCGATGTCCGTGACCTGGGCGAGGGCCGCGTCCAGATCGCGGGGAGCCAGACGGCGGGCCGCCTCCGACTTCACCACGATGACGGAGAGCGTGTGCCCGAGCAGGTCGTGCAGGTCGCGGGAGAAACGCATCCGCTCCTTCTCCACCGCCCGCCGCGCCAACTCCTCCCGGGCCGCCCGCAGTTCACGCACCGCCTCGGACAGGGACAGGATCGCGGCCGTCACCATCGTGGACAGGAACGTGCCGTAGGCGACGTTCACCGCGTCCCAGCCCGCACGGACGAAGGAGACCGCCGCCGCGAGCGCCGTCAGACCGAACCCGATCCTCCCGAGCCACGGCCCGCGCACCACCGCCCCGGTGGCCAGCCCGAGCAGGGGGAAGAAGTACAGCCAGGTCCCCCCGTAGCCGAGGGCCAGGCCGCAGGTGATCACGCCCATCAGCACCAGCGCCACCCGGGTCGAGCGGGCCTCCCGCTTCGTCCGCACGAACGCGCGGAACGTCACGTAGATGTACAGCGAGTTGAAGGCGAACAGACCGAGACCGCCGATCCACGGGTTCGCCGTCCTGCCCTGGAGGAGGTTGGAGAAGGCGCCCATGCCCAGGAGCAGCCAGGGCAGCAGCGCGAAGCCGGTCGGCGGCGGGCCCGGGTTCTCGGGCATCGCGCCGCCGCTCCTGCGCGCCGCCCGCCGTTCGGCCTTGAAGCGCTGCATGTCGGCCCTCCAGCGCCGGCGTTCGGCCCGCAGCGCGCGGATCTGGCAGCGGATGCCTTCCATCCCGGGCATGTCCCGTCCCCCGTCTCAGACAGTTCGTGCGGATCGACGGTAGGAGATCACGGCGTACGAACCGAACACCAGCAGCCAGGCGGCGAGCACCGACACCGCCGTCAGACCCGGTGCCCGGCCCTCGGTGACCGACACGCCGAGCTGCGCGAACCGGTTCGTGGGCGTGTACGCGGAGACCGAGCGCAGCCAGCCGGGGAAGAGGGTGAGCGGGAACCACAGCCCGCCGACCACCGCGAGCCCCAGATTGCACACCATGTTCACCACACCCGTCGTCTGCGCGGTCATGCGGTAGCCGTTGCCGAGACCCAGCAGGGTGAAGGGGACCGAACCGAGCCACAGCAGCAGGGCCGTCGCGGCCCACTGCCAGGCGTCCATCCGTACGCCGTTGACCAGACCGCCGGCCGCGAGCACCGCGACGATCGAGGGCAGCACGGTCACCGAACCGGTCAGCGCCCGCCCGAGCACGACCTGGCGCGAGGTCATCGGCGTCACCCGGAGCTGCCGCAGCCAGCCGGTCACCTTGTCCTCGGCGACCCCGCCGCCGGTGTTCAGCGCCGAGCCGACCGCCCCGTAGGCGGCCATCCCGACCATCGAGGCGGTCCTCCACGCCCCGTCGTCGCCCCCGCCGAGGTTGGTGAACAGCAGATACATCATCACCGGCATCGCCACGCCACCGATAACGAAGCCGGTGTCGCGCAGCGTCCGGCGCACTTCGAGCCGCAGATAGTCGAACATCACACCGTCTCCCGTCCGTGCGAGGTGAGGGCCATGAACGCGTCGTCCAGGGACGCGGGGGCGACCTCCAGGCCGCGGATCGCGCCCCGTTCGGCCAGCGCGACCACCGTCGCGTCCGAGTCGTCGGTGCGCAGCCGGGCCCGTTCCCCGCGCACCTCCACCGCCACCACCCCGGGCAGCAGCGCCAGGTCGTCCGGGGCGGGCCCCGCCAGGTCGAAGGAGACCAGGTTGCCGCCCGCCGCCCGCCGCAGCTCCTCCCCGGTGCCGTCCGCGACGATCCGCCCCCGGTCGACGACGACGATCCGGTCGGCGTGCGCGTCGGCCTCCTCCAGGTAGTGCGTGGAGAACAGCACCGTGTGGCCGCGCCGGGCATAGGCCCGCATCGACTCCCAGAACGCGTGCCGCGCCTCCACGTCGAGCGCCGCGGTGGGCTCGTCCAGCACGATCAGCGCGGGGTTCCCGGCGAGCGCCACCGCGAACCGCACCCGCTGTGCCTGTCCGCCGGACAGCCGGTCCACGCGCCGCCCGGCCAGTTCCGTGACGCCCGCGAGCCGCAGCGCCTCGGCCACCGGGAGGGGACGCGGATAGCGCCCCGCCACGAAGGAGACCAGCTCCCGCACGGTGATCCGCGGCACCGGCCGGGTGTCCTGGAGCATCGCGCCGACCCGCCCGGCGCGCACCGCGTCCTGCGGGCGGGCGCCGTAGAGCTCGACCGAGCCCTCGTCCGGCTCGTCCAGGCCGAGCAGCAGGGAGATCGTCGTCGACTTCCCCGCCCCGTTGCGGCCCAGCAGGGCCACCGTCTCGCCGGCCGCCACGTCGAGGTCCAGACCCGCGACGGCGCGTACGTCGCCGAAGGTCTTGACCGCGCCCCTGAAGCGCACCGCCGGCGCGGTCCCGGCCGCCGGTGGTGCGGACGTCCCCAGCGGCTCTCCCGCCGCCGCCCCCGCTGTCGTCCCCGTCGTCTGTGTCATGACTACGACGCTAGGGGCCGGGGGCGGTGCCCCGGCAGATGCGATTGTCGGCGATCCGCCGGGACAAATGTCACGGCCTCCGGCGCGACGCGTTCCCGTGAAGAGCCGGTGTGGCGACTCGATCTGACATGGCGTCAGTAGTCTTCACAAGTGCTGGACGCTGGGCTATACAAGGGGTCGCCGGACTGGAACGCGTTCTAGAACGAGCGTGCTCCGCGGCCCAGTGTCGACCTCGGTGCGGCCGACGGTGCGGACGGCCGCACCGAGGTCTTTCGCGCAGTCGAGCAAGGAGCCCCATGCCCATTGACGCCGCCAAGGCCGTCGCAGCGGAACCGCGGACCGGCGAGATCGCCTGGAGCCACAAGGACGTCCAGCTCTACCACCTGGGGATCGGCGCGGGCGTTCCCGCGACCGACCCCGACGAACTGCGCTACACCCTCGAATCCCGGCTGCACGTCCTGCCGAGCTTCGCCACCGTCGCGGGCGCCGGCTCACCCGGCGTGATCGGCGGACTGTCCATGCCCGGCGTCGACGTCGACCTCGCCCGGGTCCTGCACGGCGGCCAGAGCGTCCGCCTGCACCGCCCGATCCCCGCCGAGGGCACGGCCACCGCCACCGGACGGATCGCCGCCGTCTACGACAAGGGCACCGCCGCCATCCTCGTCATGCGCACCGAAGTCGCAGACGCCGACGGCCCGTTGTGGACCAACGACGCCCAGATCTTCGTACGCGGCGAGGGCGGCTGGGGCGGCGACCGGGGCCCCGGCACCCGCCTCGAAGCCCCCGCCGGCCCGCCGGACCGGACCGTGGAACGCCCGGTCCGCGAGGACCAGGCCCTGCTCTACCGGCTGTCCGGCGACTGGAACCCGCTGCACGCCGACCCCGAGTTCGCCAAGCTCGCCGGGTTCGACCGGCCCATCCTGCACGGGCTGTGCACGTACGGCATGACGCTCAAGGCCGTCGTCGACACCCTGCTCGGCGGCGATGTCACCCGGGTCCGCTCGTACACCACCCGCTTCGCCGGCGTCGTCTTCCCCGGCGAGACCCTGCGCATCCGGATGTGGCGCGGCGACGGCGCGGTCCGGGTGGCGGTGAGCGCGGCCGAACGGGACGACGCGCCGGTCCTCGCCGACACCGTCGTCGATCACGCCTGACACCCGTAGGAACCGTCCCGAGGGGAGCCGCACCATGCGCGCAGCCGTACTGCACGAGACAGGCCAGGACAAACTGGAGGTCCTCGACGACGTCGAGGCGGTGGGCTTCGGGCCCGGCAAGGTGCGCGTCCGGGTACGGGCCACGGGACTGTGCCACTCCGACCTGTCCGCGATGAACGGCGTGCTGCCCCAGCCCGCGCCGTTCGTGCCCGGACACGAGGGCGCGGGCGAGGTCACCGAGGTCGGCGAGGGCGTCACCCACGTGAAGCCCGGCGACCGCGTCGTCATCTGCTGGCTGCCCGCCTGCGGCGCCTGTCCCTCCTGCAAGCGGGGCCAGACCGAACTGTGCCTGGCCGGATTCATGAACGCCGGCACCCCCAACTTCAGGCGCCCCGGCGGTGACGTCTTCGGCTTCGCGGGCACCGGCACCTTCGCCGAGGAGGTCGTCGTCGCCGCCGGCTGCGCGGTCCCCGTCCCCGACGACGTGCCCTACGACATAGCCGCCCTGATCGGCTGCGGGGTCACCACCGGACTCGGCGCCGCCCTCAACACCGCCGACGTGGAAGCCGGTTCGTCGGTCGCCGTCATCGGCTGCGGAGGCGTCGGCATCTCCGCGATCCAGGGGGCCCGGCTCAAGGGCGCCGCGGAGATCGTCGCCGTCGACCCGGTCGCGTCCCGCCGCGAGGCCGCCCTCCGCTTCGGCGCCACCCGGGCCGTGGCGCCCGACGAACTCGCCGACGCCAAACAGTCGGTGACCGCGGGCGAGGGCTTCGACTACGTCTTCGAGGTCGTCGGGAAGTCCGTCACCGCCCGCACCGCCTACGACCACACCCGCCGCGGCGGCACCCTCGTCGTCGTCGGCGCCGGAGCCATGGACGACCACCTCCAGCTCAACATGTTCGAGCTGTTCTTCGACGAGAAGCGCATCCTGCCCTCCATGTACGGCGGCGGGGACGTCCTGCGTTCCTACGAGCGCACGATCGCCCTGTGGCGCGCCGGCCGCATCGACCTCGAAGGCCTGATCACGCACCGGGTGCCGCTGGCCGGGATCAACGAGGCGCTCGACCAGATGCGTTCGGGCACCGCGCTGCGGACGTGCATAGAGAT
This sequence comes from Streptomyces sp. NPDC127038, assembly GCF_042725875.1. Classification (NCBI taxonomy): domain Bacteria; kingdom Bacillati; phylum Actinomycetota; class Actinomycetes; order Kitasatosporales; family Streptomycetaceae; genus Streptomyces; species Streptomyces sp. NPDC127038. The sequence continues at coordinate 6,780 of NZ_JBHXDQ010000058.1, read as the reverse complement.
CTGACCGGGGCGCCCGCCGGCGCGGACCGCCACCACGACCGCTAAGGATCCTGATGTCACTGCCACTCGAAGGGCTCACCGCGATCGTCACCGGCGCGGGACGCGGGCTCGGCCGGGCCGAGGCGCTGGAACTGGGCCGGCTGGGCGCCGCCGTCGTCGTCAACGACTACGGACAGTCCGGACGGGACGGCTCGGGCGAGGCCTCGGCCACCCCGGCCGAGGAGGTCGCCGCCGAGATCCGTGCCGCGGGCGGCCGGGCGCTCGCCCACACCGGGGACGTCTCCGACCACCGACAGGCCCGCGAACTGGTCGAGTCGGCCGTCACCGGCTTCGGTGGGCTGGACATCCTCGTCAACAACGCGGGCATCCTGCGCGACCGGATGGTCTTCTCGATGACCGAGGACGAGTGGGACTCGGTCGTCAGGGTCCATCTCAAAGGCCATTTCAACACCACCCACTTCGCCTCCGCCCACTGGCGGGCCCGCTCCAAGGCGGCCGGCGGGCCCGTCTACGGACGGATCGTGAACACCTCCTCGGAGGCGTTCCTCGCCGGCTCCGCCGGACAGCCCAACTACGCGGCGGCCAAGGGCGGGATCGTCGGCCTGACCACCTCGACGGCGCTGGCGCTCGCCAAGTACGGCGTCACCGCCAACGTCATCTGCCCGCGTGCCCGCACCCGGATGACGGAGGACGTCTTCGCCGGATTCGGGCTTCCCGAGGAGGGGCTCGACCCGCTCGCCCCCGAGCATGTCGCCCCGCTCGTCGGCTACTTGGCCTCTCCGGCCGCCGCGCACGTCAACGGACAGCTTCTCGTGGTGCACGGCGGCATGGTCGCGGTCGTCGAACGGCCGCGGGTGGCGGCCAAGTTCGACAGCAAGCAGGACACGTTCAGCCATGACGAACTCGACGCGCTGCTCACCCCGTACTACGCGGACCGGCCGCGCGGCGAGACGTTCGCGGCGGCGGAGGTGCTGGCGCTGAAGCGGGACGGGTCCCCGCGCTGAGCGGACGTCCCCCCGGAGGACCGGTGCCGCGATCGATACGGCCCCGCTCGCCATGGTGCGAGCGGGGCCGTGTGTCGTTCGGTGTGCCGTGGGAGCCGGGCCCCCTGCGGACCGTCAGGCCGTCGTGGCCTGCTGGCCGGACGGCTTGCGGTGGCGGCCGTGAGGGGTCGCCTCGTCGTCGTGGCCGGAGACCGGGCCGCGGTGCTTGCCGTGGCCTTCGGACCCGGTCGCCGACGTCTCGTGGACGTCCCCGACCGGCGCTTCCATGGTGCTGGTGTCGTTCATTGAAGTGTTCACCCCGTATGCAAGATCCTTCTTTACAGCCGGGGGAGTCTAACGTGCGGTCATCGCACGGGAGTCGGAGGGTGACGTTTCTTCGCCCGTCCTGTCCCTTTTCTCCTCGTCCGTGTGGGCCAGTACACACGGACCGCCGGATTCCAGGGAGTTCAAGGACCCCAGGGACTCCAGGGGATCCGAGGACTCCACGGGCGCCTGCGGGGCGGTGGGGAGCGGACGCAGGGTGACCTGTCCCCTGAACGCGCCGACGGACTGCGGTGTGTCGGAGGTCCCGCTCCCGGGGGTGTCTCCGTCCACCGGCTTCGGGCGCACGCGGGCGCCGAGGCTCATGCCGGGCGGGGGCGTTTCGGCGACCTTGGTCCAGAGGGGCGGTTCGGGCGGGGCCGGGGCCGTGACGGGAGCGGCGGGGGCGTGGCCACCGGCGTCCGGGGCCGGGGCGGCGGGGGCGCCGGCCCCGGTGACGGGACCTGCGCCGACCGACGTGGCGGGCGGAACCGGCTCGGCCGTCTCGACGACGACGGTCATGCCGCCGGGGAGGGTCCCGTCGGCCCTGGTCCTGAGCCCCATGCCGGGCGGGGGCGTCTCGGCGACCTTGGTCCACAGTCCGGGCTCGGTCGTCGGCGCCGCGGCCCGGCGCGGCGGCGCGGGCACGGGTGCCGTGGACACGGAGGTCACGGGTGCGGGCGCGGCCATGGACACCGAGGTCCTCGGCGTGGACGCCATGGGCGCGGGCTGCTGGGTGACCCTGGTCCAGCGGCTGGGCCGGACCGGCCCTGTGGCCTCGGGGGCGCGCCCCACGGCCGGCGGGAGCGGTTCGGCGTTCCCGGCGGCGGCGAGCCGTACGACGGGAGGCAGCGGCTCGCCCGTCCCGTGACCGGGATACGGGCCGTCCGCCCCCGGGGTCCCGGCGGGCAGGGCCCTGGGCGTGAGGCTCGTCACCGTGGACAGCGTCTTTGGCCCCTCGGAGGCGGGGCCCGCACCCGGCCACGGCGCTCCGGCGGCTTCCGCGGCGCCTGCGGCACTTGTCCGGGGTGCTCCGGGCCCGTCCACGGCGTGGGGCGTGCCCGGCTGCGGCGCGAGGGCGGGGCTCGCACCCGGCTGCGGCGAAGCGGCCGCTTGGATGCCGCGGGTGGTGCCGGCCTGCGGCGCCACGGGCCCGTTCACGGCGAAGGGCGTGCCCGGCTGCTGCGCTACGGCGGGGCTCGCACCCGGCTGCGGCGACCCGGCCGCTTGGATGCCGCGAGCGGTGCCGGCCTGTGGCGCCCGGGGCCCGTCCACGGCTTGGGGCGTGCCCGGCTGCTGTGCTCCGGCCGCTTCGGCGGTGCGTGCGGCACCCGCGTGCGGTGCTCCCGGCCCGTCCACGGCGTGGGGCCTGTCCGGTTGCGGCGCGACCGTTGCGGCTGCGCCCGGCTGCGGCGACCCGGGCCCGGCCACGGGGTGGGGGGCACCCGCCTGCGACGTCCCGGGCCAGTCCAAGGCGCGTGCGGCACCCGCGTGCGGTGCTCCGGGGGCGTCCACGGCGCGGGCGGCGCCCGTTCCCGGAGACCCGGGCCCGGCCGCGGGGTGGGCGGTGGTCGTTCGGGAGGGGTCCGGTTCGGGAACGGCTCGGGCCGAGGCCGTCCGCCATGTCGCGCGGTCGTCGGTGGCCCGGGTCGCCGCCTCCTTGCGGGCGCGGGCGATGCCGTCGCTCAGCGCCAGGTGGGCCGGGATCGCCCGGGGCGGGTCGATCGCCGCGATCCGCCGGGGCGGAACGGCCGGAGGGACGGTCCGCAGGGGAGCCTGCTGAAGGGGGAGCGGTCGCGGTGCGGGGAGACCGGGCAGGGACGGAACCCCCGCGTCCGGATCCTCCGCCCCCTCGGGCGCCTCCAGCCGCGCGACCCCGCACGGGACGCCCCCGGTGACGTACGGCAGCCGGAGCACCCCCTCCGCGGTCCACAGTCCCGTGCCGGGCAGCCAGCCCTCGGGCGCCGGGCGATGGTGGATACGGCGTTCGGACGGGCGCCACACACCCACCCAGGTGCCCCCCGGCCCGTCGAGGCGCAGGGCGACCGCGCAGGACTCCGGGGTGAGCACCTGGCCGGGCTGGATCGCGAACGGGCTGATCGAACAGCCCGTCGCGCTCAGACAGTCCGGGAAGCGGACGGGCAGGGTGCTGCCGAGCACGCCCCAGCCGAGCCGGTCCCGGCCGGGGGACGGCGCGTCGGACCGGATCAGCAGCAGCCCGCTGTCCGCGTCCGCGAGGAGCAGCCGGTCGTTGCTGTGCTCGGCGATCTGGAGAAGCGGTGAGACCTCGCCGCCGCGCTCCAGGTCGACGACCACCGTCTTGGTGCGGCCGTCCAGGGACCGGTCCAGCGCGAGCAGCCGCCCCGTGCCGTCCAGCCACACCCCGCCCGAGCAGTGGCCCGGCACCTCGGCCATGTGCTCCGGGCCGAACGCGCCGCCCGCCACCAGCCACACCGCCGTCGATCCCCGGCCCACCGCGAGGGCGTAGGCGCGTTCGCCGTCCGGAGCGGGCGGCAGCAGCCGCAGCACCGTGCCGGCGTCGGGGCACTCCACAGCGCCGAGCGGCAGCTCGCCCGTGCCCGGCCCGGTCGGATAGAGCAGGGAGAAGGTGTGACGGCCGTCGTCCACGCGATGGATGAGCACCCTGCCGTCGGAGAGCGGCAGCACCTCGTTGCCGGGCTCCTCCGGCTGCGGACCGGGCAGCGGTACGGCGTACGGCTCGGGTCCGTCCAGCGTCCAGCGCTCCGGGTACCAGCGCTCGCCGTCGTGGGCGAGCCGTGCCCCGTAGGCGCCGTCGGCGGTGATCACACAGCCGGGAGGAGCGGCCCACCGGCCCGCCGCGTCACCGTACTCGGCGCCGCTCGCGCGCCCGCTCCTCGCCAAGGGTTCTCTCGCACCGGCCGTCATCGTTCGGTCACCTCCGGCGACGAAGGTAGTTTTCGCACGCACAGGCGGGGAGGCGACGGGCTGCTGCTTCACACATAAGGGTGGCCGTGTCCGGATTCGCCTGAGGGAACGGGTCGGATGTGCTGAAGGATGGCGGGAAGCCGTGCACGGCCGTACGCCGGGATGCGGCCGCCCGCCGCCGCCCCGGCACGGGTCCCGTGGGCCCGCCGGCCGCGCGGGCGCCGGTCCGCACGGGTCCGTGGTCCGCGACCGGCCGGACAGGGACCTGGGGCAGGTAGCCTTTCCCCGTGCCCCGTCTGTCTGAAGTCATCGCCGCGCTCGACGCCCTGTGGCCCCCGGAGCGGGCCGAGGGGTGGGACGCGGTCGGCACCGTCTGCGGCGACCCCGACCAGGAGGTCACGCGCGTCCTCTTCGCCGTCGACCCGGTCCAGGACATCGTCGACGAGGCGGTCAAGCTGGACGCCGACCTGCTCGTCACCCACCACCCGCTCTATCTGCGCGGTACGACGACCGTGGCGGCCGGCACCTTCAAGGGCCGGGTCGTGCACACGCTGATCAAGAACGACATCGCGCTGCACGTCGCCCACACCAACGCCGACCGCGCCGATCCGGGGGTCAGCGACGCGCTGGCCGGAGCCCTGGACCTCCGGGTCGTACGGCCCCTCGTCCCGGACACCACCGACCCCGAGGGGCGCCGCGGCCTCGGCCGGGTCTGCGAGCTCGACCATCCGCTGACCGTGCGCGAACTCGCCGCCCGGGCCGCCGAGCGGCTGCCCGCCACCGCGCAGGGCATCCGTGTCGCGGGCGACCCCGACGCGCTCGTACGCACCGTCGCCGTCAGCGGCGGCTCCGGCGACAGCCTCTTCGACGACGTGCGTGCCGCGGGCGTCGACGCGTTCCTCACCGCGGACCTGCGGCACCACCCGGTGTCGGAGGCCCGCGCCCACAGTCCTCTCGCGCTGCTCGACGCGGCGCACTGGGCCACCGAGTGGCCCTGGTGCGAGCTGGCCGCCGCCCAGCTCGACGAGATCTCCGACCGGAAGGGATGGGGACTGCGCGTCCACGTCTCCCGGACGGTCACCGACCCCTGGACCGCCCACGCGGCCTCACACCACGAAACCTCAGGAGCCCCCAACTGAACGCCGCGCCCGCCGACCAGATCCGACTTCTCGACGTCCAGGCCCTCGACTCCCGTGCGCAGCAGCTCGCGCACAAGCGGAGGTCGCTGCCGGAGCACGCCGAGATCGAGTCGCTGAACAAGGACCTCACCCAGCTGCGCGACCTGCTCGTGGCCGCGCAGACCGAGGAGAGCGACTGCGCCCGCGAGCAGACCAAGGCCGAGCAGGACGTCGACCAGGTGCGTCAGCGCGCCGTGCGCGACCAGCAGCGGCTCGACTCGGGTGCCGTCACCTCCCCCAAGGACCTGGAGAACCTCCAGCGCGAGATCGTCTCCCTCGCCAAGCGCCAGGGTGACCTGGAGGACGTCGTCCTGGAGGTCATGGAGCGCCGCGAGTCCGCCCAGGAGCGGGTCGGCGAGCTGACCGAGCGGGTCTCCTCCGTCCAGGGGAAGATCGACGACGCGACCGCGCGCCGTGACGCCGCCTTCGAGGAGTTCGACGGCGAGACGGCCTCGGTCACCAAGGAGCGCGAGGTCATCGCCGCGTCGGTGCCCGCCGACCTGCTCAAGCTGTACGACAAGCTGCGCCTCCAGCAGGGTGGCGTCGGCGCCGCCCGGCTCTTCCAGCGCCGCTGCGAGGGCTGCCGTCTGGAGCTCAACATCACCGAGGTCAACGAGGTGAAGGCGGCCGCTCCCGACACCGTGCTGCGCTGCGAGAACTGCCAGCGCATCCTGGTGCGCACGTCCGAGTCCGGCCTGTAGGGAGTCCGGCTCGTGCGGGAGTTCATCGTCGAGGCCGACGGGGGTTCCCGGGGCAACCCGGGGCCCGCGGGCTACGGCTCCGTCGTCATCGACGCGGCGACCGGGGAGACGCTGGCGGAGCGCGCCGAGTTCATCGGCGTGGCCACCAACAACGTCGCCGAGTACCGGGGCCTGGTCGCCGGTCTCGAAGCGGCCCGCGACCTCGACGCGACCGCGCGGGTCAGGGTCCGGATGGACTCCAAGCTCGTGGTCGAGCAGATGTCCGGACGCTGGAAGATCAAGCACCCGGACATGAGGCCGCTGGCGGCGCGGGCGGCCGGGGTCCTTCCGGGCTCCCAGGTCACGTACGAGTGGATCCCGCGCGAGCGCAACAAACACGCGGACCGGCTGGCCAACGAGGCGATGGACGCGGGCAAGCGGGGCGAGCGCTGGTCCCCGCCGGAACCGGCCACCCGCTCCACACCCCCCGAGCCGCCGGCCCCACCCGGCAACGCGACAACAGGCGCGGCCAAGGCCCGAGCGGCCCTGAAACAAACCCGCACGGAAACGCCCCGCGAGCCCCGCGCCGGGGCCGACCTGGCCGCCCGCTCACCGGCACCGGAGGTGCCCCGCAAGGGGCGCGAGGAACTGCGCGCCCAGCCGTCGACGGCCGACGGCCGGGCGACGACGCCGGCCGGCACGCACATGCCC
>NZ_JBHXDQ010000057.1:11528-62433 GCF_042725875.1 Streptomyces sp. NPDC127038 | reverse complement strand
CCCTTGGTGGTGGTGTGTTTGTACACCCAAAACCACCACCCACAACCCTGCACCAGACCCCTCGTGTCCTGCTGATTTGTCCGGGGTCAGGTCGGGAGCTTGGACGCCAGTACGTCGACGTTCTCGATCACAGGCGACACGGTGAACAGCTCCGTCGCCCGCTCCCCGAGCGCCGCGCCGACGCCTCCGGCCAGGTGCGCCTGTCGACCCGCGTCGTCGGGGAACACGTCGAAGATGCCGAACGTGGACGCATCGAACTGGACGGCGAACCAGGCGCGGGTGTCGGGCTCCTGATCGACGATCGCCTGCGCGTCGGTCAGGAACTGTGCCACTTCTGCTTCCTTGCCCGGTTTCGCCTGTACCCGGACCAACAGCCCGACACGCACCATGGCTCCTCCTTCGATCGGTGCCTTCATGCCAACTCCTTCGCGACTATCGCAGTGTGTGCGGCAGTTCGATCTTCGGGACACGCCGATCGGGGCACCCTCATCACGGGTGAGTCTCTGGCCGTCGGCGCAGAGCGGCGCAGCGTGTCGGCCCGTTCGGCGAGCGCGTTCCACACGGGCAGGCGCAGCGCCCCCAGGCCCGTCCCCGGAGCCGGGCTCCGGCGAATCCGTGATCCCGGCCGCCGCCACTACCCCGTCAAGCAGGTCAGCCAGGTCGTCACCCGCCAGGACCGCCGTGATTTCAGCGCCGCCGAAGTCCTCCGCGCGATGACGCAGCTGGGCTTCACCTGCCGCGCCTGCCCGCGGCCGCACCGGTGTGCGTCCTGAGCCCGCTGCAGAACGCTTCCGCGATGCTCGGCACTCCCGTGTCCGTCTGACGGCCCGGGGAAACAGGAGTGAGCCGGTACCTGGACGGCCGGGTGGCCCCGACCGGCGCCTACCGGTGGGGGCCCCTGCTTGGATGCAGCGGGTTCTTCCGGGTTGATGGCTCAGTGGTCGGAGTAGCTGAAGTCGCCCATGGTCCAGGCGCCGACGTCGGCGATCGCGACGCGGTACATCCCGCCCGTCTCGGGGATTCCGACCGTGCCCTGCAAGATGCGGGCGACATGGAAGTGCAGATGCGTGGGCGGTCCGTCGTTTTTCGCGGGGGTGTCGAAGACGGCGGAGAACTCGCCCAGGTGGGCGGAGTCCGTCAGCACGTCCGACACCCTCTGCCTCCACACTGCTTCGGGAGCCAGCCGGCCGGTGATGACCGCACCACCGGTGACCACGGTCAGGGACATCTGGTTGCTCCGCCCGGACTCCACCACGGTGGCGATGTCAACGAGCAGCTCGTCAGGCGTGGACATGGGGACGACTATATTGACTGGCCGCCAGGCCCCTTGCCGGGTGGTGACAGCAGGCAAGGTGGATGTGGACGGCCTGTCGCGAAGCCCCGGAAAGTGACTGGGCTCGGGCGTGCGAGGTAGAGCGTCATCACCGCGGGGTCACGGTTCGCCAGACCGCGGTCTCCCGACGCGGTGGACGTGCCACCAGCGGACCGCGTGGTGGAAGGCAGGACACGAGGCCTTCCATCTCGCGGTCAGCTCCGCCAGACAGCCACCCACACCCCCTCTCCGGGCGAGGGCATCCCTACGGCAAGATGCAGGCGGCCCCAAGGCCTGACGCCGACGGCACCTGGATCACGTTATGCGGGGAAGCGGCCTGTGGAGCGCAACTGCCAGCGCCGTTCGGCGTAGGCGAGGTCATCACGCCACAGCCGGGCGGCTGCTGCCCGCATGAGGGGGCGCATCAGTGGAGCTGCACTGCGCGCTGCTGTGAAGCCGCGCCGGCCGGAGGTGGCCACGATCGCCTCGATGACGGCTGTCCGTGGCCTGCCTCGCTCGTCGGCTCCGAGCGGGGTCGCGTGCGTCTCGACGACCGAACCTTGGCCTTCGCCCTCGGTGATGTGCATGACGACCGTGCGGGAGTCGGGGGCGGTGAAGACGGCACGCACGGGGACGACGAGTCTCCCGGTGAGCTTGAAGGAGACGTCGACGGTGAAACTGTCCTCGGCCGCGTCCTTTCCGGGGGTGTCGAGGACGGTGAGGTCGACGAATGAGTGGGGATGGAACCAGGCGCCGTGCCACGGATCCAGCCGATTGGCGATGATGTCCTCCGGCTCGCAGGTTCCCAGACCTGAGTAGACCGCTGACACGGCGTCTGCCAGTGAGGGCCGCACGGGCAGCACGGGCGTGTCCAGTGGTGGTTCGCCGCCCACGGTGTCCAGGCGTACCCAGACCAAAAGGCCGTCATCGTGGACGGGCAGGGGCTCCCAGCCGGCGAACGGCTTTCCGTTGAGAGCGAGTCCGTGCCAGTGACAGACGAGTGTGCCGCAGCGCACCGGGCTGTCCCGCAGAGGTGCACCAAGGTGCGGGCAGATGCCAGGGCCGGCGGCCAGCCGTCCATCGCCGTTTCGCCACACGACGATCTCCTGCCCGACGACAGTGCGGGCCAAGGGACGGTCCGCGGGAATGTCTCGGGCGGCACCGATGACGTACCAGTTGCCGGAGGGACGGTTCTGAGCCCGCTTGAGAGCATGCGCGATGACAGCAGGGCGGGCTTCGCGCCAGGTCGGATGCTGGTGCTCCCACGGTACGGGGGAGCGGCGCAACGACAGCGGGAAGCGTCTGCGCGGGGCTGGGGGGCCGGCCTTCATCAGGTCTCCTTCGTGGATACCCCGGCCTTCAGGCCGGGGAGGAAACGAAGCTCCTGCGGAGCAGGGCAGGGAAAGCCGGTTCGCCCCTGGGCGGACCGGCGTTGTCAGTGGCGGCCGTTAAGTTTTGTCCCGTGTATCTGCGGTATTCCTTCCGGATCGTGCCGACGCCGGGTCAGCGCATCGCGCTGGCGCGTACGTTGGGCTGTGCCCGGGTGGTCTACAACGATGCGCTGGCCGCGAGGAAGGCCGCCTACCGGGCGGACAGGTCGCGGATCGCGACGGGTGTGCTGGCGAAGCGGGTGATCACCGATGCGAAGAAGACGCCCGAGCGGGCGTGGCTGGCGGAGGTGTCGGTGGACGCCTTGCAGTCCTCTCTTCGTGATCTCGATACGGCGTACGCGAACTTTTTCGCGTCGGTGTCGGGCAAGCGGCCGGGGCGCCGTATGGGACTGCCGACGTTCAAGTCGAAGAGGGACAGCCAGCAGGCGGTCCGTTTCTCCAGGAACGGGTTCCGGCTGCGGGACAACGGCCGGCTGAACCTCGCGAAGATCGGGGACGTGCGGGTCCGCTGGTCCCGGGAACTGCCGTCGCCTCCCTCCTCGGTGACTGTGCTCAAGGATCCGTCGGGGCGGTACTTCGCGAGCTTCGTCGTTCAGGTCGAGCCCGAGCCGCTCGCGCCCGTGGGTGCCGAGGTCGGCATCGACCTGGGCCTGACGCATTACGCCGTGCTGTCCGACGGGCGGGTGATCGACAATCCCCGCTTCCTGCGGCGTGCCGAGCGGAGACTGAGGAAGGCGCAGCAGGTGTTGAGCCGGAAGGTGAAGGGGTCGAGGAACCGGGCCAAGGCCCGGCTGAAGGTCGCCCGGGCGCATGCCCGGGTGGCCGATGCGCGCAGAAACTGGTGCCATCAGAGTGCTTCGAGGCTGGTCCGCGACAACCAAGCGGTCTACCTCGAAGACCTGGCGGTCTCCGGTCTCGCACGCACCCGCATGGCCAAGTCTGTGCACGACGCGGCATGGGGCATGTTCCGCCGGGTGCTGGAGGACAAGGCGGCCCGCTACGGCCGTCACGTCGGCGTCGTTTCCCGCTGGCTGCCCTCCTCGCAGACGTGCTCGGTCTGCTGGGTCGTGGACGGGACGAAGCCGCTGCACGTGCGTATCTGGCGGTGCGAGGGCTGCGGTACCGAGCATGATCGTGACCTCAATGCGTCGCGTGTGATCCTCGCCGCCGGGCAGGCGGAGAGGCTAAACGCCCCTGGAGGGCCGGTCAGTCCTGGAGTGGAAATCCCACGCCGGGCACGGCCCGTTGAACGGGGAACCCACCCGAAGGCCCAGCCGGTCACCACCGGCAGCCAGGCGGGAATCCCCGCCCTTTAGGGCGGGGAGGATGTCAAGCCACCTCCACCGCTGCAGGCTCTACAGGCTGAGACGGGTGCGTGGCACTGCTGTGGGAGTGCTCCTCAATCTCCGACGGCGTCGGCCGAGCAGCATGGCGCGTTCGTACCCGCGCTGCGGCGACGCGCACCAGGCCGTCGATGGCGACGGCGGCGCGGCGTCGTCGGCTTACCGCAGTCCGTCGGTGCACGACCGCGTAGCCGTCCTCGGCCACGGCGTCCAGGATTCCCCCGTAGAGCACGAAGGCTGTCCGGATGCACGGACGGCTGACGGGGTCGAGCATCGCGATGCCGGGCGCCGCCTGACGGTACACACCGCGAGTGAGGTCTTCGAAGGCCTTGAGCGCCGCAGTGATGCGCGGGTCACGGCGGCCGGTGACCCTGCTCCACTGCAGCAGGTCCCGATCGACTGCGTGGGCTGCCAGGAGGTTGGCAGGAAGGTAGACGCGGCCGCGGTCGAGGTCCTCACCCACGTCCCGCAAGAAGTTGGTCAGCTGGAAGGCGACGCCGAGTGCGGCGGCATGCGGTTCTGCTTCCTGGAGCGGCACCACGGTGCCGAGGATCGGCAGCATCTGCAGTCCGATGACCGCAGCTGAGCCGTGCATGTACAGGCGCAGATCTTCGTAGGTCGGGTACTCAGTGACGTCAAGGTCGCTGCGCATGGAGTCCATGAAGTCGCTGAAGTGACGGGGGTCGATGTCATATCGGCGGGCCGTGTCGGCGAGCGCCATGACGACCGGTTCGGAGCTGGTCGCCTTCTGCAGGCCCTGTTCCAGGCCTGCTTGCAGGCGGGCGAGGTGCGCCGAACGCTGTTCCGCGGTTTCCGTGGTGTCGAGTACGTCGACGATGTCGTCGGCCCAGCGGGCAAAGCCGTACAGGGCGTGAACGGCAGGACGCCGCTCGGGGGGCAGGAGCCGGGTTGCGAGGAAGTAGGTTTTGCCGTGCCGGGCGTTGAGCTGCCGGCAGCGTGCGTAGGCGCTGCGCAGTGCAGGGTCGTGGATGCCTGCCGCATCGAGTTCACGGTCGCTCATGAAAGGCGTCCTTGGGTGGAGGCTGTGGCTTGGCGCGGGCGGACGGGCCTGCGGACGTGGCCACCGGTGATCCGGGTGGCGGCGAGTTTCCCGGAGATCAGCACCGTGGGTACTCCTACGCCCGGTGTGGTGCCGCAGCCGGCGAGGACGGCGTTCTCGGTGCCGCGAACCAGGTTGCGGGGGCGGAAGGGACCGGTTTGAGCGAAGGTGTGCGCCGCGGAGAACGGGGTTCCCGCAGCGTGGCCTTGGGCGCGCCAGTCCGCGGGTGTGACGAGGCACTGCTCGGTGATGCTGGAGCTGATGCCGTCGAGACCGCGCTGCTCGAGCTCTTTCAGGATGCTGTCGCGGTAGCGCGGGGCGAGCTCGCCCCACGCGGCGGCCTTGGGCCCGATGTCGGTGTTCGGGCAGGGGGCAAGGATGTAGTGCAGGTGCTTGCCGGGTGGTGCGAGGGATGGGTCCGTGGCCGTTGGGCGAGTGATGAGCAGGGACGGATCGCTCATCAACTGCCCGGTGCGGGTCAGTTCGTCGAAGGTGCGGCTCCAGGAGGCCCCGAAGGACAGTGTGTGGTGGCCGAGACCGGGCCAGGTCTGAGTGGTGCCCGCGTGCAGGATGACGGCGGACGGCGAGTTCTGGATCCGTACCGGCCGGCGGGGTGTGTGGCCCAGGAGGCCGTAGGTGACGGGCAGATCGGGAGTGAGGACAACCGCGTCGCACGGGATGCGGTTCTTGCTGGTGACGACCGCGGTGATGCGATGGCCGGAGCGTTCCAGGTGGGTGACGTCCTGCCCGAAGCGAAGGTCTGCGCCCGCTTGGGCGGCTGCGTCGGCCATGGCCTGTGGCAGAGCGTGCATGCCGCCGCGGGGGAAGTAGACGCCGGCGATCGTGTCCATGTAGGCGATGACGGCGTAGGCGGCCAGCGCGCGGGCGGGCGGGATGCCCGCGTACAGGGCCTGGAAGGAGAAGATGCGGCGTAGGCGCTCATCGTGCAGGTAGCGTCCGATGCGGGTGTCCAGCCTGCCGAATCCGCCCAGGGCGGCCAGTCGGGCAAGGTCGGGTGTCAGGAGTTGGAAGGGCGAGTCGAAGTTGGCGTCGATGAAGTGGCGCATCTGGGCTTGGTAGAGGCGAGTGAGCCAGTCGCGCAGGCGCCGGTAGCCTGCTGCTTCCCTGGGTCCGGCGAACCGTTCGACTTCCGCTTCCATGGAGTGGGGGTCGGTGTGGACGTCGATGCTGGTGCCGTCGGCGAAGCGGGCCCGGTAGGCGGGATGAAGAGGGATGAGTTCAACGCGCTCGCGCAAGGAGTCGCCGACCGCGGCGAAAGCCTCGTCGGCAAGCTCCGGCATGGTCAGCACGGTGGGGCCGGTGTCGATGTGGTAGCCGGCGCGGTGAAGGCGTCCGGCACGGCCGCCGGGCAGCAGATCACGCTCCACAACGGTGACTTGGCGACCGGCACCCAGCAGGTGCAGTGCGGCCGAGAGCCCTGACAGGCCGGCCCCCACCACGACGACGTGGTCCGTGCGTCCGGGGATGGTCCTGGTCATCGGCCGGCCCCCTCTGCGCTCATGGTGAGAAGCCGGGATCCGGTGCGAGGGGAGGAGGCGGTCGGGCCGTGCGCGGGTGCACTTGGGGCCGTGGGAATCGCGGTGGCGGACTGCAGGAGTTCCCGCAGATGCCTGCGGCCCTCGGGCTCGAGCGCCGCTCCTTCGAGATGGCGCATGCCCTGCGCGGCCAGTCTGCTGATCTTTGCTTCTGTTGTCGCTTGCGCGCCGGTGGAGATGAGTACCTCCCGCACCCGGGCGAGACCCTCTTGTGAGAGTCCGGGACGGCCGACTGAGTTGCGCAGCACGTCCAGGGAACTGCGGTCGTTTCGGGCCGTGGCCCGGGCCTGCGCGACGGCGATGAGATAGGTGGGCTTGCCCGACCGGATGTCACTGCCCGACGGCTTGCCGCTCTGCTCTGCCGTGCCGAAGACGTCCTGGAGGTCGTCCCGCAGTTGGAAGGCGATGCCGACGCACCGGCCGGCTGAGCACAGGGCCGCCGTGGTGGCGTCGTCTGCATCTGAGAGGGCGGCGCCGAGGGCCAGCGGCCGCTCGACCGAGTAGAGAGCACTTTTGAGGCAGGCGGCGCGGATCGCGTGGGCCAACGAGCGTGACGAGGTGCTCTGGCCTTGAAGGTCCAGGTATTGGCCGGCCACCATCTCCGTGCGCATGGCGCTCCACAGGCCGCGCACCCGTCGTGCGCGGGTGGGGCAGAGTTCGGTGTCGACAAGCACGTCGTCCGCCCACGCCAGCGCCAGGTCCCCGGCGAGGATGGCCGCCGATTCGCCGAAACGCTCTCGGTGCGCGAAGGACACGGTGTCGGCGTACTGAGCCTCGACGTCCGCGTGCAGGGCGGGCTGCCCGCGGCGGATCCGGGAGCCGTCCATCACATCGTCGTGAACGAGCGCGCAGGTCTGAATGAGTTCCAGAGCGCACCCCAGACGCAGCGCAGCCTCCGAATCGCCGATCCCGCCGCCGCACGCGCGCAGCGCCCACCACAGGAACTGGGCTCGTGTGCGCTTGCCTCCGCCCAGGGTGAAGCGAGCGACACGATCGGCGAGATCGTGAGCGAACACCGGGTCGAGGGCGGTTGCCTGCGCGGCGCGCTCAGCCAGCAGAATTTCGAGGTGACGTTCGACGGCTGCGGGCACATCCGCGTCAATCCTCTGCAACTCCTGGAAGCCCGCCCAGGTCGAGGAATCAAGCCGCTGTGCATTCTGCTCAGCTGAAGTTCCCTGCTGGGAAGCGTGCGCCGAGCCGGGCGGCGCTTCGACCGCACGGTGGGCGTTCGGCTTGCTGGGACGCATCCCGGATCCTCTCAATGTGATCGCAGCTGGCCTTTCCTTACGCTTTCCGCGCCGGTGGGGGGCGCGGATGCGCCAGCTGAGGGAATGCGAAGCCGCGTGCCGCACTTCCGCGAGCGAGCCCTGCCCCTTGCCCTGCGCAGAGTGAGAACGGCGGGCACGCAGAGAGCCGTCACCCGTCAAGCTCTCAGCGCGTCCTGCATCCGTAGGGCCGCGTCAGCGGGAATCATTTCGACCACTTCTGCGGGATGCGACAAGAGAGGGGAACGCTCGTGCTCAGGGCGGATGTCGCCATCGTGGGCGCGGGCGCGGCGGGACTCTCCCTCGCGTACCTGTTGTCCGACCCGCCCCCAGGAAGGCGCCGGCTGTCGGTGCTCCTCATCGATGCCCCGCCAGGTCCCCTGCGACCGCCGCTGCGGACCTGGTGCTTTTGGGAGCCCGGTCGGGGCTGGTACGACGACGCCGTGACCGCGTCCTGGCAGAACTTGCGGGTTCATACTCGCGCCGGTCAGAGCCTCACGAGTCACATCGCACCGCTGCGGTACAAGATGATCCGCTCCGACGACTTCGAGAACCTGATCGCTCACAGCCTCCAGCAGAGCGACAACGTTCAGTGCATCGAGGCGACGGCCGAAGCAGTGGAGGGCATCGCTGGCGGGGCCCTGATCCACGGTCGAACCGCAGACGGTCAGCCGTTGAATGCCCGGGCCCGGTGGGTCTTCGACTCCCGCCCGCTGGGCAGCCTCCCCGCAGGCCGCACCACCTTGCTGCAGCACTTCCACGGCCGGTTCGTGGAATCCGATCAGCCGATCTTCGACCCCGGCACGGCCGAACTGATGGACTTCCGTACGCCGCAGCCCGCCCAGGGCCTCTCCTTTGGCTACGTACTGCCCACCAGCCCCACGCATGCCCTCGTGGAATACACCGAATTCTCCCCCCAACTCCTGTCTCGGCAAGCATATGAAGCCGTCCTGAGCCACTACACCCGAGATGTTCTCGGTCTGCCGGACCTCAAGGTCGTCTCGACCGAGACGGGCGTCATTCCCATGACGGACGCACCCTTCACCCGGCAGACCGCACCGTCGGTGTTCCGGATCGGCGCAGCAGCAGGTGCGACCCGCCCGTCGACGGGATACACCTTCGCCGCCATCCAACGCCAGATCCAAACAGTCGCCAACGCACTGCTGTCCGGGCGGAACCCGCGGCCACCCGCTGCGCACTCCGCCCGCTCCCGGGCCATGGACGCCGTCATGCTGCGCGCCCTGGACAGCGGCCGGGTCGGCGCCGACTTCTTCAGCCGCCTGTTCACCCACGTCCCCATGGAACGACTGCTGCGCTTCCTCGACGGCCGTACCTGTCTCCACGAAGACCTCGCCGTGGGAATTCGCACCCCCGTGCTTCCCATGCTGCGATCCGCCGCAGAACTGCTGTACCTACCCCGCCGCCCCTTCCCCCGCCCGTGATCCGGCGGCGGATCCCCGTGTACCTGCTCAAGGAGATTGCATGACTCTGCTCCGCGACGCGGACCTGGCCGCCGCGTTCGACCATGCCGCCCGCAGCTACGACACACTGGTGGCCGTCAACCCCGGCTACCACGCACATCTGCGCCGCTCCGCGCGCCGCCTGGGCTTGGCAGACGGCGGCCGCGGCCTGCGCGTACTGGACCTGGGGTGCGGCACCGGTGCCTCGACCGCCGCACTGACAGCGGTGCTTCCTCACGCCTCGGTCACGGCTGTCGATGCTTCGGCCGGCATGTTGGAACGCGCAGCTGTCAAGCCCTGGCCCGGCGACGTCACGTTCGTCCACGCCCCGGCGGAACAGCTGACAGAGGCAAACGTCGGGGGAGCCTACGACGCGGTGTTCGCCGGATACCTGTTCCGCAATGTCGCCGATCCCGACAGCGTCCTCGCATCGGTGCATGGCCTGCTGGCCCCTCATGGCCGGCTCGCGGTGCACGAGTACACCCTCAGCGGCCGGGCCGGCCACCGAGCGGTGTGGACGGCCGTGTGCGCCGGCATCGTCCTGCCCGTCGCCACCGCCCTGGGCGACGGGCAGTTGTATCGCCACCTATGGCGCAGCGTGGTCGAATTCGACACGGCCGAGGAATTCGCACGCCGGGTCCACTCGGCCGGCTTCGACTCCGTTCGGGTGCTGCCCTTGCCGGGATGGCAGACCGGCATCACCCACACGGTCATCGCCCGGCGCGCCCCCGGTGACGACGAGGCCGTCGGCCGATGAGGGCGCCGAGGCCACGAGACATCGCCCGACGCGGCAGAGACCGCCGGGCACACACGCTGCTGCCCCGGCCCGGCGCCCCACGCGTCGACAGCGAGCGGCCGCCCACCACCGCCGTCGTGGGCGGAGGAATTGCCGGAATGGCGGCCGCTACCGCCCTCGCCGAACGAGGCGTGCGCGTCACCCTCTACGAACGCGAGGCCTCACTCGGCGGGCGCGTAGCGGGCTGGCCGGTCACCCTGCGCGACGGCACAACGGCCACCATGAGCAGAGGCTTTCATGCCTTCTTCCGGCAGTACTACAACCTCCGCGGGCTCCTGCGCAGGACCGACCCTGGGCTGCAGCGGCTGACCGGCCTTGCCGACTACCCCCTGCAACACGGCGGTGGGCTGCACGACAGCTTCCGCAAGGTCCCTCGCACACCACCGTGGAGCGCCATCGGCTTTGTCGCCCAGAGCCCGACATTCACCATCCGCGACCTGTACCGCATGAACCCCCGCGCCGCCCTGCCCCTCCTCGACGTCCGCGTACCGGAGGTCTATGAGCAACTCGACGGCGTCAGCGCATACGACTTCCTGCAATCGATCCGCTTCCCCGAAGCCGCCCACCACCTCGCCTTCGAGGTCTTCTCCCGCAGCTTCTTCGCTGATCCTCGGCAACTGTCAGCGGCAGAGATGGTGCTGATGTTCCACATCTACTTCCTCGGCTCCGCCGAAGGACTTCTCTTCGACGTACCCGACGAACCCTTCCCCGACGCGCTCTGGAGACCGCTTGGCGACTACCTGCGGGGCCACCATGTCGATATCCGGCTGTCCACCCCGGTCGCTACCGTCGCCCCCACACACGAGGGAGGCTTCATCGTCGACTGTGGCGAAGAGCGGTGGTACGACTCCGTCGTGCTGGCGCTGGACACTGCCGGCCTGCAATCCATCGTCAGCAGTTCGCCGGAACTCGGCCACACGGCATGGCGCCAAAGCGTTGCCCGGCTGCGGACGGCACCGCCCTTTCTTGTCTCGCGTCTCTGGCTCGACCAGCCCGTGGCCCGCGATCGCCCCGGCTTTCTGGGCACCAGCGGATACGGAACCGTGGACAACGTCAGCATCCTCAACCGATGGGAGGGCGAAGCCTCCCGCTGGGCGGCTCGCACCGGCGGCTCCGTCGTCGAACTGCATGCCTACGCCCTCCCGCACAACTGTGCCCGCGACGTGGAGCAAAAGCGGTTGCTCACCCAGCTTCACACCGTCTACCCGGAGACACGGGCCGCCCTCGTGGTGGACGAACGCCACGAGTGGCGGAGCGACTGCCCGCTGTTCCCGGTCGGCGGGTACACCGACCGTCCCACCATCCGCACCAGCCACCCCGGCCTGGTGATCGCCGGAGACCTCGTGCGCACGGAGCTGCCCGTCGCCCTCATGGAACGCGCGGCGACGAGCGGCTTCATGGCCGCCAACGCATTGCTGGAACAGTGGAATGTCCAAGGACAGGCTCTGTGGACGGTGCCTCGGCGAGGCCGCAATCTTGCCTTCAGGGCTACGACGATGATGGGCACTTCTTCAATGGGTAGCCGCATGGCTTTCGTGGACCGACCGCAGTAGTTGATGAGCCGATACGAAGCCGGGGGCGGATCCGCGGGGGCGCGGGATCAGTCCGTCAGCACACGCCCGGGCCAAGGTGACTGTCCATCGCTCGTGGCTCACCGAGTGGCGGCCGTGGTCGCTGCCGACGCTGCGCAAGGAGTTCAACCAGGCCAAGAAGACTGGCCCGCGACGGAGAGACGAAGATGGTCCAGGAGGAACGGCTTTGGCATACCAGATCGTCGGGCTGGCCTGACGATCAGCCGTCCGCTTGGAGGGGCCGCGCACGGGGGCGGTTCTCGCCGACCTCTTGGAGGCAACGGTTCAGGCCGTGCAGCCCGCGACGGGTGTGGCTCTTGACCGTTCCCAACGGCAAGCCGGTGACCTGGGCGATCTGGGTCTGTGTGAGGTCGTTGTAGTAGGCGAGGCTGAGCACGCGCCGCTGAACCGCCGGGAGCTTCGACAGCTCGTGATGTATGAGGACGCGGTCCAGGACCGCGTCGGGCTCACCGGCACGGTCCTGCGTGGATACGACGGCACCCGCTGCCGCCACCAGGTCGGTCCGGCGTGTCCTGGCGTGCAACGCGTCGGCGATCTTGCGCCGGGTGATTCCGACGATCCACGCTGCCAGGGCGCCCCGTTCGGGTGCGAAGCCGGCCCGCCCCCGCCATGCGGCCAGGAACACCACCTGCGTGACGTCCTCCGCCTCGCCCGCGTCGCCCAGAGAGCGCCACGCCAGGGTGTACACCAGGCGACTCCATCGCCGGTAAGCCCCGGAAAGGGCCTGCTCGTCGCCCCGGGCGAACGCTGAGGCGAGTTCCTCCTCGGCAAGAGACTCCTGAACGGGAGCCGCGAGCGGAGCACCCTCAAGGGGCTGCTCTGTCATCTGCTGTGAGGTCATGGCGAGGCTCCTCGAACAGGGCGGATCACGCCATTTCTCCGACGGAGGCGACCGCAGGGCCGTGCCGTCTGGTGTGTCTGGCGCATCGGTTCGCGCGGTGATGGCGCTCTTTGAATCTCCCCAGGTGTCGCTCTTGAGCTGGCCAAACCTGCTCAGTTGATCTCCCTCCCCACCCATTGCGTGATCTTCCTCGGCGTGTCTGGATGCGTCGGTCTCGTTCCGGACAGCCTCGCTGCGCGACGGGTTCGGCCTGTTCGAGGGGCCTGGATGCTCAGCTGGGAGGAAGACGTGGATGCTCACGCGTTGCGTCGTCAGGGCTGGTCGATCTCTGCGATCGCCCGGCATCTGGGGCACGACCGCAAGACGATCCGCGCCTATCTGAACGGCGAGCGGGTCTCGGGATATCGGCGTCAGTCGCCGGACGCGTTCATGCCGTTCTTGGAGTACTGCCGCCAGCGGCTGAGCGACGACCCGCATTTGTGGGCATCGACGCTCTTCGAGGAGGTCGTCGAACTCGGCTATGCGGGCGGCTACTCCACTTTCACTCGGGCTCTGCGGCGGTATCAGGCGCGTCCGCACTGCGAACCGTGCCGGGCCTCGAGTGGCAGAGACGTCGCGATCATCGCGCATCCGCCGGGCGAGGAGATTCAGTTCGACTGGGTGGAACTGCCCGATCCGCCCGAGGAATGGGGTGTCGGTGCTCACGCGCATCTCCTCGTCGGTGCCCTGTCGCATTCCGGACGATGGCGGGCCGTGCTCGCAGAAGCCGAGACCTTCCCGCATCTGGTCCAGGCCCTCGATTCGGTTCTGCGGCGCTTGGGCGGGACAGCTCGCAGGTGGCGGTTCGACCGGATGTCCACTGTCTGTCATCCGCCGACCGGACGACTCCTGCCGACCTTCGCTGCCGTCGCGAAGTATTACGGGACCGGCGTTGACATCTGCCCTCCGCGTCGCGGCAACCGCAAGGGTGTGGTGGAGAAGGCCAACCACTCGGCGGCACAACGTTGGTGGCGAACGGTCCCGGACGGCATCAGCATCGAAGCCGGGCAGAACGGCATCGACAAACTGGCCGTGCAGATGGACAGTCGCAAACGCAAGATCGACGGCGCGTCAACGACCGTCGGTGCACTTGCCGCGTCCGAGCCCTTGCTTGAGCTACCGACCAGGCCGTTCCCCGCCGAGCTGGAACAGACCCGGACCGTCAGCCCGCAAGGGTTGGTGTCCTTCGCCGGGAACTACTACTCCGTCCCACCCGGGCTGACCGGCGCCCAAGTCATGGCGAGGTCACCGACCACGCGGTCGATGTCTTCAGGGGTCACGTCCCACGCGGGCCGGCCCAGCGCGGCCAGCGTCCGCTCCAGCAGACCAATGTCGTTGTCGATGGTGACCGGGCTGAAACCGCGGGCACGCCACGAGGCGACGAACGCGTCGACGCATGCGCTCTGGAACTGCCACGGATCCGTGACCAGTGGCTCCTGCGGCACGGCCCCGCCCGCGATGACCTGGAGTCTTGCCTCGGCCACCGGCACACCTTCCTCGCACCTAAACGATTAAGGCAGCACCTTGAAAACCTGGGTTCCACCGTGAGAACCAACGAGGACCGCAGGAACGGGATACGGCCAGGTGGCAGCATCAACTCTTGTGAGCGAACAAGTGCCAGCCCCAGATGACTGGGCCGGGGCCTTCGGCGACGCCACCGTCGCTGCCGCGATGCTCGACCGCCTCCTGCACCGGGCCGCTGTGGTCGGCATCGACGGCCCGTCCTACCGCCTCCGATCGCACCAGGCCCACTCCGACAACCTCCGCAAGGGAGTGACCGGACGTGCTGGCTGAACTCCGCGACTGCCCTATCTGCTGGACCCAGTTCCAGGTCAACCCACAGGCAGCCACCCGCCATACCTACTGTTCACCACGGTGTAAAGCTGAAGCAGCCCGCCGCCGACGACGCGAGCGCGACGACGCCAACGACACCCTTGAAACAGAACCGACCGGGCCGCCATCGCCCGAACCCACCGCACTGACACCGACCGCAACCCGCAACTGCCCTCACTGCGACAAGCCGGTCACCATCGTCGCCCTGCTTGCCACCCCCGAGGCCGCCCGTCCCACCATCCCCGCCGCAAGCCCTGACGTCATTCCGATGCGCAGAGGCTGAACCCGGGCGCAGGAAACCCGTGGGACATGGCCAGTGGCCATTCACTACCCTCGCCCTGAGAAAGGACGTGGGCATGGCACTGGTGAAGAAGGGGTCGCGGCGCATCACCGTCGACGGCACCACCTACCGATGGAGGCTTCGCGGAAGGCCCACCTACGACCAGGGGCTGGTCCGGTCGCCCCTCACCTATGCGGTCGAACACGCCGAGACTCCCGGCACCACACTGGTGATCACGACCAACCAGCCACACCCAAGCAACTGGTTCGGCACACAGGCCAACCCTGTCCTGCCTTCCGACGTTGCTGACAGCATTCGAACCGCTCGCGCCAACGGATGGACTCCCGAGAGCTCCGGCTCTCCATTCCATCTCGACCAGTCGGAGGGCTTCGCCTCCTCCCACTGACTCGCCCCGCGCAGAAGGACTCACCGACCGCGTGATCGGTGAGTCCTTCCGCTTTCCGCTCCCCACATTCCCCAGTTGGTTCACTCCGTGAACCAACTGGGGCGAAGAGCAGCACTGGGGAAAATTCGAGATCGGCATCAGCGGGGCGATTCCCGCTCTGCCACCATCCGAAATATCGATGCAGCAGGCAACATGCATCGACTGTGCATCGGATTGGCGACCTCTTCGCGGGCGCCGGCGCCTGGTCACGGGGGATGGGCACGGCCCCGCGGAATAGTCCCGCTCATCCGCCTGCGGAAGCGGCACAGACAGCTGCGCCGCACGCACGTGTCGTGGGCATGAGCCCCGGTCAGGGCTGGTCGGTCTTCCTCACCGCGCCGTACTGCCGGGCCAGCGCATTCGCCATCACATCGATCGAGTAGCGGGTGGTGACAACGTCGCGCCCCGCTCGGGCGAAACGCGTTCGGTCCCTTTCGGGCAGGGCCGCCATTCTGCGCAGTCCCTTTGCCACGCCGGCCGCACTGGATGTGTCGAGCAGGATGCCGTTCACACCGTCCCGCAGGTAGTGCGTGACCCTACCCCGGCCCGGCCCTGCCGCCGACAGTCCCGCCTCCATCGCCTCCAGGACGGCGATCCCGAACTCCTCTTTGACACTGGGACACACGTACCAGGCCCGTATGCCGTTCGCCGGGTCCGCAAGGGCTCGTTGCAGTCGGCGGACGCTCTCGTTGGGCAGCGCTGGAAGGAGCGCGAAGCGGGACCGCGCTCGCGGGTAGCCGAGCAGAAGGGAACGGATTCGAGCACGCATGGCGTTCTCGGCGGCTGTGCCTGGAGGCGGACCGCCGCCGACCAGCACCAAGGTGGTCGTCATGTACGCCCCCGTGGCCAGCCAAGCCTGGACCAGAAGGCCTTGCTGCTTCACCGGATGCAGACGGCCCACATTGAGCAGCAACGGCAGGTGGCGCTCTGCGGGGTCCAGGGCGTGCGACCGATGCCCGCCGGCGAACAGCGCCGACAAAAGCGCCTCACGCTGCTTGCCCTCGTCGGGAGCAGGGCGGTAGGGGGCGATGCCCTCGGGGATGGCGGAGGGCCCCGCACCGTCGTTCAGCCCAGCCAACACCGGGAAATGGCGTACGAGCTCCTGGGTGCCGCCCTGCCCGGGAATGGCCAAGACCGCATCCGCGCGGTCGATAGACCACCCGGGCACAACCGAACGTACGGGCCAGCGCGATGCGCTGGCCCGGCGTCGGCTCGAGCCGGAAGGAGTACCGCAGATACACGCGACCAACCTAACGGCCACCACCGACAACGCCGGTCCGCCCAGGGGCGAACCGGCTTTCCCTGCCCTGCTCCGCAGGAGCTTCGTCTCCTCCCCGGCCTGAAGGCCGGGGTATCCACGAAGGAGACCTGATGAGCATGCCCCACCTCCCGTTCCCCGGATGGACCCGGGGCCACTGGGGACTTGTCGCCCTCTTCGGCAGGTGATCGACCCCGGACCCGGCAGTGGACGGGCCCGGCAGATGACCCAGGCCGGCCCTCGTTCCGCCCCGCGAGCGTATGACCCATGACACCACGCTCGACACCCGCCTCACCCGCGCCCTGCCACGCCGGATGCGGGTCCCCAGGACGACCGGGGGAGGGAACTGCCCCCACGGTCGGCCTGGCGTCGCTGCCCGTGTCCATGGTTGAGAGCGTCGGCGCACGCGTTCGCATCCCCTCACGGCTTTTGCCCCGCAAAGGAATCCATCGTTTCGTTCGCTTCGCCAGCGGATGCCGTCGGCATGGTCGCAGCCGCGAGGTGAGCAGCCCCGACGGGGCCGACGAAGAACGAACCGGGCGTGCGTAACCCGCATGCGCGACTCGCGGACTGTCGTGGACACGCCATGGCGCTGGCGGGCCCTGGCGCAGAAGCAGCCAAGGGCTCGCATCTCTCGTGCGTTCGGCCCTTGGCAGCCTTGCACCTGCTGTGTGTTCAGCTCTTCGTGCGGTGGCGGGCGAGCCACAGGACGGCGAAGCCTGCGCAGGCGGCGAGGAGCGCGGTGCGGTTTTCGCGGGCCTGATGCGCGTACTGAGCCGTCTTGTCCTGTAGGGACTGGGGTGCCTTCTTTTCCCATACGCGTCCGGCCTGGGCCATCGCGGTCCGGGCGTTCCCGGCTGCTTGAGCGGCCTTCTCCTTGACGGGGGAGGGCAGTTTGTCCTGGACCTGTGAGGCGGCCTTCGCGGCCCGCGTCTTCAGGTCGGCGGCTTTGCGGAATGCCTGATCCTTCAGCGCAGTGCGGGCCGTGGCGTCCTTGTCCGCCAGGTCCCGGACACCGAGATTGTGGCGGGTGTGCTCGATCTGTTCGCGTAGTTCGGCCGGGGTGGGAGTGGTGTGCTGCTCGGCGGGCGTGTGGGTCA
Organism: Streptomyces sp. NPDC127038; assembly: GCF_042725875.1. Taxonomy (NCBI): domain Bacteria; kingdom Bacillati; phylum Actinomycetota; class Actinomycetes; order Kitasatosporales; family Streptomycetaceae; genus Streptomyces; species Streptomyces sp. NPDC127038. The sequence goes on along the minus strand of NZ_JBHXDQ010000057.1, from coordinate 44,862 downwards.
TCGGTGTGCGCTCCTCTTGATCTCAGCCACGTCGGCCTTGATGTTCTCGATCATGCTTTCGGGGGTGAGGGGGGATGCCGCGGCGGCCTGCTTCTTGCCGCTGAGGGCCAGGGCCGCGGCGCTCACGCCGAGGACGGCGGTGATGATGAGGGATGCGGCCCAGAGCGGCAGCATGAGCGCAAGGGCTGCGATCGGGGTGGCGACCAGTGCCTGCAGCATCAGAAGGCCGGCCAGTGACGATCCGCCGAGCAGGCACCGCTCTTGCCGTAGCGCTTGCCCTTCTCCTTCAATTCTGCCTGCGCCAACTCCATCTCGCCGCGCATCAGTTACGTCAGCTGCTGCGAGGCCCGCTGGACCAGCTCGCCCACCGGTTCAAGCCTCAACGCCGTTCGAATGCTGGGCCGAGTTCGGGCTGTGCTGCTGTGTACTCGACATGCGATCACCTCCTGCTCTTTCCTGTCGGCCGGGCTGCCGCGGGAGCCCGGGCTTGGATGACGGGGCGGGTACCCCGAACTGCCGTGTTCAGAAGAGGAAACGAACTGCCGTTTGCGGGTGTGCCTGCCGCAGGAGAGGGGGCCATGCGGACGAACCAGGCGCTGCCGAGGCGGGCGGCGGCTGAGTGGGCCAGCAGGCTCCCGGGCTGTACATGCTGGAGGGCTGGCAGGCGGCCGGTACTGTGCCGACGACCGGTCAGGGTCCCGCGCGTTGTCGCGAGGTGCTGGGCAGCCGGGGGACAGGCGTCCGGCGCCGGAATTGTTTGCGGGTGTGGACGCGGGGCAGGCGGCCTGTGTGCTTCGGACCGGAGGCGCGAGCCAAGCGGAGTTGATCCGCGCGGCCGCGGCTTCCTCTGCGGTCTGCGGAGCCCTTCTCTGTGCGGCATGTCCCATCACCCTCGTCCGGGACCGCGTTGCTGTGCTTGCGCACCGCCCGGACGCGCCGTCCAGGAGGGATCCCGCGTGCCCACCAAGAACTTTGCAGCCCGTCCGCGCACCGGCGTTGCGGCAGACCGAGGCTTTGACGACTCACCCGAATCCGGCGCTCTGTTCATCCGGCTGGCGGAACTGGAGGACGGCCCCGAGCGGGATGCCGTGCGCGATGAGCTGGTCAGTCTCTGGCTGCCCATGGCCCACCGGATCGCCGGCCGCTTCCGCGACCGAGGTGAGGCCATCGAGGACCTGCGCCAGGTCGCAGCCCTTGGTCTCCTCAAGGCAATCGACGGGTTCGACCCGGTTCGCGGCGCCTTCGAGAGTTACGCCGTCCCGACGATCACCGGCGAGGTGAAGCGTCACTTCAGGGACCGGATGTGGGCCGTGCGGGTTCCGCGTCGGGTCCAGGAATTGCGCAACTGTGTCCGGATTGCCCGCCGTGAACTGTGCCAGCAGCCCGGTCCGGCCGAGCCGACGATCGCTGAGATCGCCGCCCACGCCCGCCTCACCGAGGAAGAGGTGAGCGCCGGGATGGAGGCCATGGAAGGCTTCAGCGCCCTCTCCCTCGATGTGGAAGTAGGCGCAGGCGACGACGGATACAGCCTCGGCGACACCCTGGGCGGTACCGACTCTTCCTTCGACACCATCGTCGACCGGATGGCGGCCGCCAAGGAGTTGCGCCGGCTCCCAGAACGGGAGCGGACCATCCTCTACATGCGCTTCTTCGAGGACATGACGCAAGGCCGTATCGCCGAAAAGTTCGGCATCTCGCAGATGCACGTCTCCCGCATCATCTCCCGCAGCTGCGCCCGCGTACGCCGAGGGGCTCTGGCGCGGTGACCGCCGGCCCAGAAGTGAAGGAGGGAGCGCTGATGAGTCAGATGCTGACGCACGGACACGGCGAGCAGCCCGCGGCTCGCACGGAGAATGAGCAGATACCGCAGGCGGCACAGCCCCGGCACGAGGGGGCGCGGCAGGCCGTGGTTGAGCATGCGACGGGTGTGGTGATGGCGCTGGGACGGTTCGATGCCGGCGAGGCTGGAAGGGCCCTGGCCGAGGTCTCTGATCGCACAGGCCTCACGCCGGTCCGCGCCGCCGAACTGCTCACCGACTGGCTGACCACCGGGGAACTCAATCTGGGACTTCGCATAGCCCTGGAAGAGGCGATCCGCGACCGGCGCCGAGCGCAGTCAGCACCTGCCCCTGCGGGTGGAACGAAGTCCTGGGAGGGAGGGGGCCATGCTGTCCCACAGGCTTGAGAAGGACGTCCTGGTTCTCACGGTGGAGGACACGCCCAGCTTTTAGAGCGGGGAGGATGTCAATGAGGAAGAGTCGCACCCAAGTAGCCGTTGCCCAGGGTGCACAGACTTCCGCAGGCGTTCCTCGGCAAGGTCGTAGCCCTCGTGCTCCCACAGCAGTCCCGGCACTCGGGCGGTTCCCCTTCCGGTGTCCCTCGTCGCGGTCGTCACCGTTCGGCCAGCAGGCCGGTGAGGACGCGGTCCGGGGTGAGGGGGAGTTCGCGGAACCGGATGCCGGTGGCGTGGTGGACGGCGTTGCCGAGGGCGGCGGCGGTTCCGACGATGCCGATCTCGCCGATGCCCTTGCTGCCCATGGGGTTGAGGTGCGGGTCGTCCTCCTCGATCCAGTCGGCCTCGATGCCGGGGACGTCGGCGTGGGCGGGCACGTGGTAGGAGGCGAGGTCGGCCTCGGTGAAGTCGCCGAACGGGGCGTCCATGGTGCTGCCCTCGGTCAGGGCCATGCCCAGGCCCATGATCATGCCGCCGACGAACTGGGAGCGCGCGGTGCGGGCGTTGAGGATCCGCCCGGCGGCGAAGACGCCGAGCATCCTGCGGGCCCGTACCTCGCCGGTGACGGTGTCGACGGCGACCTCGGCGAAGTGGGCGCCGAAGGCGTGCCGGGCGTACGGGGAGTCGGCGTCCGCCCGGCCAGCGGTGTCGGAGCGGACCAGGAGACCCTCGGCGGGCAGCGGACCCGGGTGCTCGGTGAGCCGGGTCGCCAGGGCGGCGCACGCCTCGTGCACGGCCCAGCCCCATGAGGCGGTGCCGGAGGAGTCGCCGGCCAGCGACGCCGGGGGCAGGTCGCTGCGGCCCACCTCGGTGCGCACCCGGTCCAGTGACGCGCCGAGTGCGTCGGCGGCGACCTGGGCGAGGACGGTGCGCGCGCCGGTGCCGATGTCGGCCGCGTTCACCCTGATGAGGAAGGTGCCGTCGGGCAGGGCCTGGGCCGTGGCGGTCGACGGGCGGATCACGACCGGGTAGGTCGCCGCGGCCACTCCGGTGCCGATGAGCAGTGGGCCCTCGGTCCGGGAGCGCGGGCGCGGGTCGCGCCGGTCCCAGCCGAAGCGGCCGGCACCCTCGCGCAGGCACTCGGCGAGGTGCCGGCTGCTGAACGGCTTGCCGCTGCCGGGTTCCCTCTCCGGCTCGTTGCGGATCCGCAGCTCGACGGGGTCCATGCCGAGGGCCCCGGCGAGTTCGTCGACCGCCGACTCCAGGGCGTACATGCCGGGGGCCTCGCCGGGGGCGCGCATCCAGGACGGGCTGGGGACGTCCAGCGGCACCACCCGGTGGGAGCTGAGCAGGTGCTGTGCGGTGTACATGACGCAGGACGGCACCGCGGCCTGCTCCACGAATTCCCTGACGTGCGAGGTGTGCGTGGTGACCTCGTGCAGCACCGCGGTGAGGTGTCCGTCGGCGGTGGCGCCGAGGCGTAGCCGGTGCAGGGTGGGGGCCCGGTGGCCGACGACGGTGGGCATGTACCGGCGGGGGTAGGCCACCGTGACCGGCCGGCCGGTGTGCCGTGCGGCCATGGCGGCGAGGACGACGTCGGGGCGCGGGGTGCCCTTGGAGCCGAAGCCGCCGCCGACGTGCTCGGCCACCACGGTGACGTGCTCCTCGGGCAGGTCGAAGAGACCGGCGAGCATGGACTGGACGGTCGTGCTGCCCTGGCTGGAGGTGTACACGGTCAGCCGGTCGCCGTCCCAGTGCGCGGTGCTCGCGTGCGGTTCCATGGGGTGGTTGTGCAGGGGCGGCACCCGGTACTCGGTGTCCAGGCGGACGTCGGCGGCGGCGAAGGCGCGGTACGGGTCGCCGTGTTCGAGGCGGCCCGGCCGACTGCCCCCTTCGGGCTCGTAGGCGTCCGGGTGGTCGGGGCGCAGTACGACGTCGTGGTGCTCGGTTGCGTAGCCGACGCGGACGGCCCGGGCGGCCGCGCGGGCCGCCTCCAGGGTCTCGGCGACAGCCAGGGCGACGCACCAGCCCCGGTGCGGCACGTGGCGGTTCTGCAGGACGGCGAGGGTGGCGTCGTCCGTCTCGCCGAGGCGCGGGGCGTCGCCGGGGGTCAGCACGGCGAGGACGCCGGGCAGCGCGAGCGCGGCCGAGGTGTCCACGCCGGTGACCCGGCCCCGGGCCACGGCCGCCGGCACGGGCCAGGCGTGGACGCGGCCGGGCACCGGGTACTCGGCGGCGTAACGGGCGTTACCGGTGACCTTCTCCCGCCCTTCCCGCCGCCTGGCGGGCGCCCCGAGGGCGGTGCCGGTGCGCGGGGTGGGGTGGGGGTCCTGCTCCAGGGCGCCGGTAGGGGGCTGCCGGCCCTCGCCGGACTCACCCGAGGCGGCGGAGGCGGCGCGGGTGAGGAGGTCGTCGTGCGGCAGAGCGGCGCCGGCCCGCGGATCGTCCAGGGCCCGTCCGGTGGCGGCCATCGGATCGTCGTGCGGCAGACCGGACCCGGGCAGCGGCCCGCCGTGCTCCAGTGGGTCGTTCGCCATCGGTTCTCCTGGGGTCGGGCGGGTCCGGAAGAAGTCAGGCCGTCGCGGGTGCGGGGGCGAGGCGGTTCAGGACGTCCAGGGCGAGGTTGCGGGCGAGGGGCACCTTGTAGGCGTTGTCGCGCAGCGGCTCGGCGCGGTCCAGTTCCAGGGCCACGGCGCCTTCGAAGGCCTCGGGGGTCGCCGCCGCGCCCAGCAGCGCCGTCTCCGCGTGGTGGGCTCGCCAGGGCCGGGGGGCGAGGCCGCCGAAGGCGAGCCCCACCTGGTCCACGACGCCGTCCGCGACTCGCAGGACGACGGCCACGGAGGCCAGGGCGAAGGCGTACGAGGCACGGTCGCGGGCCTTGCGGTAGGCGCAGGGCACACCGGCCCGGGCGGCCGGCAGCAGGACGCCGGTGATCAGCTCACCGGGGCGGATCTCGGTGTCCCGCTCCGGACGGACCCCGGGCAGCCGGTGGAAGTCGGCCACCGGGATGCTGCGCCCGCCCTCGGCGCCGTACAGCTCGACCCGGGCGTCGAGGGCCGCCAGGGCGACGGCCATGTCGGAGGGGTGGGTGGCGATGCAGTGCGGGGAGTGGCCCAGCACGGCATGATCGCGGTGCACGCCGTCGCGGGCACTGCAGCCACTGCCCGGCTGCCGCTTGTTGCAGGGTTTGTCGAGGTCCTGGAAGTAGGGGCAGCGGGTGCGCTGGAGCAGGTTGCCGCCGGTCGTGGCGGCGTTGCGGAGCTGTCCGGAGGCGCCCGCGAGGAGCGCCTGGGACAGCACCGGGTAGCGGTCGCGGACCAGGGGGTGGGCGGCGAGATCGTTGTTGCGGACGGTGGCGCCTACGCGCAGCGCGCCGTCCGGCAGTTCCTCGACCGAGTCCAGCGGCAGCCGGCCGACGTCGATGAGGACGCCAGGGGTCTCCACGCCGAGTTTCATGAGGTCGACAAGGTTGGTGCCGCCGGCGAGGTAGTGGGCGCCAGGGTGGGCCGCGTAGGACTCGACGGCCTCCTCGACGCCGGTGGGCCTGAGGTATCCGAAGCCTTTCACCCGATCACGTCCTCCACCGCCTCGACGATGCGCGGATAGGCGCCGCACCGGCACAGGTTGCCGCTGAGCCGCTCGCGGATCTCTGTCCCGTCCAGCGGCACGGGCCGGCCGGAGGGCTCCGCCGGGTCGGTGACGTGGGACGGGTGACCGGCAGCGGCCTCGGCGATCATGCCCACGGCGGAGCAGATCTGCCCGGGCGTGCAGTAGCCGCACTGGAAGGCGTCGCGTTCCAGGAAAGCCCGCTGGAGGGGGTGCGGTTCCTCGCCGTCGCCGCCCAGGCCCTCGATGGTGGTGACCTCGCTGCCGTCGAGGGTGACGGCGAGCAGCAGACAGCCGTTGACGCGGCGCCCGTCCACCAGGACGGTGCAGGCGCCGCACTGGCCGTGGTCGCAGCCCTTCTTGGACCCGGTGAGGTTCAGGTCCTCGCGGAGCAGGTCCAGCAGGACCCGCCGGTGGTCGACGAGCAGGGTATGGGGTTTGCCGTTGACCCGGAGGGTGATCTTCGAGTGCGGGTCGAGCGGCTTTTCGCTGGTCATGGCAAGAAGGGTCTTCCGGACGGGTTGGGGTGTCCGTGCACACCGCGTATCCAGGCTGCGACGCCTCACGCGTCCCGGCCACTCCAGGGCATCCCGCGGCCCCCGTCGCCGGGCCGGTCGGCCGGTCGGCGCCGGGGGAAGGGCTCGGCCGTCGTCCAGCAGCGACGCAGCGGACTCCACCTCGTCCCTCGGCCCGATCTCCGTCTCCAGCGCCCGCCACATCGCCGCCGCGTCCAGGTCGGCGCCGTGCTCGGTGACGAGGTTCAGCGGCTCGCTCCACCCCACGTGACTCCAGTTCGTAGGTTGCGAGCCGGAGTCACACCTGGCCAGAGGGCTGGCGGGACGCACTGAGACCGCACGGGGTGAAGTCTCTACCTTTGATCTTGGCCAGTGCGCTGCCCTTCGGGGCGGGGGTGAAGGCCATCTCAGAACTGCTCTGACAGTGAGAATTGATCGTGGCATCGCCCGGAGGTCTGACTCGTGCTCTGACTGACGCTCAGGTTGTCTTTCGCAGGAACTGTCGGCCTGCCGGGCGACGCCACGTGGCGCGTGGCCGACCGGGCGTCTGGGGTCGATTCAACAAGTCAGGAGCCTGGCCAGAGGTCCCATCACGGTCTTGTCCGTCTGCCCGACCGGCTCGGCGCCCTCCTTCTGGTGAGCGTTGGAAGGGCAGCACACAACAGCATGGCAGACGAGATAGCGGTGGTCGGCGGAATAGACACCCACACCGACCTCCACCAGGCCGCGGTCATCGACGGCATCGGCCGACACCTGGCCACCAAGCAGTTCGAGACTACCCCGGAGGGCTACCAGCGGCCGCTGGTAGCCCTCCGGTCCCGCGGCGAGGTCCTCCGCCGTCGGGGTCGAGGGGACCCGTGCCTCCTTATCGCGAACCAGGTCACGGTGGTCGAGGTGGACCGGCCGGACCGCAAGGCCAAGCGGGACAACAGCAAGTCTGCAAGCCATGCGGGCCCCGCCGAGGCACGACGTCGCTGGCCCCGGTCCCGGTCAGACGGGTGCCGGCCGGGACCGGTCGCCCGTGGGTTCCAGACGGACGACGATGCCCTTGGAGGTGGGCTGGTTGCTCAGGTCGGCAACGCTGTCGAGCGGCACCAGGACGTTTGTCTCCGGGTAGTAGGCGGCGGCCGAACCCTTGGCCGCCGGGTAGGACACGACCTCGAAGTTCTCGGCCCGGCGCTCGGTGCCGTCCTCCCAGACGCTCACCAGGTCCACCCGGTTGCCCTGCGCGAGGCCGAGCGCAGACAGGTCGGTCGGGTTGACCAGGACGACGTGGCGGCTGCCGTAGATGCCGCGGTAGCGGTCGTTGTTGGTGTATGGGACGGTGTTCCACTGGTCGTGCGAGCGCAGGGTCTGCAGCAGCAGGTGTCCCTCGGGGGCCAGGGGGACTACCGGCTCGTTACAGGTGAAGCGGGCCTTGCCGGTCTCGGTCCGGAACACGCCCTCGTTGACCGGGTTGGGTAGATGGAAGCCTCCCGGGCGGGTCACCCGGGCGTTGAAGTCGTGGAAGCCCGGCACGATCCGGGAGATGCTGTCGCGGATGGTGGTGTAGTCGCCCTCGAACTTCGCCCAGGGGATGTCCCCCGTGCCGTCGACGCTGAGTCGGGCGAGCCGGCACAGGATGGCGACCTCGCTGAGCAGCATGCGCGAGGCCGGTTCGATCCGTCCCCGAGAGGTGTGCACCTCGCTCATGGAGTTCTCGACGGTGACGAACTGCTCGCCGTCGGCCTGGACGTCACGCTCGGTGCGCCCCAGCGTCGGTAGGATCAGGGCGTTGTCGCCGCAGACGGTGTGCGAGCGGTTGAGCTTGGTGGAGATGTGGGCGGTCAGCCGGCACGTACGCACCGCCTTCTCGGTGACCTCGCTGTCGGGGGCCGCGCGCACGAAGTTCCCGGCCAGGGCGAGGAAGACCTTGACGCGGCCCTCCAGCATCGCCTTGATCGAGTTCACCGAGTCCAGGCCGTGCGGGCGCGGCGGGTCGAAGCCGAACTCCTCTCGCAGGGCGTCCAGGAAGCTGTCCGGCATCTGCTCCCAGATGCCCATGGTGCGGTCGCCCTGGACGTTGCTGTGGCCGCGCACCGGGCAGACGCCTGTGCCGGCACGTCCCAGGTTGCCGCGCAGCATCAGGAAGTTGACGATCTCCCGGATAGTGGGCACGCCGTGCTTGTGCTGGGTGATGCCCATCGCCCAGCACACGACGACGCGTTCGCTGGCGAGGACCTCGTCGCGGACCTTCTCGATCTCCTGGCGGGTCAGTCCCGTCGCCGCGCGCACGTCGTCCCAGTCGACGGTGCGGGCGTGCCGGGCGAACTCCTTAAAGCCGGAGGTGTGGGTGTCGATGAAGTCGTGGTCCAGGACGGTGCCGGGGCGCGCGTCCTCCGCCTCCAGCAGCAGCCGGTTCAGGGCCTGGAACAGGGCGAGGTCCCCGCCGGGCTTGATGTGCAGGAAACGGTCGGCGATCTGGGTGCCCCGCCCCACGATCCCGCGCGGCTTCTGCGGATTCTTGAAGCGCCGCAGCCCCGCCTCCGGCAGCGGGTTGACCGCCACGATGCGGCCGCCGTTGCGCTTGGCCTCCTCCAGGGCGGAGAGCTGGCGCGGGTGGTTGCTGCCGGGATTCTGCCCCACCAGGAAGATCAGGTCCGCGTGGTGGAGGTCGTCCAGGCTCACGGTGCCCTTGCCGACGCCGAGGGTCTCGCTCAGGGCGAAGCCGCTGGACTCGTGGCACATGTTGCTGCAGTCAGGCAGGTTGTTGGTGCCCAGGGCGCGGGCGAAGAGCTGGAAGACGAAGGCGGCTTCGTTGCTGGCCCGGCCGGAGGTGTAGAAGACCGCCTCGTCGGGCGAGTCCAACCCTTTGAGTTCCTGCGCGAGGACGCCCAGGGCGTCGTTCCAGCCGATGGGCTCGTAGTGGTCCGCTCCGGGCCGCTTGATCATCGGGTCGGTGAGCCGGCCCTGCTGGTTGAGCCACATGTCGGAACGGGCGGCCAGGTCGGACACGCTGTGCTCGCGGAAGAAGTCGGCGGTGATCCGGCGTGTGGTGGCCTCGTCGTTGATGTGCTTGGCGCCGTTCTCGCAATACTCGTTGCGGTGGCGCTGGCCCGGGGCGGGGTCCGCCCACGCGCAGCCGGGGCAGTCGATCCCGCCCACCTGGTTCATGGTGAGCAGGTCGATTCCGGTCTTGCGCGGGGATGTCTGCTCCAGGGAGTACTCCAGCGCGTGCACGACGGCGGGGACCCCGGCCGCCCACTTCTTCGGCGGTGTCACGGAGAGGGAGGTCTCCGGCTCCTCACCGGGCGGGTTCTGCATCGCTTGGCCTTTCTTTTGCCGTGTCGGGCGGGCAGGTCAGCCGACGGGCCACTGGGCAACACGGCTCCTGGGCGGTTCCGGGGTGTCGTGCTGGACACGGCCGTTGCGGATGGTGCCGCGCCATGCGCCGCCCTCCTGGCCGAGCCCTTCGATGAAGTGCTTGAAGCTGACAAGTTCTCCGCGCACCAGTCGAGCGGCCAGCTCCGTGACCCTGGGGGAACGGATGAGGACCTTCACGGCGCCGTGCGGCCGCAGGAGCATCCGGACGGTGATCGCGGTGCCCCCGGACTCCGTGGGCTGGAACTCGACCTCGCCCTCATGGGTGGGATGCTGCTCCAAGCCGCGCCAAGCAAGGTAGGCGTCGGGGTCCTGTTCCACGATCTCGACCAGGAAACGGTGGCGCACAGGGCCGTAGCCGATGGTCCACGCGGTGACGGCGGGCCTGACCTGCTCGACGTCGCGCACCACGGCTGAGAAACGGGGGAACGTCTTGAACTGCGTCCACTGGTTGTAGGCCGTACGGACCGGCACCGCGACCTCGACCGTCTCCTCGACGTGCTGCTCGCGCAGCGGACGGCGGCGTGTGACGCCGCCGCCGGTGCGCCCGTCGTCCTCTTCATGCGCCATCGGGGTCCTTCTTCCGGTGAGAAAGCCGGGCATCTGGACGGCTGGCCTCCCTTGTCGGTCAGGGCACCACTTCCGGTTCCCCGATCCCGGGCTTCAAGTCATCCGACCGCACCCCCGTCCCGACCGCACCCCCGTCCCCTGTGCACGGGCCCGAAGGCGCGTCCACCGGCTTCTCCCGGCGCCTGGCGGCCACCTCCAGCTTCACCCCTGGCCCCGGCCACCCGCCACTCACCGCACCCCGGCAGGCGGCCTCCCTCGATCCCGTTTCCCGAGATCCTCGCCACGCGAACTCGGTTGCGAGTCCGCGCCTACCGTGAGGTCAGGGCCCGCAGGGCAGCACGCAGGAAGGTCCTCCGGTCCTGAGGGGTCCAGGCAGCGCCCCGTCCGTTCCCGCCAGCGTGCATGAGGCCAACGCAAAACAACGCCGCCGCGTCACGCCCGAGCCTGTTCGGCGCCCCCTGCCCGACCGATGCGCACCCCGCCCCGCTCCCCTTGCCGCATTACTCACGCGTCGGCTCTTGCCCCGACTCAGGCCGAGTTGCGTTGGACGATGGCCCCATTCAGGACGGTGGCGAATGCGCACCATCCTGCGTAGGGGAGCAGCGCTCGGGCTCCTGACCGGTCGACCTCTGCCATCTGGCGGATAAGCACAACGTTGCTCATGTCGAGCAGGAGTGTGCCGACCAGGCCGGCCTTCGGGCTCTGCCGGCGGAAGAACAGCCAGTTCCACGCAGTGTTGAGCACCAGGTTCACTCCGAAGGAGGCCGCCAGTGCACGGCGGCGCCTGCCCCCGGCCTGTTGCAGAGCGTGCCCGCCCGCCCAAGCGATAGAGGCGTACAACGGTGTCCACACCTCACCGAATGCCCACGGTGGAGGCTGGAATGCGGGTTTCTCCAAGCGTCGGTACCAGGCGCTGGAGGGGTCCACGGCCGCAGCTCCCACTACCGCAGATACTGCCGCCGTGGTTATCCCGTAGGCACCCGACTGGGCGGTAGAGCCTGCGCTTCACTCTGAAGCCTCATGACGTGAAGAGTCCCCGCCCGCAGCCACCTCACACCGATAGGCCGACACTTGTGATGGTTTGCTGCCTGCCGTTCACTTCGCAGCACAGTGCAGGACCCTGTTCCAGAAGTTGATGTCATCAGGTCTCCGTAAATTGTTGGGCGCCCCGGGAGGGAACGAAGCTCCTGTGGAGCAGGGCAGGGAAAGCCGGTTCGCCCTTGGTTTGTCCCGTGTATCTGCGGTATTCCTTCCGGCTCGAGCCGACGCCGGGTCAGCGCATCGCGCTGGCCCGGAACAGCGTGTGCAGGCCACCCGCGACCAGCGCGCGGCCAGCCGCTCCGTCGTGACCTGGGCCCATGACCAGGCCGCCGCTCTGCGCCAGCTCGCGGGAACCATCACCGCCCTGCCGGACCTTCCACCCGCGGCCGCCGACTCCCTCACCGCCCTGCACGCCGCGCTCGACGCCAGCGATCCCTCCCAACTCCTGGGCGCTCTCTCGGACGCGGGCCCTCATCTGTGTCCTGCTCATCCCGACCTCGCGGATCGCGTCACCGACATCGGCCGCCAGGCCCGTGAAATGCGCGAGAACGAACACCGCCAACGCTCCTCGAACCGGCAGTGACAGCCATCGAGAGGCATGGTGTCTGAAGGAGGACCCAACGGGCCCGTGGATTGACCTCACGGGGGGCTCTGCGGCGCTGCCGGGCGTAGCACGTTGGTTGGGGTCGGCCTGCGGTTGGGTCGCGCGGGGCGGTTGCGCCAGGGGTGCCTGGCGGTTTCGGGCCGGGCGGCGGCTACGGGGTCGGGGTGGCGGTCCGTCACCGCTGGAGTCGCGGTGGCGCCGCCCCCAATAGAGCTGTCGATGGGCAGGGTGTGGGGCGCGTGGTTCCTCCCTGTGCTTGGGGGAACTCGTCGTCCTGACGATCCCCCCACCCGGAGGTGTCTCAAGATGTCGAACCCGCAGCAACCCGAACAGCGGCGCAGCAAAAGGGGTGCCGCGACAGCGCAGCCCAGCGCCGAGCTCAAGGCGCAGCAGCCCCGGAAGAAGGGCGGCCACGCCCACGGCACGGATAGAGGCGCCAAGGGCGGGGGCGAAAGCGGCGGAATACCGCCAGGTCAGCGGCCCGACCATCCCTGACAGGCCGGGACCGCCTGGCCGCCGTGAACGACCTGTTCACCCCTACAGATGCGCAGGAAAGGACCAGCGACATGCCGGCAGGATCGAGCGCCAAACGCGAGCGGCAGTACGAGCACATCAAGGAGAGCGCCGAGGATCGCGGCGAGTCGATGAAGCGGGCGAAGGAGATCGCTGCGCGGACCGTGAACAAGGAGCGGGCCCGTTCCGGGGAGTCGAAGACCGCCAGCAAAACGTCCACCCAGGACCGCAAATCGGCCTCCCAGCGCGGCGGACAGCGCTCCCACAGCGGCGCACAGGGCCCTACCAGGGACCAGCTGTACGAAGAGGCAAAGAAACGCAACATCCACGGCCGTTCCGCGGTGAATAAACAGCAGTTGGAGAACGCTCTCGGCCGGTAATGGCAGCGTGAGGGGCTCGTGGACGGCTCCCTCGCCCTACGTGAGCCTGACGCCAGAAAAGGGGCTGATCCCAGCCCGCCCGTCTTCGGGTGCAGGTCGAGGGGTATGCCAGGCGCGTCCGGGGGGATCAGCAAGGAGGCTCTCATGCTCATGGCACATCCGGCAGTTTTGATGAACCTGATCGAGCAGTACGAAACGCTGCGCCTTCTGCATGCCGAGAACGGCAGCGACGAGGTGCGCCAGCGTATGGACGACGTTTCCTACACCCTGTGCGTGGCCACGGGCACCGGTGACATCGACACCGCGCTGATCGCAGCCCGCTACCAGCTGCCTGGCGCTCGCCCCGAAGACGACTCGGTCATCAGCCCTTGAGACGGAGACCGGCGCGGCCATCGGGCGTATCCGGGAGGATGGACGGCCACCACTCGAGGCTGTCCTCGACGCATCGCAGAAGAAGGACGCCCTCGCGTATGGCCCATGGGCAGACTGCGACCATGTTCAGGCCCATGAGCTTCATGGCGGTGTGCCCGACCACCGCTCCGCCAGGCTCTGCGCGGCACGCGGTGCGCAGATAGCGAGCAGCGCTGAGCGCGTTCGGGCTGATCCGCAGGACGAAAGGGACCGAGGCGCACGGGGGCTGCGCCGCACCGGCGGGCCAGCTGCTGGAACGTGCGGGAGGTGACCACCGGGGTGTGGGGCCCTCCCAGCGGATCCGGTCCGCGGCGTCGCGCAGCTGGTGGCGTGTGCAGCGGCGTACCGCCTTCACCGCCTCCAGTGTGGGCGGGTCGTGGCTGTGAGGAAGTCCGTGGTCGGCTTTGAGGCCGGGCGTCGGCGAGGTGCCGAGTCGTTGCTGCCCGAGCCGGGCCCGAAGCTGGTGGAGGGCAGGCTTCGAGTGCCGGACCGGCAGGCTCTATGCGGGATCCTGTCCGTGCTGCTGAGGAATCTGCGGGCCGCGAAGAAGCTCGATTGGTCACGGGCGGTGATCGACTCCTCCCACGTGCGGGCCGCCCGACGGGGCCCAAAAGCGGACCCAGCCCGGTCGACCGCGCACGGCCGGGCAGCAAGCACCACGTCGTCACCGACGCCCAGGGCATCCCGCTCGCGGTGTAGCTGACCGGCGGAAACCGCAACGACGCCATCCAGTTGCTGTCCCTGATCGACAAGATCCCAGCCGTGGCCGGCGCCGTCGGCCGGCCCAGACGCCGACCTGGCCCGCTCCTCGCAGACCGCGCCTACGACCACGACAAATACCGCCGACTGCTCTGGGCCCGCGGTATCCGACCCGTGAGTGTTTGCAGGATGATCTCAGGGGCACCCGGGGCTTTGTGCTGGGCAGCCGCGAAGCGCGTTGCAATGCCTGCATGTCTGTGCCGATTCCCTCTTTCGCCGTAGCAGAGCCGGAATACAGCAACTCCTTGACCCACGTATTCGGTTGGTCCATACCTGGTCCCGGTTGAACGCGGACCGCTCCCAGAGGCGCGACCGGCGGGCGGTGATGTCAGGACGTGTTGCTGGCCCCGCATGTCCAGCGGCTCTATGAACACACAGGACCATGCAATGGGCAAGACCGCACTGATCGTCATCGATATGATCAACACCTACGATCACGCCGACGCCAACCTTCTCCTGCCCTCAGTGGCGGAAATAGTGCCGCAAGCAGCCACTCTTTTGAAACGGGCGCGCTGTAACGACGTGCCGGTCGTCTACGTCAACGACAACTTTGCAGAATGGCGGTCGCACCACGGAGAACTGCTCGCCAAAGCACTTGCCGGGCCGCACGCGTCCCTGGTCGAACCCTTGCGCCCTGACGATGCCTCGCTGTTCGTCGTCAAAGCCCGCCACTCGGTGTTTTTTGAGACGCTGCTTAACTATCTGCTCTCCCAGCAAGGTATCGATCGCTTGGTCCTGTGTGGCCAGGTCACCGAGCAGTGCGTGCTCTATTCGGCGTTGGACGCGCACATCCGTCACTTTGACGTCACCGTTCCACGAGACGCGGTGGCCTACATCCACGCCGACCTCGCCGATGCGGCGCTGCGAATGATGGAGCGCAACATGGGGGCCCGCCTGTGTTCCAGCGGAGAGCTGTGGAGCACGCCGCACTAGGTCAGAGCCTTGCAGCGGCCGGGCAGGCCGCCCTGGTAGGGGCGGGATCAGCCGTGGTGCCCGCAGTTTCGCAGTGTGGATCACCCGCTGGAGGGGCACTCCGTGCGATGGCGGTGCCGGGATCCTCATGCCCAAGAGACAGGACTACTCGTATGAGAGCCGCACCGCAAGAGCGTTGCCACTGGGCGAGGGGGGTCGCCTGTCCATCCGGTGCGGGCTCGTGGCGATCCAAGGGACCCCCGCCGTACCTGATACCGGAGGCATAACGTGACCGCCCAGACGCTCAAGCCAGCTGGACGGTGAGCCTTTCCTGGCCTTGCGTGCGCCACCTGCAGGTCTGGGAGGGTCCGGCCGGCCGTTGCGGGCGGCCGCGCGCCACCAGCGACGTGGCACGCTCCGTCGGCAGCGCGCCAGGTGGCGTCTCGGGAGTCCGACCAGGGCACAGGACTCGGCCGGGCCGTGTTCGGGTCCTCCTCGCCGCCGACCCTCCTGAACACCCGGGGAATACGACGCGGTCCGAATACGTGCCTGTTACCAGCTGTCCGCGGCGACCTCACACCGGACCTCGTCGACGACGGAACGTAGTCAGAGGCCGTAAGTGCGTAACGGGTATTCGCAAAGGTACCCACGGGTGCATACTCGATGTATGGCTGACACCACTGTGAAGGTTGACTCCGAGACCAGGGACCGATTCGCTGCGGTCGCAGCAGCCCGCGGACAGAGCATGCGCGCCTACCTGGCCGAGCTGGCCAGAGTCGAAGAGAACCAGATCGCGCTGAGCCGTGCGACGGCCGAGTTCCGCGGCATCATCGCCCGCCCCGGCCTGGCCGAGGCCTTCGACGACGCCTTCCCCGACGACGCACCCGGCCACCACACCAGCACGGGGCGGGCGGCCTGACCCTTGGACCTGCACATCGACATCCGATGGCTCCTCGACCGGCAAGAGGAACTGCTCGGCAAGGAGCTCGGAGTGCGGGACTACTCCGGCCTGGTGGCCGCCGTCGCCCGGCACTGTGTCAACACCCCTCAGCTGGAATTCGGCGAGCCCGACGCCTACTGGCGGGCCGCCGCTCTGCTGGAACAACTGGTCCTGCTGCGCCCGCTGCCGGCCCGCAACGCGTACTTCGCGTACGGCGTGGCGGTGGCCTACATCCGGGCCTCCAGCCAGGAGGTCGACGACTCCTTCGAACTGTGGCGAGATCTGATCACCGACATCCGCGCCCTACGACTCACCGTCTACGACATCGCCGACCGGCTGCGCTCCTGGCAAAGCAACGCGTGAACCGGGGACAGGCTGGACGTCGACGATCGCGGCGACAACGCGGAAGGATCGCACCTCTCGGTGGCAACTCGCCCTGGCGACCCGACCGGACAGAAAGTCCCATCGCTCCGGTTCAGGGGCCTGGATCCTCACATCCAGCCCGCGGATAGATGTGTGATTGAGGCGGAGCCAAGCGAAGGAGCGATGCGCCGATGCGCCTCGTACTGTTGCGTCTACCGGGGTCCGGGCGGGAAGCGCCCACTGCTTCGCTTGCTGAAGCCCTGACCGTGCCGCACATCCAAGTTCGGCGACCTCATGCGCGCTCACCTCTCCCAGGGCACTGAGCTGGGGATCAGATCCGCCGAGTTCATCAACTCAGACAGGCTGCTCCCGGACGAGATCATTACCGCGGTCGTTCGCGACCATCGCACCGTCCTGCTCGCCGACCCGGTCCGGGCCCGTCTGAGCGCCTACCTCGCCCACCGCACCCGCGACCTGGCCCCGCACCGCCAACCCCCACCTGTTCCTCACCCGCTGTAGCGCGATCTCCACCGCGCCGGTCAGCCGCCCGTGGCTTTACCGCCGCTACCCCCATGACCGGGCGGCCACCAACAGCGACATCGGCCAGCGTGCGGCTATAGCGACTGTGCGTCCGCGCGGAACCGCGGCCGCAGTCCGGACACGCCACCGTCAACTCCCGGGTGCACGCCCCGATACGGACCACGCCGCCCGCCACCCACACCCGTTCCACCCGCACCGCATCGAGGTGCGGAGACACGATCCGTACGAGGTCATCACACTTGCCGACAATGCCGCTTCCTGTGACGGTGCGTCACCGGCGCATGGTGGCATACCCCAACTTCACGGAAATCTTGCCAGGGCCACGATCACTTGTACGCCGACACCTGGTGTGGATGCTGAATGGACTCGGCATCCACACCGGAGTCGACCTGAACGCCTTGGGCGACACAAGCCGCTGGATGGCCGAGCACCTCGGCCGCCCGAGCCCTTCCCGCGTCGTCACCGCTCTGTCTCAGCAGATCGCGCCGTCAAACCCCGCAGCCGCAGGGCCAACCCGATGGCCGGACAGCACGTGGATTAACACACCAGCCAGGTCAGGAGACGCTCCAAGCACGCAGCTGACGGCCGATCAACCCAACCCCCATCGCTCCGGAAGCCGTATCCCGCACCAGAGAGACGGCCTCCTTCGGTACGTAGTCGAGTAGGCACCCGTTCAGAGCCAGGTACGCCTCTGCGGCATGCCAGGCGAAAGCCTCGTTGGAATGCTCCAGACACGGCAGTCTCACCAGCGTCTGAAGCAGCGCGGCCGCCCTGAGATACACCGAGCCGTAGATGTCATGCTCCAACGCCCGAGCGTTGACCCGGGCGACGGCCGCGTAGAGCGGACCGTAGTCGTCGACTTGCGGATCACCAGGCAGCAACTGCGCGGCGTGGAGCAAGAACGGCACCTCAAGCGGCTGAACCGGCTCATTCACGGTCACGCGGCGTGGCCCCGCTTCTGCTGCTCCTCAAGATCCCGTCGCGCCTCCAGCTCCGCGGCGCGCTGCTCCGCGTCGGCACCGGCCGCGCCGGCCTCCTCGGCGAACGCGTCGCCGCTGCGGGACATCGACCCCCTGAACGCGTCGAGGAAGCGCTCCTCCACAGCCGTGGCACGGGCGTAGGCGGCGGACAGGATGTACTCCTGCAGGCTGACACCCTCCTGCCGCGCGGCCGCCTCGATCGCAGCGCGCTGGTCCGGATCAGGGAAACGTAGGTTCATGGCCTTGGTAGGTGACATGGTACCGATGGTACCTCCGGTACCACGGATCGGGCCAGGCGTCCAAGTCGGGAGCTTCAGAAGGTTCCCGTGCCCGAGAAAGGAATAATCTGACAAATCCGCCATGGAGCACTGCCTGAGTAATGCGCTGACCTGCTGATCTAGTGATCATTTCAGGATTTCCAGTGGTGGCGCCGTATCGTCCTGACCTGGAGTTTTCGTGGCGGGTCGGAAGTCGGAAGGCCCTTTGAAGCGCGAATTTAGCTAAGTTGAGAAGCTGTGTCACAACCTCTTTCCCAGGTCAGGGCGATGCCCAGGTCTTTGAGGTTATGTGCACGGCTTGGCGTTGTGGTGGTGGTTACTGGAGGGCCGGGGTCTGGGCTGGCGGGGCTGTCGGCGTGGAGGATCTCGCCGGGTTCGCGCGGCGACTGCGCAACGCGGTACCGATCCGTTCGGTGCTCACGATCAGGCCGGTCCCCTGGGGCCCGGGCGGGGGCCGTCATGCTCCAGCCCGGGTTGCTGGCGTCCGCTTGGCCTGTCGGCCCTGATGGGCCGGGCGGAGGTCCCCCTCGGCACAGCGCACGCGGGTGAGGCTGCCCGCCTGCTTCCATGCGATCAGCCACTCGTTCAGGACGGCGAGGGGGGAGAGGCGGTTCGGTCGGCGACGGTGCGGACGTCCGGTGCAGGACGTGCCCGGGGGCGGCTACTTGGCTTCGACCCGTCCGACCGGGTCGGGGCTGGTCGCCAATGCCTCGCGTGCCGCCTGCCAAGCGTTGTCACCGGGGTGGAGCCGGCTGCGGAGGTAGGCCGCGGTGAGCCGGCCAACGGCGGCCACTCGCTCGGGGCTCTCGTCCGTGGTCTCGGCGACGTCGTATCCGGGGATCCCGCCGAGTGCGTGCCCTGCGCCGAACAGGGTGAGCAGGGACTTGGGGCTGGGGCCGAGGGTGTAGGGGTCGGCGTGCCAGTCCGGCCCCATGTCCGTGAAGTGCCGGGAGTCGTCCTCGTCGCCGGCAATGACCAGTGCGGGTGTGGTCATCGTGGAGAAGTCGATGGTCCCAAGGACCGGCAGCGCGTTGGCGATCGGCCCGTTGATGACGTCGCCCCTGCCGGGCGAGGCCAGCAGCACGCCCGCCTTGATCCGGGGCTCGCTGAGGCTCACTTCCTGCCCGGTGTCGGGGTCGGTGACCCGGGCGCCGAGCAGGAGACTGGAGGTGAAGCCGCCGAAGGAGTGTCCGGCGACGGCGACCTTGGTGCGGTCGATCCGCCCGGCGAGCAGTGGCACGGCCTTCTCGATCACGTCGAGCCGGTCGAGGATGTGGCTCATGTCCTCGGCGCGCGAGCGCCAGAAGAAGGGGGCGCCGGGAGCATCGGCGACCAGGTGGCTCAACGTCCGGGAGGTGAGGTGGGTGGGCTGGATGACGACGAATCCGCAGGCCGCCCAGAAGTTGACGAGCGGCGCATAGCCGTTCAGCGAGGAGAGGTTGTTCGAGGGGCCCTGGCCGTGGGAGAGCAGGATGACGGGTAGGCCGCTCCCGGTCTCGGGCGCGGAGACACGTATCTGGAGGTCCACGGGACGTCCAGGCACGGGCAGCACCACCGGGCCGTAGGACAGGACCGGGAGAGGAGTGTCGATGGTGGAGGTGGATGTGCTCATCATGCGCTGGTTGCCCTTCTGTGCACCCTGCCGCCCGTCTCGGTTGACCGGCGACTGACGAGGCAGTCAGGAGCCCCGCTTCGGCTAACCTGAAGCGGAGCGCCGCTCCAATTAGTATCCGGAACGATGCTCCGTTTCGTCAAGCGGCGTTGAAAGGAAAGCGTGATGACCGCCGAGAGCCCCAGCGAGAAGGCGTCGACCCGAAGCAAGCGGGCCGACGCGCAGCGCAACCAGCGGGCCGTACTCGCCGCCGCCGCTGAGGTGTTCGTCACCTCCGGCGTCGACGCGCCGATCCGCCAGATCGCGGCCAGGGCGGGCGTCGGGATGGCCACGATCTACCGTCACTTCCCGACCCGGGCGGATCTCGTCACCGCCGTCTACCACCACCAGATCGAGGAATGCGCCGAGGCAGGACCGAGCCTGCTAGCCGGTGCCGACTCCCCGTTCGACGCACTGCGCCAGTGGGTCGACCTCTTCGTCGACTTCCTGGTCACCAAGCACGGACTCGCCGACGCCCTGCAGTCCGACAGCGACCGCTTCGCCGCGCTGCACACCTACTTCATCGACCGCCTGCTGCCAGTAAGCGCCCAACTGCTCGACGCCGCGGCCGACGCCGGCGCCATCAAACCCGGCATACAGCCCTACGAACTGATGCGCGGAATCGGCAACCTCTGCATCGGACGCGACAGCGACCCGCGCTATGACCCCCGGCGCTTGATCGACCTCCTCCTCGAAGGGCTGCGGCGTCCTCAATCGGCCTGATGCCCCGGGGCAGGAATGCCGCTCAGCCGCCGAGGCTGCGGTGCAGCCGCTGGCAGAGCAGGGCCGCCGCAGCGCCGAGCGCCGTCGCGGACACCAGCGTGAACAGGTCGGACGTCGGTGCCGGTCCCACGCCAAAGCCCACGTCCAGTGGGCCTTCACCCTCATGGCCCGCCACCTCACCCGACGAAACCGCCGAACCGACGCGGCCCCAACTCCCCTCACCCCAGCCGCCTGACGATCCCTCCGTCTGCCGTTCGGTTCAGCGTCCATCGACGCCCACCCGAACGGCAAACCCGATCACCACTCAGAGGAACAAGTTCGGTCAGTCACCTGTAGATCTTGCCGGGCTCGGCCTTGGCCGGGGCGAGCAGTTGGGAGACGGTCACGAAGGTGTAGTGCTGCTTGCTGAGTTCCTTCAGGATGGCAGGCATGGCGGGCACGGTGCCCTTGTGTAGCGGGTGGAGCAGGATGATCCCGTCGCGACTGGCACCCGCGAGCACGCGCTTGGTGATGAGCGCGGTGTCGTTCGTCTGGTAATCCTTCGCGGTCACCGTCCATAACACCTGCGCCATCCCCAGTTCTTTCGAGACCTTGGAGACGCGGTCGTCGGTGCGGCCCTGGGGCGGGCGCATCAGTGTCGGTTCGCTGCCGGTGATGCTGGAGATGGCTCGAGCTGTGCGGCGCAGTTCGACGCGGATCTGTGCGTCAGAGACATCGGTCAGCACCGCGTGCGTCCAGGTGTGGTCGCCGATCTCGTGGCCTTCCTTGGCGATCCGTCGCACCACATCCGGGAACTTGTGGATGCGTCGGCCCTCGAGGAAGAACGTCGACGGCGCCCCGTACTCCTTCAGGATGTCCATCAGTCGGTCGGTGGGTTCGCCCGGGTTTCCGTCGAAGGTGAGCGCGATGCACTTGACCGTCCTGCAGTCCACCTGCCCCGACGGTACGACTGTTTCAGACGCGGCCCGGCCACGTTCTTCGCTCGGGGAGAGGGTCTCCATCGTGTTCGCCTGGATGACCATGACGACGGTTGCTGTCACGGCCGCCACGACGGCCAGGGTCAGGAGTATGAGTAGGCGAGGTCGCCCCTTCAAGATCTTCACCCCAGAGAGAAGATCTCAGTGCTGGAAGGGTTGCCCAGCGGCCTCGAAGGTGAGGCAAGACACGTGTGCGCAGCGTATTCAAGTGAACTGCGGCGCCACCTCGGCCACGATCCGCTGCAGCGACTTTTCGACGTGCTCCGCCGCGAAGCACCTGCGCCTGAGCAGACTTCGCGAGCTCTCCTTGGCCCTTGACCTGAGTACACAGATCGGCGAAGGCTACGGTCCTCACTGGCCGGGCTGCGTGCTCCAGGACGTCCCTGCCCGTCCCGTCAAATCCTTCACGCCTCCGCCCAGACCGTTCTTTGAGAGGGCTAGGCGGGCGTGGATGACGGAGCAGGAAACCGACGGACTCAGCAGCCATGTTCGGCAAGGAAGTGCCGGGCAGGACGGTCAGCAGGGACAGTGTGCCCTTCGATGCGCGCCGTAGGTGCAGTTTGGGCTGATCATGGTCGCCAGGCGTGGCCGTCCTGGTCAATCGGGAGTCCGCGACCAGCAGGCGTCCTCAACGCCGCCGCCCGCACGCAGCATGTGATGAACGTGCAGGTCCTCGCGGATCCAGCCGGTCGCCTGATCTGGGCCTCTGACGCGCTACCCGGAGCCGTGCGCGATCTGGCCGTGGCCCGGATCCACGGCATACCCGCCGCTCTCGCCGCTGACGACCTGGGGTGACGGGGCGGACGCGGGTCCTGTTGTCCGCGTTCCGTTCCGGGGCGGAAGTGACCGCCGCCGTCGCACTCGAACTCGCTGACTGATCAAGGTGGAAAGGCGCAAAAGGCTCAATGGTGTGCTTTACCAAGGCGTGTTGCTGGGGGGTTTGTGCCTGGTTCAGGGTCTGGTGCGGGTGCGGGTGCGGGTGCGGGTGCGGGTGCGGGTGCGGGGGGTGTGGGTGCTGCTGTCGTTGTTGCTGTGTTGAGCCGATCCTGTTGCTGTTGCTGGGTGGCCCGTCGCCGTCGTTGGTGTGGGGGGTGTGGCTTGTCGCTGTTGTGGGTGTGGGTGTGGGTGTGGGTGTGGGTGCCCTGACGGCTTTTGGTGCGGGTGCTGTTGCTGGTCTGGTTTTGGGTGGGTGGCGTTTTATGTGGTGGGGCCGGTGATGGTGGTGGTGAAGGTGGTGCGGTTTTGTTGGTGGCCGGTGATGTGGATGGTGGTGGTGTTGTTGTTGTCGGGGGTGGTGTGGGTGTGGATGTGGCAGGGGTGGTCGTATTCGGTGTAGTGGGTGAAGGTGGTGTGGGTGGTGGTGGGGGTGAAGTGGGGGTTTTTGAGGGTGGCGTGGGCGGCTTGGCGGGCGGCTTCGAGGAGGACCATGCCGGGGAGGTGGTCGCTGGTGTGGTCGAAGTGGATGGGGTGGTTGAGGTTGGGGGTGAGGAGCCACCTGTTGGGGTGGGGGGTGGGGGTGAGGACGACGTCGGCGGGGTTGTGACGGCCGACGTCGGCGGGTGCCATGAGAGCGGCCGTGCCCCGACCCGTACCCGCGCCCGTTCCCGTGTCCGGAGCCATTCCGGTACCTGTGCCCGTGGCCGTTCCCGTAACTGTGCCCGTTCCCGTGCCCGTTCCTGTAGCCCCGCCTGGGCCTGCGCCTGTACGCATTCCCGTGTCCGCGTCCGTGCTTGAGCCCGTACCGGCTCCTGTACCCGTTCCCGCGCCTGTTCCCGCACCCGTGCCTGTGCCCGGTCGCGTGCCGGCGCCTGTGCCCGTAGCCATGCCTGTCCGCGCCCCTGTGCCCGTGCCGGCGCCGCCGGTCCCCGTTCCGGTGCCTGTTCTGGTGCTTGTGGGGGGTGGTGGGGGTGTGGGGTGGGGGGTGGTGCCGCGGAGGCGGGTGTAGACGGTGGGGGTGATGGTGGAGAAGGTGGTGGTGCCGTGGGCGATGGGGGTGGTGTCGCGGTGGATGGTCATGGTGATGGTGGCGCGGTTGATGGTGGTGCGGCGTTGGTGGAGTTCGGTGCAGCGGGCGTGGATGGTGAAGTCGGTGGGGCGGCCTTGGATGTGGAGGTGGGCGGGGTCGGTGGTGTAGGTGAGGGCCCACATGACGAAGTGGTGGCCGAGGGGGACGCCGAGTTCGGTGTGGGCGAGGAAGATGCCGGTCTGGCGGAGGGTCTCGGCGATCTGGAGGGGGTCGTGGCCGGTGTTGTCGGGGGTGTTGAAGTAGGTGTGGGCGCGGGGCCACTGGCCGGTGAGGGTGTAGTCGAGGGGGCCGTTGGGGGTGCAGGCGGTGAGGAAGACCTCGGCGAGGCTGGCGCGGTGGACGTATTCCCGGGGGACCGTGGTGGTCAGGCGGGGTAAGTCCTGCGTCGCTGTGGCGTTGTGCGTGGCGCTGTGGGTGGTGGTCAGGTTCATCGTTGCCCCCCGTCTTGTAGCCGCGTCCGACGACTCCATAAGATACGGACCTACCGGTTTTGTTGGCCGGAGCAGAAGAGTAAAGACTTCACCAAGTTTGCGGCGGAAACATGAATAAGTGACTCCGTTTTGCGGTGTCACGGCGAAATGTGCCACTCGGTCACGGGCTGACGCCCGGCAAAAACCTGCTTGACGGTTTGCTTTGCTGGTGTTCGGGTGGTGGGGGTGCCGGGTGGGGGTCCGGTGGCGGGTGGTGCGGGTGGCGGTTTCTTCTCCGTTTTTCTCCGTTTTTTCTCTTTTTGTCTGTGACAGGGAGACCAGGATGCCTGCGCCTTTGGGGACTCTTCGGCTGGTGGCCGTCAATATCGACGGTGTTCTGCTGAATGACACGTTCAGTCCGGTGATTCATCGTTTCGTGACGGTGCGGGGGGTGGCGTACACGCGGGAGCTGGAGCGGGCGGTGCTGTCGCAGCCGCGGGTGCTCGCGGCGCGGGTGCTGGCCGAGGCGACGGGGTCGGGTGCGGGGGTGGGGGAGACGGTGGGGGCGTATTTCGCGTTGCGGGAGCAGTACTTGAGGGAGCATCCGGTGCGGGTGGACGCCGGCGCGCAGGCTCTGCTGGGGCGGTTGCGGGGGCTGGGTGTTCAGGTGGTGTGTTACGGGGGGCTGGAGGAGTCGCATTTCGAGGCTCATCTGGGGTCGTTGCGGGGGTTGTTCAGCGGGCCGGGGTATGTGTGCACCGATGGTTTCCGGCCGGGGATCGGGGAGATCGCCCGGTGTTTCGGGCTGGGGCGAGGGCAGGTGCTGTTCATCGACGACGCGGCCCGTTTCGCCGAGCACGCGCGGGAGCAGCGGGTGCCGTTCATCGGGCATCCGAGCCCGTTCCGGCATGGCTTCCAGCGCCGGGCGATGCGTGAGATCGGTGTGCGGCACGTGGTGGACCGTCTCGACGGCATCGACGAGAGGCTGCTGCGGACCGTGGACGGGGAGGCCGCCCGGGACATGGTGTGGCCGGCCCGCCCCGAGCCCCAACCCCAGCCCCGGCCCCAGTCCGGGTCCCGTTCCCAACCCGAGCTTCAACCCCAACCCGAGCTCCAGCCCGGGCCCGAGCTCCAGCCCGGGCCCGAGCTCCAGCCCGGGCCCGAGCTCCGTCCCCAACCCGAGTTCCAGTCCCAACCCGAGTTCCAGCCCGGGCCGCAGTCCGGGTCCCGTCCCCAACCTGAGTTCCAGCCCGGGCCTGAGTTCCAGCCCGGGCCCGAGCCTCAACCTGGGCCCCGGTCCGGGTCCCGGTGTGGGCCCGGGCTTGTTCCGGGTTCTGGTCGGGGCCCGGATCCTGTTGGCGCGTTCGTGGATGCCGGTGCCGGTGCCGGTGTTGGTGTTGGTGTGGGAGAGGGGGTGGGGGTGTGAGCGGGGTGTTGCCGTTGGCGGGGAAGGTCGCGTTGATCACGGGTGCGAGCAGTGGGATCGGTGCGGGTGCGGCTCGGGTGTTTGCTGCGCAGGGTGCGGTGGTGGTTCTTGTGGCGCGGCGTGAGGGGCGGTTGCGGGAGGTGGTGGGGGAGTTGGAGCGCGGTGGTGCGCGGGCGGGGTACCGGGTGGTGGATGTGCGGTGTGGTGAGCAGGTGCGGGGTGCGGTGGAGTGGGTGGTGGAGCGGTACGGGCGGCTGGATGTGGCGTTCAACAATGCGGGTGTGGGGCTGGACCGGTCGCCGTTGCATCTGATGGACGACGCGGCGTTCGACGAGGTGATGGACGTCAACGTGCGCGGGGTGTGGAACTGCATGCGCAGTGAGATCACCGCGATGCTCGCGGGCGGCGGGGGCGCGATCGTGAACACGAGCAGTGTCGGTGGGCTGGTGGCGTCCTCGGCGGGCGCGCCGTACATCGCTTCCAAGCATGCGGTGATCGGGCTGACGAAGGCGGCCGCGGTGGAGTATGCCGGGGACGGGATACGGGTCAACGCGATCGCTCCGGGGCTCACGCGTTCGGAGATGGTCCAGGACTGGCTCGCGAGTCCGGAGCTGTCGCGGCGGGCTCTGGGTTCCGCGCCGCAGCAGCGGGCCGCGGATCCCGAGGAGGTGGCGCGGACGGCGGCCTGGCTGTGCAGCGACGGGGCCAGCTTCGTCACCGGCGCGACCCTGTCCGTCGACGGAGGACGCACCGCCCGCTGACCACGCGCACCAACCGCGTAACCGTCCCGGCGCGCGGATGCCACGGATCGCGCGCGGAGGCGCCGACGGCGAGGGGTTCGCTCGGATTCGTGGGTTGTGGGCTCGGTTCGTTCACGGGTGCGGGTGCGGGCTGCGGCGCGGACGCGGGGCGGTAGGCGGGTTGCGCGGGCTCGTGCCGCCGGGCGGGTTCCGGGGGGCACGGGCTGCGGATCGTTGCCGCGGATGCCACCAGGCCCGTCCCGGTGGGCTGTTGTGGGTGGCCGGGAGCCGCGGGCTGTGTCGGCGGCCGGTGCTGCGCGTCGGCGCGGACGCAGGGACCGGTCCCGGTCCCGGTCCGGTGGGTGGGTACCGCGAGGCGGTGCGCACGTAAGAGGGGTGGGCGAGTGCCGCGGGCCGGTGTCGCAGGTGCCGTTCGGCCGCCCGCCGGGTGATGCCAGGAGCCGCGGAGTCGTGCCGGCCGCCGGTGCTGCGCGGTGGCGCGGACCGGGGGCGGATCGTCCGGTGCCGACGGACGGGCGGGCTTTCGTGAAGCGGTGCGGGTGGGTGCCGGTGGTCCGTGTCGGCGGGGGATACCGCGGAGCGGTGCGCACGGATGGCGGCGGGTGGTTTCCGAGGGTTCTGCGGGTGCCGCGGGTGCGTGCGGACGGACGGCGGATCGCCCGGTGCCGGCGGGAGGGCGGGCTTTCGTGAAGCGGCGGGTGGGTGCCGGTGGTCCGTGCCGGTGGGGGATACCGGTGAGCGGGAGCCGCGGGGCCGGAGGCTGGCGGCGCCTGCGGGTCGGTGCCGTGGGGCCGTCCCGGTAGAGCCGTGCCGATGGGTGGTGCTGCGCCTTGGCGTGGGCCGAGGGCCGAGGGCGCCGAGGGCGGGTCGGCGGGTGTCGGCGGGCGGGGCTTTGGTGAAGCGGTGCCGGTGGGCTGTGGCGGGTGTGTGGGGTGGTCAGGGCGGGGGTGGTCGGGTGGCGTGGGTCTGTGCGGGTGGGGGCTGTGGGGCTTGGTGGGGGGAGTGGTGGTGGGGGTAACTGGGGGGTGGTGGTGGGGGGTTCGGGGGTGGGGGTTTGTGTGTCCTGCCTCGGGTAGGAGTGTGGGGGTGGGGTAAGGTACCTCACGTTCGGTTTTGTTTTTTCTGGCTTGGAGGGTCCCATGGCGCGGCAGGAACGTGCGGTACGGACCCGGCGCGCTGTTGTCGAGGCGGCTGCCGCGGTGTTCGCGGAGCGTGGGTATGCGGCGGCGACGATCGCGGAGATCCTCGAGCGTGCGGATGTGACCAAGGGGGCGCTCTACTTCCACTTCGGTTCCAAGGAGGCGCTGGCGCGGGGGGTCATCGACGCGCAGATCACGGGTGATCACTGGGTGCCGCGTGAGCTGAAGCTCCAGGAGTGGGTGGACATCTGCATGACGCTGGCCCACCGGATCCCCAAGGACGTGGTCCTGATGGCGGGCATCCGCCTGTCGGGTGATCTGCAGGGGCGGGAGCTGTTCGGCAGTGCGTGGCCCGCGTGGACCGAGCTGGTGGCGGGCAAGCTCGCCGAGGGCAAGGAGCAGGGCGAGGTGCTGGCGCACATCGACCCGCAGGAGACGGCGGAGTTCTTCCTCGGCGCCTGGCTGGGCATGCAGTTCCTGTCGGAGGCCTACGCCAACTGGAGTGACCTGCCCGAGCGGGCCTCGGTCCTCTACCGTCACATCCTCCCGGCGATCGCCACTCCCGCGGCCCTGGTCAACCTGGACATCGCGCCGGACCGTGGCCTGCGGGTCATGGAGGAGGCCGAGCGCCTGGCGGCCCGCCCCGCCGCCGGCTGACCCGACCCCCGCCGACCAGGCCGGCACGGCTCTGCCGCCGGCCCGCCCGGGCCCGCCGCTCACCAACCCGCACACCCCGGTCCACCGGCCGCTGCCCGCCGGTCGGCCCTGGCCGCTGCCCGCCCGCCTGCCGCCGCTCACCGGCCCGCACACCCCGGCCACCGCACCCTGGTCCCGCCGGCCGGCCCGTCCCGGCTGCTGCCCGCCTGCCCGTCCCGGCCGCTGCCTGCCGTCGGGGATTCTGTCCGGAGTCCCGTCCAAGTTCGTGGAATCAAACCTTATGGCTGGTTTGCCGCGGCGTCTTCCGTCCGTGTGGTGGCGGCGGTTTCCGGTGCATTTCCCCCGCGCCTCGTGCGTCTCCGCTGTTTCATCCCGGCCGGGCTTCCTGCGCGGGCCGGTAACGGACCGGTGGACCCGGTTCCGTACGGGATCCCGGAACGCGGGGGCGGGCGGGTTGCCGGGGTGGCCTGTGGGGCGAGCAGCGTGCTTTCCGTCCGTCGTCGTCGGCGTTCCCGGGTGGAGGTGGGTCTCCTGCCCTTGTAAACCAACCAGACGTGCGGTTTGCTAAGGTGGTGGGACCGGGACGGGTGGCAGGGAGGGTGCAATGGTCAAGCAGGCGCGGGCGGCCCGTACGCGTGAGGCGCTCATCGTCGCCGCGGCCGAGGTCTTCGCCGACAACGGCTATGCGCTGGCCAGTCTGCCCGCGGTCAGCCGGCGGGCCGGGGTGAGCACCGGTGCCCTGCACTTCCATTTCGCCAGCAAGGAGGCGCTGGCGCGGGAGGTGGAGGGGGCCGCGGCCGATTTCGTGGGGGAGTTGGCGGCGGGATGCCGCGGTGCGGGGGACACGCTCCTGGGCTCGCTCGTGGACACGACCCGCCTGCTGCTGGCCGCCGTGGGCAGTGATCCCGTGGTGCGGGCCGGTTTCAAGCTGAGCCGTGATCCCTCGCGCAAGGAGAGCGGGGGAGGGCTGGTGCGGTGGTGGTGCGAATGGGTCCGTGACCTCCTCGCCCAGGCCGCGGAGGAAGGCGAACTGGCCCGCGGGGTCTGCTCCGAGGACGCGGCCGCGGCCGTCGTCGCCGCGACCGTCGGCCTCGAGACCCTCGGCGACTGGGACCTGGAATGGGTCTCACCGGAGCGGGCCGCACGCTTGTGGGCCTTCCTGCTGCCCCTGCTCACCGCCTCCCCGCAGCAACCCCACCCCCACCCCGGACTTGAACCCGGACCCGGACTTGGGTCCGGCGGAGCCGGTGAACCCGCCGGACCGGGGAGGCGGCCGGAGCAGACGCAGCCAGGGGGCCGGCCGGGGCCGGAGGGCCACCCCGAGCACCCCGAGCGCCCCGAACACCCGGAGCACCCGGAGCGGGCGGAGCCGGGGGACCGGACGGGCCGGCGGACGGGCGCGGGCCCGCCCGGCGGCCGGGCGCCGGTGCGGGACTGCGGGGCCGGGAACGTCTGAAGCCGCCGGCCCGTCCCGGCCCGGTAGGGACCTGCCGGACGGCGGGACGCTGCGCGGTGAACTGTGCGGCCGACGGCGTCTGAAGCCCGCCGACCTGATGCGGCGGACCATCCGCCGAGTGCCGAGTGCCGAGTGCCGAGTGCCGAGTGCCGAGTGCCGAGTGCCGAGTGTTCAGTGTCGAGTGCTGGTGGAGCGTGGCTGCGGGGCCCGGGGATTTCTGGAGCTGTCTGTCCTGTCTCTGTGGAACCGAGGCGGTCTCGGGCATCCGGTGAGGTGTCTTGGTCGGTCTGGGGTGCGGGCCGAAGGCCGGTCCTTGTCCTGAGTGCCTGTTTCTGGGCCGGGCATGACGTGACGGCCTGCGGGGTCCGGGTGTTTGCCCGGCTCGGAGTTCGGACGGCGGGGTCTGGGTGGCGGGGGCGGCCGGTCGTCTGCTGCTTGGCGCCGGACCCGGCTCATGTTCGGTGCGGTGCGGCTCCGTCCTGCCGGCGGTAGAGGTCGCGCAGCAGGGAGATTTCGGCGCCGTGATGGATCAGCTCCCTGTTGACGTGCAGGACCCTGTTCTCCATGGGGAACGGCTCGGGACCCGTCGCGGGTGGATTGTCCAGGTCGGCGTCCGAGAGTTCGCGGACCCCCGCGTTCCATCTCCCGTACATCTCGTCGAGCTGTTGCAGCGCCTCGTCGGCGGTCCCCGCGTAGGCGAACGCCTCGGCGTCGAAGTCCTGGCCGTCGAAGTACCACTCGACCCGATGGGCCAGGCACGAGACGATGATGTGCGCCAGCCGCCAGGCGATCGTGGTCACCGGCGCCGGTTCCGGGGCAGGGGACGCGAAGTCCATCGTCCACTTCCCTGAACCCGCCGGCATCGGTGCGGCCGACGTGCCACGTGGGCGGATGCTCCAGCAGCCGTCCACCGGCTCCCAGAAGTACTCCTCGTCGGTGAGACCGTCCAGCCGTGGCCGCAGGTTCTTGTGCCAGTACCAGTCCAACTGCTCCGCGAGCCGCTCGCTTCTTGTCATTGCCGCACGCTACAGACCCCTCGGGCAGAGCGTGCCGGCCTGGTGGACGCAGGAAGACTCCGGCTGTGCCGTCCGGCAGCGCGACCTGGGATTTCCGGGCAACGGGACACCGGTCTCGATGGTGCCGGTTGCGCTGATGAAGTCGTCGTGGTGGTGCGAGAACGGGACTGACTCGAGGGATCGGTGACTTCTCGGTGGCACTGCTGACCGTCGGTGCCGATCGGATCGGTCGCGGTGGGCCTCGCGGGAGGCCGGCTGTCCGCTCCCGCGAGAGCTTCGGCGGGTGATGCGCCTGGCCATCAAGGTGATTGCGGCCCAGGTGCCGGCCGGGGTGACCATGACGAACAGCGGCAGGCCCATGGTGCGGGGTGGTCTGCGGGGTCGGGGGGCGGCTGAAACCGTCGGGCCAGTCTGGTGGGGTGGCTGTCCGGCCGGTGGGGTGCGGTACGGGTTCGGTTGCCTTTTCGGGCAGATACATCCCGTTTCAGGTGTGTTGACACGTGCGGCCTGTGGCCGCCTCGAGTCCGTGTCCAGCGTTGGCGGGGTCAGGCCTCCACCATTGACATACCGCTCGTGCTGTTTTTTACTGGGGGCGGCCGGGTCCTGCCCTGGACGGCACCAGCAGCGGCGGCGGCACCGGCTTCACACGGCGACATCAAATTCGACGGCACCAATTCGACGGCACCAATCCAATGGGGGAGACGCTGTGGACATCGATGTGCTCGGCACACTCGCCGTACGGCTCGGCACGGTCTCCATCACGCCCACCGCGCCCAAGCCCCGCCAGGTCCTGGCTCTGCTGGCGCTGCGGGCCGGGCAGGTCGTCCCGGTGGGGGTCCTGGCCGAGGAGCTGTGGGGGAGCAACCCGCCGCGCAGTGCCCGCGCCACCCTGCAGACCTACATCCTGCAGCTGCGCGAACTCATCTGCGCCGCCCTGGACGACACCGCCGGCGGCCGCGGTACTGGTGCCGAGGGCGGTACCGGTGTCGGGGGCGGTACCGGTGCCGGGGGTGGTGTCGGTGTGGGGGGTGGTGTCGGCCGGCACCGGGCCAAGGACGTCCTGCTGACCGTTCCCGGCGGATACCTCCTCAAGAACGGTGACGGCCGCAGTGACGTGCGCGAGTTCGAGCGGCTCGCGGGCTCGGGGTACCGGGCCATGGACGCCGAGGACTATCCCCAGGCCGCGCGTCTGCTGCGCCAGGCCCTGGGACTGTGGACCGGTCCGGCGCTGGCCGACGTCCACACCGGGCCCCAGCTGCGTACCGAGGCCAAGCGGCTGGAGGAGAGCCGGCTGTGCGCCCTGGACCAGCGCGTCGAGGCCGATCTGCGGCTGGGCCGCCACCGCGAGCTGCTCGCCGAGCTGACCGTGCTGATCAACCAGTACCCCCTGCACGAGAGTCTGTGCGGCCAGTACATGCTCGCCCTCTACCGCTCCGGGCGCCGCGGCGAGGCCCTCGACGCCTACCAGCGGCTGCGCGCGACCCTGGTGCGCACCATGGGCCTTGAGCCCTCGCCCGCGCTCGCCAAGCTCCAGCGTTCCCTGCTGATGTCCGGCCCCGAGAGCGTCCTGGCCCGGCCCGCGGCCGGCGCCGCGCCGGCCCGCGCCTGAGACACCGCCGCCCTTCGCGTCCGTTCCGCTCCACCAGGAATCGAGCACCGCTCAGCCCCGGCCGTGCAGCGTTGATCACACCTGGAGGAGAAGGGGACCGCCGATGGCGTCGCAGCGAAAACACTCCGCCCGGCTCACCGCCCCGGTCGCGGCCCCGGCCGGCGTCGTCTACGGGCTGCTCGCCGACGCCCCCCGCTGGCCCGTCCTGCTGCCCTCCTACATCCACGTCGAACGCGTCGACTCCAGCCGCGACGGCGACAGCCTGCGCCTGTGGCAGCTGCGCCCGGGCCCCGGCCGCCACAGCCAGGGCCGGCACGGCCAGGGCAGCGAGAGTGGACAGGGCAGCCAGGGCGGTCAGGGGCAGGTTCGTTCCGTGTTCGCGCGGCGCGTGCTGCGCCCGCGCGAGCGCCGTATCGACTTCGACCTGCGCGACCCCCTCCTGCCCGACGCCCCCGCCCACGGCAGCTGGAACGTGTCACCCGAGTCCTCCGGCCGCTGCCTGGTGACCCTGTGCCAGGAACAGCCGGCCGCCCCCGGACAGACCCGCGAGACGCTCCAGGAACAGGTACGGGGAGAACTCGCGGCCGTCGCCGAGGCCGCCGAGCGCTGGGACTGCCTGGACGAACTGCTGCTCGCCTTCGAGGACAGCCTCTACGTCCAGGGCTCCCCGGAGATTGTCTACGACTTCCTCTACCGCATCGCGGACTGGGCCGACCTCGTCCCCCACGTCGAGTACGCCGAGGTCACCGAGGACCGGCCCGGCGTGCAGAACACCCTCCTGCACACCAGCGACCCCGACACCGGGGACACCACCGTCACCAGGGCGGTACGGCTGTGCTTCCCGGCCGCCGGACGCATCGTCCACCGGGCGACCCTCGCCCCCGACCCGCTCGCCGCCCACTACGGCGAATGGTCCCTGGAACCCGACGCCCAGGGAGTACGGGTCACCCACACCCACCAGGTGCTGCTGCGCGAGAGCGCGGTGCACGACGTCCTGGGCCCCGGCGCCCTGCCCGTCGACGCCCGCCGGCACGTGCGCGAGCGGCTGGGACGCGCCAGCACCGAGACCCTGACCCTGGCGCGCTGGCACGCCGAGAGCGCCCTGCGCCGGCTGCGGTGAACACCCCCGCCCTTGCTGGCCGCACGGCGAAGGCCGCCACGACGACGAGGAGACCCGCGATGCCCCCGACCCGGCCGCACCCCCAGGCCGGACACCCCCCGGCAACCCCCACACACCCACACCCCGCCCCGGCTTCGGCTGGTGCGGTGCCGTACGCGGACTCCGCCCCGGCTTCGGCTGGTGCGGTGCCGTACGCGGATCCCGTCCCGGCCCCGGCTGGTGCGGTGCCGTACGCGGACTCCGCCCCTGCCCCGGACCGGGCGGCGCAGCACGCGGACTCCGCCCCGGCCCCGGCTGGTGCGGTGCCGTACGCGGATCCCGTCCCGGCTTCGGCTGGTGCGGTGCCGTACGCGGACTCCGCCCCGGCTTCGGCTGGTGCGGTGCCGTACGCGGATCCCGTCCCGGCCCCGGCTGGTGC
>NZ_JBHXDQ010000057.1:0-11430 GCF_042725875.1 Streptomyces sp. NPDC127038 | reverse complement strand
GCGGTGTCGTACGCGGTCTCCGTCCCTGCCGCGGCCGGTGCGGTGGAGTATGCGGCGCGTCTTGAGGTGCTGCTCGGTGATCCCCGTGATCCCCGTAACCTCTACGGCCGTGCCGCCCTGGGGGCCGCGGGGCCCGGCGTCCTGCCCGTCCCGCCCGCGTTCCTGCCCGGCATCGGTGACCTGCCGGACGCCGGGCAGCTCGCCCGCGCCCTGCGCCCGCTGTTTTGCCGCGATCTCGCCCTCGCCCACGCCTGGAGCATCCGCCCGCTGCTCACCGCCGAGGTGCCGCACCCGGCGGCCGTGCTGCTGGGCCCGGCGGCGCTGCTCGCCGGGGCCGGCACCGTCCTGCTCGCCGCGGTCCGCATCGTGGAGGGCCTGAGCCGTCACCAGGCCGCGGCCCGGCAGTGGCGCCCGGTCCTGGCCACCGTCTTCGCCGACCTGCTGGCCTGCGAGAGCCTGACGGCCACGGCCCTGCGCGGCTGCCCCCCGCCCCCGCGACGGTCCGGCCGGGACGCGGAACTGCTCGCCGCCGTCACCGGCTACCTCGTGCCCCAGCTCGCCCTCGAACTGCTCGGCGACCTCGAACTCGTGCTGAACGAATGCGGGTTCGGCCCCCGTACCGTCGAACGGCGCACCCTGGCCCGCCTGGTACGGGACCGGGCGTTCGCGGGGGCCGACCCGGCGGCCACCGCCGCCGCCCAGGCCCGCATCGTGCGAGGCCTCGGCACGGCCGCCGCCGTGGAGCCGGACCCCGGCACAGGACTTGCGGCACTGTTCCACGACACCGGCACCGCCCTCGCCACAGCCGCCGCCCCCGACACCAGCACCAGCACAGGCGGCACCGGCACTGGTACCAGTACCGATGCCGGTACCGGTAGCGGCGGCGATGTCCTACGGGGTGCCGCCGCGCCCGGTGCCGACGACGCCGGCAGTGACGCGCTCGTCCGGCTCGGCCGCCGGCTTGCCGCCGAGCGGCGGGCGCTGCGCACCGCCTGCGCGGCCGTCGCCGTGCACGACCCCGCCGACCCGGCGGCCCGCGCCCTGGCGGACCGCCGGGCCCTGCTGGTGCTGGCCGCCGGGACGACGGCCGTCCAGGAGGCGGCCGCCTCGGCACGGCTGCCCTTCCTCGGCGACACCGGCTGGACGCGGGCGGTGCTCGCACGGATCACCGTACGGCTCGGACTGCCGCTGCCCGCCGCGACGGCGGACCCGCTGCCGGGCCTGTGGCAGGAACTGGCCCGGCGCGCGGCGGACGGCGTGGACTGCGACCTGCACGCGACGAGGCCGGCGTGATGAGCGACAGCGGCACACCCCACGACCGCACACCACCCCACGACCGTCCGGCACCGCACGACGACCGCACACCCCCCTACGACGACCACGCACCAGCAACTGACGGCCGCCCCCCGGCGCCTGACGGCCGCGCACCTTCGTACGGCGACCGCGCACCGGAGTACGGCCGTACGCCGCCCCACGGCGGCCGCGTACCGGTGGACGACCGGGTGCCGGCGGTGTCGTCGTTGTCGGCGCCGTGTCATGTGCCCGGCCCCGACGGGCCGTGGGAGGAGGTGCAGGAGCGGGTCGAGGACAGCGGCCGGGCGGTGGTGCACACCACCTGGGGGCAGTGGCTGACCCCGGCCCTGCTCGACCCCGCCCTGCGCACCCTGCTGGGCCGGGACTGGCCCCGCTACCGGCAGCATCCGGCCCCGGCCGG
Organism: Streptomyces sp. NPDC127038; assembly: GCF_042725875.1. Taxonomy (NCBI): domain Bacteria; kingdom Bacillati; phylum Actinomycetota; class Actinomycetes; order Kitasatosporales; family Streptomycetaceae; genus Streptomyces; species Streptomyces sp. NPDC127038. The sequence goes on along the minus strand of NZ_JBHXDQ010000057.1, from coordinate 9,716 downwards.
ACGGCTGATCCTCGCCGTGTCCCGGACCGTACTCAAGCACACCGCCGCCGCGGCCCTGCAGGTTCCCGCCGAACGCCTCGACCTCGCCTACCTGCCGGGCGGGCGCCCCGTGCTGCGCGGCCTGGGCGCGGACCTCCAGGTGAGCCTCACGCACACCGACGAGCTCATCGCGGTCGGCGTCAGCCGCACGGGGCCGATCGGCGTGGACGCCGAACCCGCCGCGCGCCCGGTCTCCTGGGAGGCACTGCGCGACCACGTGTGCACCGCCGGGGAGGCCCGGCTCCTGGCGGCCCTGCCCGAGGAGGAACGCGCCGGGGCGTTCCTGCGCCTGTGGACCCTCAAGGAGGCCTACGCCAAGGCGCTCGGGCACGGGATGCGGCGCCGGTTCCCGGCCATCGGGTTCGAGTGGAACGCGACCGGAACTCCCCGGCTGGCGGGGGACACGGCGGGGGAGTGGGCCTTTGCCACCCATCTCGTCGATGAACGCTACCTGGTGAGCGAGGCGTACCACCCGGGCGAGGCACGTGCGTGCACGGCCGCGCCACCGCAGCCGGACGGACCGCGCGGCCCCTTCCCCGGGGAGGCGCCCCGGGGACCGTCCCCGGCGCGGCCGCCGCACGGCGGGCGGGTCCTCGGCTTCCCGGGACACCGCGGCCCCCGGCCGCGGTGAGCGGGCGGGCCGGGCGGCGGCCGCGGGCCTGCGGCCGGCCGTGCAGAAACGATTCGAAAAGGAGGTCGGGGTGACCGGACGGACCGCCGCGGCGGAACCGGCCGATCACCCCGGAGGGGTGGATGAGGAGTCATCACTGGTACGACGGCACCGTTCTCGCCGTCGTGCACGAACCGCCGGGCACCCAGGACGGGTCGCCGCTGGCCCTCGAACTGTGCGGGCTGGCCCGCGCGGACGCCGAGGCGGTCGCCGCCCGCGTCGCGCGACACCACCGGGCCTACGACGTCGAACTCGACGACGCCCCCCACACCCCACACACCACCGACGCCCCCGGCATACCCGACACCTCCGACGCCCCCGGCGCGCCGGACATCCCCGGTGTCCCCGGCACGCCAGGCATCCCCGGCGCCCCCGGCGCCCCCGGCACGCCCGTCATGCCCGGCGCCCCCGGGCTCAGCGTGCCTGAGGCGCCCGGCACCCCCCGCATCCCCGATGCCCCTGGGGTGCTCGGCATCCCCGATGCCCCCGGCGGCCCCGATCTCCCCGGCGTGTCCGGCATCCCCGGTGCCCCCGGCGCGTCCGGCACGCCCGGCGTGTCCGACGCCCCCGGTGTCCCCGGCGCGCCCGGCGTCCCCGGCGTCCCCGCTGGTGTGCCCGCGCCCGGGCGGCCGGGCCGGTACCTGCTGCGGCTGACCCCCCTGACACCCCCGCTGACCCCTCCGGACTCTCCGGGCTCTTTTGGCTCTCCGGGGTCTCCGGGGTTTCTGGGGCCGGCGGGGGCCGGTGTGCCGTTCAGCGATGATCTGCTGGCCGATCTGCTGGCGCCGCCCGCCGCGGGCGCGGTCGCGGTGAGCGGGCACCAGCGGGCGCTGCTCGCGGCCGCGGTCGCCGGCCGGGGCGGCCCCGGCGGTCTCGTGGAGCAGCTCCACTGGGACTGGACGGGCCCGCTGGACCTCACCCGGTTCATCGCCTCCTGGCGGTCCGTCGCCGAGCGGGAGGCGGTGCTGCGGGCGTCCTTCGACTGGTCCGGCACCCCCCGCCTGGTGCTGCACGAGGACGCGGCCGTCGAGGTCGTCCGCCACGCTCCGGTGGGCGCCGGCTGGAGCGACCTGCTGCGCCGTGACCGCGAGCGCGGCTTCGAGCTGTACCGGCCGGGCCTGCTGCGGGTGTCCCTGATCGAGGGACCGCCGGATCCGGGCGGCACCGCGAAGCCGCCCACCCGCCTGCTGGTGACCTACCACCGGGCCCTGCTCGACGAGCGCGGGGCCCGGCTGCTGGTGCGCCAGTTCTACCGTTCCTACCTCGCCGGCGGCGTGCTGCCCGGCGCGGACCGGCGCCCCGACATCCGCGACCACGCCCACTGGCTGGCCCGTCAGGACCCGGGCGCGGCACGGCGGTTCTGGGCGGCGGCCGCACCGCCGGCCGGCGCCGCCCTCAGCCCCGCACGCCCCGCCCCGCCGCCCCGGCACGCCGAGGGCACCGGCCGGATCCAGCGCCGGCTCAGGCCGCCGCAGGCCGCACGGCTGCGCTCGTGGGCCGGCGCCCGGGGCGCGGGGGAGAGCAGCGCCCTGCACGTGGTGTGGGCCCTGCTGCTGTACCGGGCGGCCGGGGTCCGCGGGCCGCTGCCGGTGGCCTTCGGCGTGCACCTGTCGGGACGGGACCTGGCGCTGCGGTCCGCCGCCGACATCCCCGGACTGCTGGGCGGCCCGCTGCCGATGACGGTCACCGTGGACCCGGCCGCGCCGCTGGCGGACCTGCTGGTGCAGGTGCGCGACGCGGCCCTGGACCTGACCGCCTACCCCTGGGTGAGCGGCGACCGGGTCCGCGAGTGGAGCGGACGCGCCCCCCGGGCCCCGCTGACCGCGACGACCGTCCGCTTCGACACCCACCCCGAACTGCCCGGGAACCTGCGGACCCGGCTCGCCGCGCAGGGCATCGGGGCGGGCACCCCGCACAGCGCCGGGGGCGCCACCACCGTGCCCCTCACCCTGACCGCGCACCACGACGGGGAGGGCACCCTGGTGCTGGGCGCCCTCCACGACTGGTCCCGGTTCGCCGACGCCGACGCCGCGGCCGTCCTCGCGCAGTGCGTGCAGCTGCTGCGGAGCCTGCCCGACCACCCGGACGAACGGTTCACCGTCGCGGCCGCCCTGGCCCTGCTGGACACCGCCCCGGTGCCCGTCATGACCCCGCCGGACACCGGCCCCGCCCCACCGGCACCGGCGCCGGCGGTGCTGCGGGCCGGGGAGGCCGGCGCGGACCTCGTGTGCCTGGTCACCGTCCCCGGCGTCACCCCCGGCGCGTACGACACGTTCCTGCGCACCCACGAGGGACCCGAACGCATCGTCTCGCTCACCGTCACCGGCGCCCCGGTACCGTCCGCCGCCCTGGACCGACTGCTCGGCGGCGCACACCGCCTGAGCGTGTGCGGCATCGGCCCGGCCGCCCGGGCCGCCCACGAGATCGCCCGCCACGCCGCACGGCGGACGGGACGGACCCCGGCCGTGATCATGACCGGCATCGGCGGCGCCGCCGAGAGCGCGCGGGCACTGTCCCAGGCCCTGCAGGCGGTACGCACACGCACCACCTGACCACCCGCCACCCGCCGCTCGCCCCCACCCGCCACCTGCCGCTCGCCCCCGCCCGCCGGGCCGTCACCACCGGCCCCGCGGGCGGCCCGCCTCCCGCCCCTCCTCTCCCGCCGGTCCGCCGCGCCGTCGGGCCCGTCCGTCCGCCCTGCCCGCCGCCTGCCCGCTGTGGCCCCACCGGGCCGAGAGCGTTTCTTGAGTGCGTCGGCCCAGGGTGGCGCTGGAAGAGGAGGCGCCATGGGGGAGACGGATCCCGGACAGCCGGCTCTGCGTGTCGAGCGCGGCAGCGCGACCGAGGAGGAACTGGCCGCGCTGACCGTCGTGCTGCTGGCCCTGCGCGGCCGGCCCGCCCCCGCCGAGGCACGGGCGAGACCGGCCGAGGCCGCCCGTTCGCGCTGGTGGCTGCGCGGCGACGGCCGCCCCGGTGCCCACGGCCGGCGCTGAGAGAGGCCGGGGGAGCGCCGGGAGCGCCGGGCCCGTCAGGACACCCCCGGAAGAGCAGGCCCGGGAGCGGCAGGCCCCTCGAAGGCACCTGTGAAGACCTCCGCGAAGACCCCGTACCGCCACAACGAGGAGACCTGCCGGTCTGTTTGACGGAAGGTCCGGCAGGGAGGCCGGTCCGGTCTTCCGGGCCCGGACGTGCGGTCGTACGGGCGCATATCGGTCCCCGGGCAGCGGTACGCGGGGTGAACACCGCCGTGACGGCCGGAGAGTCGGCAGGTGAACGGGCGTCTTCGAGGTCTGCTGCAGCGCTGCTGGAGAGTCGTTAAAAACAGGACGATCGGTCTCGTATTGACATACCGCCTGCGCTGTTTTTTAATGAGGGAGTGTCAGCGGCGCACGTGGACAGGGGAGACGGCGTGGACATCGACGTATTAGGTGCACTGGACGTGCGGGAGAACGGGGTGTCCGTCGCTCCGACCGCGCCCAAGCCCCGCCAGGTGCTGGCACTGCTGGCGGTGCACGCGGACCGGGTGGTGCCGGTCGCCTCGCTCATCGAGGAACTGTGGTCGGGCCGGCCGCCGCGCAGCGCCCGCACCACCTTGCAGACCTACGTGCTGCAGCTGCGCGAACTCATCGGGGCGGCACTGGCCCGCGGCACCGACCCCGCCCCCGGAACCGACCCCGCCCCCGGAACCGGCCCCGGCCCGGGTTCTGGTTCTGGTTCGGGGCGTCGTACGGCCAAGGATGTCCTGGTGACCCTGCCGGGCGGGTATCTGCTCGCCGCGGGGGGCGGTACCAGTGACGTCCGTGAGTTCGGCCGGCTGGCGGGGCTGGGCTACCGGGCCATGGACGCCGGTGACTTCCAGGGCGCCTCCCGCAACCTGGGTGCCGCGCTGGACCTGTGGTCGGGATCCGCCTTCGCGGACGTGCAGACCGGGGCCCAGCTGGCCATGGAGGCCAGGCGCCTGGACGAGAGCCGGCTGTGCGCGCTGGACCAGCGCATCGAGGCGGACCTGCAGCTCGGCCGGCACCGCGAGGTCCTCGCCGAGCTCACGGTCCTGACCAGCCGTTACCGCAGTCACGAGAACCTGCACGCCCAGTTCATGATCGCGCTGCACCGTTCGGGGCGGCGCGGCGAGGCCCTCAACGCCTACACGCACCTGCGCACCACCCTGGGCCGCGACCTGGGCCTGGAGCCCTCCCCGCGGCTGCGCCGGCTCCAGCACGCGATCCTGATGGCCGCCCCCGAGACCGCGCCGGCCCCGCCCCGCGCCGCCCGGGCCGCCCACCAGCCGGGCGCCGCCGCGGTCCAGACCGCCGGCCGGTAAACAAACCACACCGGGCCCGGACGGGCCCGGCCTGGTCCGGTTTTGGGCGCGGCGGCGGGTGCGTACGGTTCCGCCCCGCCGCGCAGAGGCCCGTCTTTCCCCCCGGTAAGCGGGAGGCACCCCCCGATCCCGGTCCGAAGGCCGGGGCCACCACGAAGGGACGACCTGATGACCAGCGAGCCGACGGCATCTTCCGACGGCCACGGAGACATCCTCGCCGAGCTCACCGCCGTGCTGGCCGGTGTCGTGCACGCCGACCCCGACCGGGTCGACCCCGACCAGCCCTTCTCCGTCCTCGGTCTGGACTCCCTGCTCACCGTCGAGTTCGTCTCGGCCATCGGCCGCGGCTTCGGCGTCTCCATCGCCGGCGCGGACCTCTACGAGTACGCCACCCCCGCCCTGCTGGCCCGTCACCTGGCGGACCTGCGCGGCGGCACCGGCCAGGTCCCCGCGGACCGGGACCCCGGCGCCGCGGCCGCCGTCCTGGAGGAGCTGCGCCACCAGCTGGCCCGGATCCTGCACTGCGACCCGTGGGAGATCGACGGCGGCGCCGCCTTCGCGGAACTGGGCATCGACTCCATCCTCGCGGCCGACTTCGCCGCCGGCGTCAACCGCGCCTACGGCCTGAGCGAACGCCCCGTCACCGTCCACGAGCATCCCGGCCTCGCCGCGATGGCCGCCTACATCGCCTCCCGCACCCGCACCACCCCGGCCCCGGCCACCCCCGACACCTCCGCCGGCATATCGGCAGGCCCCCTCGCCGCCGCTCCGGCCGACGCCCTCGTCACCGCGCCCGCCGGAGCCTTCGCCACCGCGCCCATCACGCCCGCGGGCCCGCCGCCCGCCGTTCCGGCCGATGCCCTCGCCGGCACCCTGGCCGGCCCGCCGGCCGCGCCCGCCGCCACCCCGCCCGCCCTCCCCGCCACCACGTCCGCCGCCCTCCCCGCCACCACGTCCGCCGCCCTCCCCGCCATCGCGTCCGCCGTCGCGTCCGGGGCGGGGGAGCGGTCCGCGTTGTCCCGGCAGGAGGTGCTCGCGCTCCTCGACGCGGTGCGCGGTGACCGGATCGGCGTCGACGAGGCCGCCGCGCTCCTGGCGGACCGTCCGGCCTGAACGGCCGCCCCCTGGGCGCAGCAGCCGGTTCCGGGCAGGCCGCCGACAGCGGCCCCGGCCGGCTCCTCGCCCGCTTCGGCCCCGGCGGCCCCCGCGCCGCCACCTCGCCCCGTCCGCAGCAGGGACGGCAACCGAGACGGACTGGAACGACACGATGACCCTCACCGCACCGGGGCCGCCCGGCGCCGGGCCCGGCCCCGACCACGATCCGGTGCCCCCGGTGACGCTGTGGCTGTGCCCCAACGATGCCCTCCCGCCCACCGTCGCAGGGCTCCTGGCCGAGCACTGGCTCGACGACCGCGAGAACGCGACCGCCGCCCGGTTCCTCTTCGAACGCGACCGCCGCCAGTACCTCGTCGCCCACACCCTGGTCCGCCGCGCGCTGGCGCTGGAGGCCGGCCTCGGCGAGGCCGAACTGGTCATCTGGCGCTCCTCGCGCGGACGGCCCTTCCTCCAGCCGCTGCCCGGCGGCCTGCCCCGCGGCGGCGGCCACCTCGACTTCAACCTCTCCCACGCGGGCGGCTACAGCCTGCTGGGGATCGTCCGCAGACAGCGTGTCGGCGTCGACGTCGAGTGCCTGGACCGGGAGGCGGGCGCCCTGGAGACCATCCTGACCACCTTCACCCCCCAGGAACAGCACTGGGCCGCCCAGGCACCCCCCGGACGGCAGCGGGACCGCCGGGTGCTGCGGCTGTGGACCCTGAAGGAGGCCTACTCCAAGGCCCGCGGGCTGGGACTGGGCCTGCCCTTCGACGAGTTCGCCTTCACCCTGGACGACGACCGGGGCGTGCTCGCCTTCCAGCCGCCCGCCGACGACCTCGGCGGACGCTGGAGGCTGCTGGAACTGGAACCGGTGCCCGGCGTGCTGGCCGCGGTGGCCCTGCCCGCTGACGAGGGCCCCGCCCCCCGCCTGGAACTGCACCAGGGATTCCCCTGGGACCGGGCCGCCCCGCACACCATCGTCCTGCCCGAACCCGTCAACACCCCGCACCACACCGCCCCCGCGACGGCCTTCGCCCCGCTCTGACCCACCCCGCCCCGACCCACCCCACCCCGTCCTGTCCGGTCGACCGCGGGACGGGACCGCCTGCCCGGGACGGGACGGGACGAGGCGGGGCGGGGCGGGGCGGCCGTGTGCCGGTGTGTCCGTCGGCGGGCGCGGGCGCGTACGGATGAACGCGCACGGCGGGCACCGCGTGTCGGGGCCGGCCGTCCGGGGCGCGGCGCCGACGCTGGGGGGCGGTGCGGCCGCCGGCCGCACCGCCGGTGCCGGGAGGGTGAAGCGCATGCTGGTCCTGGGCCGTTCACAGGTCGAGTCCCTGCTCTCCACCGACGCGCTGATCGATGCCCTGGCCTCGGCGATGGCGGACCTCAGCGCGGGCCGCGCCTCGATGCCCGACCGGGTCGCCGCCCGGGTCGCCGACCGCGACGGGTTCCTGGCCGCCATGCCGGGCTTCCTGCCCTCGGCCCGGGTGCTCATGACCAAACTGGTCTCCCTCTTCCCGCACAACGACGGGACACCCCTGCCCACCCACCAGGCGCTGATCGTGGTGTTCGACCCGGACACCGGCGAGCCCGCCGCCCTGCTGGACGGCACGGCCATCACCGCGGCGCGCACCGGCGCCGGCTCCGCGCTCTCGGCCCGGCTGCTGGCCCGCCCGGACGCGCGGGTGCTGGCCGTGCTGGGCACCGGCGTGCAGGCCCGCTCCCACGCCCGCGCGATCTGCCGGGTCCGCCCGATCCGGCAGATCCGCGTGGCCGGCCGCGACCCGGCGAAGGCCGCCGCACTGGCCGAGGAACTCTCCACCGTGCTGGAGGCCGACGTCCTGGCCGTGTCCGGCTACGCCGAGGCCCTCGACGGCGCGGACATCGCCGCCGCGACGACCCACGCCGTCGAACCCGTCATCCGCCGCCCCTGGCTGACCCCCGGGGTGCACATCACGTCCGTGGGATTCAACCCGGCCGGACGCGAGATCGACGACGCCACCATCGCGGGGGCACTGGTGTGCGTCGAATCCCGCCAGGCCGTGCTCTCCCCGGACTTCGGGGGCAGCAACGACCTGCTCGCACCCATCCGCGACGGGCTCATCACCGCCGGGCACGTGCACGCCGAGCTCGGCGAACTCGTCAACGGCAGCAAACCGGGACGCACCGCACCCGACCAGATCACCCTCTACAAGTCGGTCGGCGTGGCGGTGCAGGACGCCGCGGCCGCGGCCCTGGTCCTCGCCGCCGCCCGCGAACGATCGGTAGGCGAGGACATCACCCTGGACTGACCCCACCCCCGGCCCACCGCCCCGACACACACCCGTACGCGGCCGAGGACCGGCCCGTACGCGGTCCCGGTCCCGGTGCGCGCCGGCCGTATCCACATCCGTGCCGGCGGGCGGAAAAACAGGGGTGTTTGCGGGGCGGGAGCGCCCGCCGTCCCCAAGGCCGGAGCGGAATGCGGAGTTCAACTCGGGGCGGCGGGCGGGTGTCCCGCGGACCGCGGGCGCGGCGCGCACCACCTCGTGTGGAGCACCGCTGGAGGACCGCTACAGGAAAACGCTCGGGGGTCACGGCCCCCGCTAGCGTGCCTAGCGGCGGAGATTTCCGGCCACATAAGGAACTGGACGAGGAACTCGACGAGGTGGGGAGGCCACCATGGAGATTCAGGTTCTGGGTCCGTTGAGTGCCGAGGTCAACGGGGGATCCATCGTTCCGACGGCGGGCAAGCCGCGACAGATCCTGTCGCTGCTGGCGCTCTACCCGGGACGGGTCATGCCTGTTCCCACGCTCATGGAGGAACTCTGGGGAACCGAGCCTCCGGCCAGCGCACTGACGACCCTGCAGACGTACATACTCCAGCTGCGCAGACGGCTGGGCACGGCCATGGGCCCGGGCGCACCGTCCGGCGCCAAGGACATTCTCGCCACCCGGCACGGCGGCTACCTGCTCCAGATCGACAAGAGCTGTGTCGACGTCCACGCCTACGAGGAACTGGTCCGCCAGGGACAGACGGCGTTCATGGAAGGCGACGACGAGGTGTCCGCGGCACGCTTCTGCGCGGCCCTGGACCTGTGGACCGGCCCGCCGCTGGTCGACGTGCGACTCGGCCCCGTCCTGGAGATCGAGGTGATGAGGCTCCAGGAGAGCAGACTGGTCACCGTCGAGCGGCGCATCGACGCCGACCTGCGCCTGGGCCGCCACGCGCAGCTGATCGCCGAACTGACCGAGCTGACCGCCCGCCACCCCCACCACGAGGGACTGCACTCCCAGGTCATGGTGGCGATGTACCGCTCGGGCCGGCAGGCCACGGCACTGGAGGTCTACCGCAGGCTGCGCATCCGGCTCATCGACGAACTGGGCGTGGAACCCTCCCCGCAGCTCCAGCGCATGCACCAGGCCATGCTGGCCGTGGACCCGCAGCTGGACATGCTGGCGGGACCGCGCCACGGCTCCACGTTCGACCTGTTCGCGGCGTGAGCGACGGCCCGCCCGGCCCAGCCCGGCGGCCCCCACCCCCACACCGCTCCGTCCCTCCCGTCCTGTTCCCGCAACGGCCGAAACGGCCGGACCGCCATCCGGTCC